>JASHRV010000013.1 GCA_030037175.1 Acetobacteraceae bacterium
TGCACCAGCGCAACCGCGCGCTCGATCGCCGCGATCACCGCCGGGGCATTGCGCGGGTCGGGCTTGGCCGGCACGGCGGGCGCGGCGAGCGCGAGCGGCAGCACCGGCAGCGCCTCGGCGAAGCGCGCCGGCGCCTCTTCGGGGGTGGCGATCGCCTCGATCGCCATCGCCCGACCGAGGGAGGCTGCGAGCGCTGCGAGCCGCGCGGGATCGTCGATCGCGAAGAAAACCGGCCCTTCGCCGCGCAGCGCCTGCCAGGCGGCGAGCGTGATCTCGCCCCCGATCCCGGCCGGCTCACCCATGGTGAGCGCGAGCGGGCGCATGTGCCCCGGCTAGAGCGGGATAGGATCGCTTGCGCTCACCCATCCCGCTCCAGGCTTTGTTTTTCCCGCGTGATCGAACGCCTCCGGTGATCCCACCTCCGGCGATCACGCTCTAGAGGTGAATGGCGCGGCCGTCGACCGCGAGGGCCGCTTCCTTCACCGCCTCGTTCAGCGTCGGGTGGGCGTGCGAGGCGATGGCGATATCCTCGGCCGAGGCGCCGAACTCCATCACCGTCACCAGCTCGGCGATCAGCGTGCCGGCATCGGGGCCGACGATGTGCGCACCGAGCACGGCATCGGTCTTCGCATCGGCGAGGATCTTCACGAACCCCTCCGTCTCGCCCATGGCGCGAGCGCGCGGATTGGCGGTGAACGGGTATTTCCCGCTCTTGTAGGCGATGCTGGCCGCTTTCAGCTCCTCCTCGGTCTTGCCGACCGCGGCCGCCTCCGGCCAGGTGTAAACGACGCCCGGAATCGCGTCGTAGTTCACGTGCGCCGCCTGGCCGGCCAGGATCTCGGCGAGCACGGTGCCCTCATCCATCGCCTTGTGGGCGAGCATCGGCCCGGCGATGGCATCGCCGATCGCATAGATGCCGGGGACCGAGGTCGCGTATTTTTGATCGGCCACGATCCGCCCGCGCTCGTCGAGCGCCACGCCGAGCGGGCCGAGCCCGAGCCCGTTCGTGTATGCCCGCCGGCCGACCGAGACCAGCACCGTGTCCACGAGGAGCTCGCTCGCCTCCCCGCCCTTCACGGGCTCCAGCCGAAGCCGCACGCCCTCATTGCCGGGCTCGGCCGAAGCGACTTTCGTGCCGAGACGGAACTTCAGCCCCTGCCGCGCCAGAATGCGCTCGAGCTGCCTGGCGAGCTCGCCGTCCATGCTCGGCACAAGCCGGTCGAGGAATTCGATCACCGTGACCTCGGCGCCGAGACGCTGCCAGACGCTGCCGAGCTCGAGCCCGATATAGCCGCCGCCGATCACCGCCAGCCGTTTCGGAACCGCCTCCAGGGCGAGCCCGCCGGTGGAGGTCACGATCCGCTTCTCGTCCACCTCAACCCCGGCGAGCGGCGTGCTCTCGCTGCCCGAGGCGATGACGATATGCCGCGCCGTGTGGGTCTCGCCGTTCACCGCGACCTGGCCGGGGGCGGCGATGCGGCCGAACCCCTTGATCCAGGCGATCTTGTTCTTGCGGAAAAGATACTCCACGCCCTTGACGTTCGCCTCGACCACGGAGTCCTTGCGCGCCTGCATCCGCGCAAGGTCGAGCCCCACCTTCTCGACCAGCACGCCATGCGCCGCGAGGCCGTGGCCGGCATGGAAGAATTCCTCGGAGGATTGCAGCAGCGCCTTCGAGGGGATGCAGCCGACATTGAGGCAGGTGCCGCCAAGCGTCTCGCGCCCCTCGACGCAGGCGACGCGCATGCCGAGCTGGGCCGCGCGGATCGCCGCGACATAGCCGCCGGGGCCCGCGCCGATGACGATCAGGTCGTATTGTTCGCTCACCGTTCGTTTCTTTCAGAGATCGAGCAGCAGGCGGCGCGGGTCCTCGATCCCTTCCTTGACCCGGACGAGGAACGAGACCGCCTCGCGCCCATCGACGATGCGGTGATCGTAGCTGAGCGCAAGATACATCATCGGCCGGATCTCGACCTTGCCGCCGATCGCCACCGGCCGGTCCTGGATCTTGTGCATCCCGAGGATCGCCGATTGCGGCGGGTTGAGGATCGGCGTCGACATCAGCGAGCCGTACACGCCGCCATTGGTGATGCTGAAGGTGCCGCCGGTGAGCTCCTCGAGCCTGAGCGTGCCCTCGCGCGCGCGCCTGCCGAAATCCGATGTCGCGCGCTCGATCTCCGCGAAGCTCATCCGCTCGGCATTGCGGATCACCGGAACCACGAGCCCGTTCGCCCCGCCGACCGCGATGCCCATATGGACGAAGTGCTTGTAGACGATGTCCTCGCCGTCGATCTCGGCATTGGCGGCGGGGAATTCCTGCAAGGCCGCGATAGAGGCGCGCACGAAGAAGCTCATGAAGCCGAGCCGCACGCCCTTGTGCTTCTTCTCGAAAAGATCGCGGTACTCGGCGCGGATCGCCATCACCGCGCTCATGTCCACCTCGTTGAAGGTGGTGAGCATCGCGGCGGTGTTCTGCGCTTCCTTCAGCCTGAGCGCGATGGTGCGGCGCAGCCGCGTCATCCGCACCC
>JASHRV010000104.1 GCA_030037175.1 Acetobacteraceae bacterium
TCGGCCCCTGCACCCCGAGCTCCCCCGCCACCTCCCGCACCCGCGCCACGCTCACCTCCTCGCACCGGCACGCCATCGCCTCCGGCGCCCCCATCCGCATCGCCCGCGCCGGCCGGTAGAGCGCATCGAGGAACGCCCGCCCCCGCTCATAGGGCCGCATCCGCGCCCGCTCCTCCGCCACCATCCGCGCCCGCGCCTCCGCCCCGATCTTCCCGAGCGCCTCCGCCGCCGCCAGCGCCGCGATCCGCCCCCGCCCCTCCGCCAGCTCCGCGCCCCCGATCCCCGCCCCATCCCCGGCCACGGCGATCCCCGCCACGCTCGTGTTGCCGAGCGCGTCGGTCTCCGGCTGCCAGCAGGCCTGCGCCTCGTTCCACGCCAGCCGGCATCCCGCCGCCGCCGCGAGATTGACGTTCGGCACCACGCCCTGGTGCAGCAGCACGTGATCCGCCTCCATCCACCCGGCCCCGTCCCAGCGCAGCCTGAGCGCCTCCCCCTCCTCGATCTCGATCCCGCTCGCCCCGCCCACCACGCGCACCGCGCGCCGCACCCGCGCCGTCAGGGAAACCCCCTTCTTCACGTACGCCGAGCGCAGGAACCCCCCGGCATGCCTTGCCGCCGCCCGCCACTGCCCCCGCGGCACCGTCTCGAGGATCAGCGCCGGCTTCGCCCCCGCCGCGAGATACTGCGCCGCGAGCAGCCAGAGCAGCGGCCCCGCGCCCGCCAGCACCACCCGCCCCCGCGCCACGATCCCCGAGCTCTTGAGCAGCGTCTGCGCCGCGCCCACCGTCATCACCCCGGGCAGCGTCCAGCCCTTCACCGGCATCGGCCGCTCGATCGCCCCGGTCGCGAGGATCACCCGCCGCGCCCCGATCACCCGGCTCTTCCTCCCGCTCGAAAGCCCCAGCTGAAGCCCCGCATCCAGGTACCAGACGCTGCATTCCCGCACGTAATCCGCCCAGCTCGCGTTGAACGCCTGCGCCAGCATCTCGCCCCGCCAGTAATCCGGCCCCAGCACCTCCCGCTGCCCCACCGGCCGCCGCCCCATCGGCGGGGCCATGATCGCGCGGAACACCTGCCCGCCCGGCCCCGGCCCCTCATCCACCACGAGCACCGAGAGCCCCTGCGCCCGCCCCGTCACCGCGGCCGCCATCCCCGCCGGCCCCGCGCCCACCACCACCAGGTCGTATATGTCGCCCACGACGTTGAGCTTGAGCTCGCCCATCGTGATCACCGGCCAAGCTCCCGCCGCCCCGCTTCCGTGCGCACGTCCATCCCTTCCGTGAGCGCCACCAGGCAGGCCTGCCGGTTCCCCACCCCGTCGATCTCCACCAGGCAGTCGAAGCAGACGCCCATCATGCAGAACGGCCCCCGCTGCACGCCGCCCACCGGCGTCGTCCGGCACGCGAGCTTGCCCGCCGCGAGCAGCGCCGCCGCCACGCTCTCGCCCCGCCGCCCCTCCGCCGCCTCCCCGTCGAGCCGGAACGGCACCGGCCCGCCGTTGATCTTAGGCAGCCGCTGAAACATCGAACCTCCGCGCGCTGAAGGGCGAAAGCCCGGCCTCGAGCGCGCCGGCCGCGATCATCGGCGCCACCGTCAGCGCATGCGCCGCCGCGAGCGTCACCCCGCTATGGCAGGTGCAGAGAAAGGCACCCCGGTGCTCGGCACTCTGGTCGTAGATCGGAAACCCGTCCCTCGTCATCACGCGCAGCGCCGACCAGGTCCGCACCACGTTGAGCCGCCCGATCCGCGGAAACATCCGCCCCGCGCGCTCCGCCTCCACCGCGAGAATCCCGAGCCCCACGCGCCCATCCTCCGCACCCGCATCCTCGGCCCCAATCTCCTCGGCCCCAATCTCCTCCACGCTGTCCCCGATCATCACCCCGCCCTCATCGGTCTGGCGGATCGTGTGCAGCGGATAGGAAAGGAAAGGCGCCGCCTTCTCGGTCACGATCACCTGCCCGCGCTGCGGCCGCACCTCCGCACGCAGCCCCACCATCGGCGCGAGCCGCGCATTCCCGATCCCGGCCGCGAGCACCACCCGCTCCGCCGCGACCGTCCCGTCCCCCGCCGCGATCTCGAACCCCCCGCCCGCAACCGGCGCGATCCCCGCCACCGCCCGCCCCGGCGCGTAGGTCCCGCCCCGCTTGATGAATCCCGTGTGCAGCGCGCGGAAAAGCCTGAGCGAGTTCACATCCCCATCGAGCGCGCAATAGATCGCGCCCACCACCTCGGGCCCGATCTCGGGCATCCGCCGCCGCAGCTCGTTCGGCCCCACCCGCTCATACTCGTAGGGCTCCATGCCGGGCTGGCTCATCAGCCCTTCCATCATCGCCACCCGCCGCTCGAGCTCCGCTTCGGAAAGGCAGAGCGCGAATCCCCCCGGCTGGCGGTGCGCGACCGCGATCGCGGAATCCTCCCCGATCTCGCGCGCGAACCGCGCCCATATCCCGGCCGAGTGCCGCGTCCACCCCGCATAGCGCGGCATCCCGACACCCTTCCCCTGCACCCACACCAGCGCGAAATTGCCGCGCGAGGCCCGGAACGCCCGATCGCCCTCGTCCAGCACGATCACCCGCCGCCCCAGCCGCGCGAGCCCATACCCGATCGAAATCCCGACCAGCCCGCCGCCGATCACGGCGGCTTCCCAATTCTTCCCGCTCATCCCTTCCTCGCTCGCGGCTCATTTCTAATCCCGCCCGCCCCCGCGCGCGCAATCCCCCGCCGCCGCATAAGAAGGGTTGCGCCCGCACGCGCGCCCCCCTCTCATGCGAAAGCACAAGGGGAGATGAGCGATCATGCCCATTCCGCCTTCCCGCCGCCGCCTCGCCGCGCTCGCCGCCCGCATCGAGGCCTCCGCCGCCATCGACCGCCGGACGATCGCGATGCTCCCGCTGCTCGGCGCGGTCTTCATCGACCTCTTCTCGTTCGGCCTGATGTATCCCGTCATCGTCGCCCTCTTCTCCGCCCCCGCCTTCCGCCACGACTATTCGCCGCAGCGGATCGATCTCTATCTCTCGCTCGCCTTTTCCCTCTTCCCGCTCGGGATGTTCTTCGGCGCCTCGCTCCTGGGCGACATCTCGGACGCGCTCGGCCGCCGCCGCACGCTCCTCATCTGCATGGCCGGCCTCGGCACCGCCTATCTCCTGATGCTGATCGGCGTGCGGACCGCCGTGCTGGAATTCTTCCTGGCCGGCCGCCTCCTCTCCGGCCTGATGGCCGGCACGAGCCCGATCGCCCAGGCCGCGATGATGGACCATGCAGGCCCGGACGAGCACGGCAAGCTCCTCGCCCAGGTCGTGCTCGTGAACTGCGTCGCCCTCGTCTCGGGCCCGGCCGCCGGCGGCCTCCTCAGCCATCTCGGCTTTTCCGCCCCGCTCCTCTTCGCGATGCTCCTTTGCGTCCTCGCCTTCGCCTGGATCGCCCGCGCGCCCTTCGCCGAGGCCGCGCACCGCGGAAAATTCCGCCTCTCCTGGAACCGCCCGTTCCAGATCTTCGCCGCCGCCTGGCGCCGCCCCGCCATCCGCAGCGTCGCCGCCTCGTTCTTCCTCTTCCAGCTCGGCTTCGCGTTCTACTACACCTACATCCTGGTCCGGATGGCGGACGAATACCGCCTCGCCCGCGCCTCGCTCGGCCTCTTCTCGGCCACCCTCGGCATCGGCTTCGTCCTCGGCTCGACCTTCGGCTACCGCTTCGCCGCCGCGCGCCTCGGCAACGACCTCCGCATCGCCAGGGCGGGCCTCCTCTCCTGCGGCCTGATGATCATCCTCTCCGCCCTGCCGTTCGGTTCGCAACCGCAATGGCTCGTGGCGCTCGCCGCCGCCTTCGCCAACACGCTCGCCTTCGTCTCGCTTCTCGCCCTCATCAGCGGCGCCGCGGGGGCGGAGGAGCAGGGCTGGGCGCTCGGCATCGGCGCGGCGATGACGGCCGCCTCCTTCTTCCTCTCCGGGCTTTTCGCCGCCGCCATCGGCCTCATCCCGGTGCCGCTCCTGCTCGCCGCCGGCGGCGCCATCGTGATCGCGGGCATCCTCCCGCTCGGCACGGGCCCCGCGCCCGTCCCGGTCCCCGTCGACTCCGCCCCGCCGGGATAAGCCTCAGCGCAGGAACGACCAGTTCTTGTAGAACATCCGCTGGAACGAGCGCGAAATCACGCTCACCGCCTGCACCGCGGCATCGAACAGCCCCTCCCAATGGTTCGGCCGCACGATGTCCATGAACAGGCAATAGCGCACCTGATCCACGTCATTGATCGAGCGATGGAAGAACGTATCGTCGAAAATGAAGAGCGGCTCGTCGATCCAGTAATGAACCTTGTCGTCCACCTCGATATAGACCTCGCGGCTGTCGATCGGATCGAGATTGAACAGCACCCGGTAGGTCAGCCGGAGCGGCCCGAAATGCCAGGAGGTCCGCTCGCGCCGGTTGAACACCGAAAGCGCGATCGTCTTGATGTAGCGGTAATCCTGCGCGAACGCCGCGATCCGCATCTCCGGCGCCTGCTTGCGCCCATACCATTGGAACGTGAACATCCCGCGCCGGTTCGCCGCGAGCGTCTTCGCCACATGCGCCTTGACGAGATCGGCATTCTCCGTGAGCGCCCGCGTGCAGGCCTCGATCTCCGCCCGGTGCCGCGCCGGCAGATCGGAAAGCTTCGAAACGCCCGGATTGCGGTAGGAGATCAGATCGGCAAGCAGATTGACCGGCGAAAGCAGCCAGGTCAGGATCCCGTTGCCGGTGAAATACTGCTCCACCAGCCGCACCGTGATCTTCCGATGCCGCGCCACGTCGAGCGCCCCGCACACCACATAGAGCGCCGCCAGCACCGGCACGAACCAGGCCACCACCGCCAGGACCGCCACCAGCACGGCAACCCGCCGGACGCGCTTCAGGATCGGTTTTTTCCCCGCGCTCATGCCCCCCACTCAGCGCCCAAGCCCCCGCGCCGGTCAAGACCGGCCGGTCAAGTCCACGCCGGCCAAGACCGGCCCGCCCCGGGGGCAAAGCACCGCCTTGACATCGCCCCCGCAACGGGTTGGCTACGCTTGACCACTCCGGAGTCCCCCGCAATGACCGGCTGGCGAGATATTCTCGTCTATCTCGATGGCTCGCCCCGCTCCTTCGTCACGCTGGCGTTCGCCGCCCGCCTCGCGCGCCAATCGAACGCCTGCCTGATCGGCCTGCACGTCATCGGCTTCACGCTCCCCACCTACGACCCCTCCACCTACATGGCAGGCCGCCCCGGCGCCTCGCTCGCCGGCGAGATCGCCGAATCCGAAGAGATCGTCATCGAGCAATGCGAGCAGCGCTTCCGCGCCGAACTCCACGAGAACGGCATCGAGGGCGAATGGCACGTGCACGAAGGCATGGTCGCCGCCTGCGTCGCGCGCGAGGCCCGCTACGTCGACCTCGCCATCGTCACCCAGGTCGATCCCGAAAGCCCGCCCCTCGGAACCCGCCGCTTCGTCCCGCAGGAAACGCTCTTCTCGTCCGGCCGCCCGGTCCTCGTCCTGCCGCGCACCGGCAGCATCGAGAAGATCGGCACCCGCATCGTCATCGGCTGGAACGGCGCCCGCGAGGCCGCCCGCGCCGCGAACGACGCCATGCCCTTCCTCGAAAAGGCCGAGCAGGTCACCGCCGTCACCGTCGAGCCGCTCAACACCTACGAGGACGAAGGCGCGCTCATCGAGGACATCACCCCCCACCTCATCCGCCACGGCATCAAGGCCACCTCCGCCAAATGCACGCGCGGAGAGAGCGGAACCTCGGGCGCGCTCTTCGACTACGCCATCAAAGACAAAGCCGACCTCCTCGTCCTCGGCGGCTACGGACACTCGCGGCTGCGCTCCCTCGTCCTCGGCGGCGTCAGCCGCAGCGTCCTGCACGACACGAAAATCCCCGTCCTCATCTCCCACTGACCAGGGGCTCCGCCCCTGGACCCCGCCAGGGTCAGGGACCCTGGACCCCCCAACTTGCCGCTTGCCTTCCTTCCCCTCTCCCGCTCGCGGGAGAGGGTGGCTCGCGAAGCGAGCCGGGTGAGGGTGCCGCCCTCACTCTCTCGCTTTCTCCCCCATCACAGCACGCCGCTCCCGGAACACTTGCGGCCGAAATGCGGCGGGCTCGGTTTTTCTCCCGCCCCGCCCTCGGTTTCCGCGTTTCAGCTTGCGAGAAAGATGCCCGATTTGCGGCGTCGATCCGCCCCATTGATCCGATGTCATGAAAGAGATGCAAGGAAGGATCATTTCATGACCGACATCGGCGACGAGAAACG
>JASHRV010000105.1 GCA_030037175.1 Acetobacteraceae bacterium
GCCCATGGCTCCGGCAACGGGATCGACGAAGCCCGGGGCAAATCCAAATCCGGGCTTCCACGAGGAGGGATCGGTGTTTCTCGGATACGGCGATACCGATCGGGACTGGATCGCGCTCGCACGCAAGCTCGGTGTGCCTGGACAGCGTGTCGACACGCTGGAGGCGTTGGCTGGGGCATTGCAGGGCGGTTTCGCGAGCGGTGGCCCAAGCCTCATCGAAGTGCCGCTCTGACCCGGCCGTTTCGGCGGATCCGTCGACAGCCGGCAAGGGCCGTAGCGATTTTGCGCGTGACGACCGGAGGCGGGATCGGGGCACCCCAGCGGACTTGTCCGCTGAGGACCCCGGTGCCGGAGGTCTGAATCACGCGAGGAAAGAAAGGCCGGAGCGGGATGGGCGAGCGGGAGCGATCCTATACCGCCCTACTGTGACAATCGGATCCAATCGTCCTGGCCGGTCGCGCCGACGCTGGCAGCGCAGCTCAGAAAGGCCGTTGTGGCGCGGTTGCTTCCCCGCAGCGATATCCTTTGCGGCGCGGCGACGCCGGCTGTCACGGTCATCGAGCCCGCCCGCTCCATAGCCGCGATCAAAATGTGCAGCCGTGCGGGCGTGATCGTTGCGATTGCCGTGTTCCGGGTGTTTCCCGTGACGGCGAAGACAGAGTGATAGCGGCCGATATCGATAACCAGATTTCCCGACACGTTGGCGGGGAGAACCCAGCTATTATCGGAGTAGCGGAGCTCGAAATCATCGGCGGTGGCGCGAAGGCCGAAGCCGTTGTCCGCGGCGGCGGTGAAAGCGATGCAGACGTTCTGCATGGCGGCGGCCGGATCCTGCTGCTCCTTGGCGACCCAATCGCCACTGACCACGAGCGTGTGCACGGCCTCGTCCGCGCGGGCCGGCATGCCCGTCAGCGCCGCAGGCACTGTGAGGAGGCAGGCGGCCGCCGCGGCCGCAATGACGCGTAACATTTACATGTCCATTCCGCGCATGCCCGCGAGCACCGTGGACATCTGAAACTCTCCAGTGAATGACTTCTGATTATTGCAAAACCAGTATGCAGCCGCCGATTTTTGCGTCAAGTCGCCCGCGCTTGCGATGCGCACCCAAAGAAGAACCGCCGGCGGCGTCCAGGCGCATCCGGCGGCCAAGTTGGCGAACCCTCGAAGGCTGGGAGATGTCCTTCGCTGAGGCGAGCGCTTGATTATCTGAAGCATAGCCGCGGGGATGTGGCGCAGGTCACACCAGCGTGCCGCAACGCTCCCGCTCGGGAAGATTTCGGGATGGTCGGAGCGGCGGGATTTGAACCCACGACCCCCAGTCCCCCAGACTGATGCGCTACCAGGCTGCGCTACGCTCCGATCGGCAAACGCCATGTAGCAGCGCAACCCGGCCGCCGCAACGCGCTCGCCGGCGGCCCGCTCCGCTCAGGCCAGCAGGTCGCGGATCTCCTCGAGCGCCTGCAATGTTTCATGGAGCAGTTCCCGCAGCCGCTCGACCTCCGGCTCGGATCTCGGGCTCTGGCGCATGGCTGCGCGCACGGCGGAGGATGCGCCGGGCGGTTGGCTCGGAGGCAGACCGGGGATCGGCAATTCCGGGTTGCGCGTACGCTCGGCCGCCGCCGCTGCCTGCTCGGCAGCCGGCGCCGGCGGGATCTCCTCCGCAAGCTTGCCCCCGCCCTCGC
This sequence comes from Acetobacteraceae bacterium, assembly GCA_030037175.1. GTDB lineage: Bacteria > Pseudomonadota > Alphaproteobacteria > Acetobacterales > Acetobacteraceae > JAKAWQ01. The sequence goes on from JASHRV010000105.1 coordinate 1,683, forward strand.
GGAGAAGGCGTTGGACGCCCTTGATCGTATATCCCTGGATATAAAGGAGGTCGGAAATCCGGCGCAGGAGCGCGATGTCGTCCGGGCGATAGTAGCGCCGGCCGCCGCCCCGCTTGAGCGGCTTCACCTGGCTGAATTTGCTTTCCCAGAAGCGCAGCACGTGTTGCGGAATATGCAGGTCGTCCGCCACCTCGCTGATCGTGCGGAAAGCGTTCGGCGCCTTGCGCGGCTTGCCCGCACCCTCCTCGATCTCGCCGGCGGAGGCGGCGGCGCTCCGGCCGTTTCCGCTCATTCGTCGTCATCCTCTGCGGGCCCCTCGGCGAGCTCGGCACCGTTCACCCGTGCGCGCAGCGACTGGCTCGGTCGGAAGACGAGCACGCGACGTGGCAGGATTGGAACCTCGACGCCCGTCTTTGGGTTCCGCCCGATCCGCCGCCCTTTCTGGCGCACGGAAAAGGTCCCGAAACCGCTGATCTTGAGCGATTCTCCGCCTTCCAGAGCAGCCGCCATGCGGTCCAACACGGCTTCCAGCAGATCGGCCGACTCGTTGCGGGAAAGGCCAACCTCCGCGTAAATCTTTTCGGCCAAGTGCGACCGGGTAATCGTGGACATTAGGAAAAGCTAGGGCAAGCGCGCCCCGCCAGTCAACCGCGCGGATGCCGAGAAATCACGAAAGCTCAGGATATTGGCGGCTGATCGCGCATCATACCCTGAGCAAAGCGGAGCCCCAGGTCAGGCCACCGCCGAGCGCCTCCATCAACACCAGCTGGCCCGGGCGAATGCGGCCGTCGGCGAGCGCCTCGGCGAGCGCGAGCGGGATCGAGGCCGCAGAGGTGTTGGCATGGCGATCAACCGTGACGACGACCCGCTCCGACGGCAAGCCGAGCCGGCGTCCCATGGCGTCGATGATGCGGAGATTGGCCTGGTGGGGCACCAACCAGTCCACGTCGGTATGGGAGAGGCCATTGGCCATCAGCGCCTCGTCCACCGCGTCGGCCATCCGCGCGACGGCGTGGCGAAAGACTTCGCGCCCGTTCATCAGGAGCACACCGGGCCGGTCGCGGCGGCCGACCGCGCCATCGACCGAGAGAATATCGCCGAGCGCGCCGTCGGAATGGAGGTGGGTGGAGAGCAGGCCACGATCCGTGCTCGCGCCGCTGCCTCCGCCGGCGACAAGGAAGGCCGCGCCGGCACCGTCACCGAACAACACGCAGGTGCTGCGATCCTGCCAGTCGAGAATGCGGGAATAGACCTCGGTGCCGATCACCAGGACACCGCGTGCCATTCCGGTGCGAATCAATGCGTCGGCAACGCCGAGCGCATAGATAAAGCCCGAGCAGGCGGCGGAGAGATCGAAGCCGAAGCCGCGTCGGATGCCGAGCAGGTATTGGATGCGTACGGCGGTGGCGGGGAAAGCTTCGTCGGGCGTGCTGGTGGCGACGATCAGCGCATCAACATCCCCGGCTGTTCCCCCGCCATTCGCAAGCGCGGCACGGGCGGCTTCCGCGCCCATGAAAACGGCCGTTTCGTCGGGGGCGGCGATGTGGCGCTGGTGGATGCCGGTGCGCTCGACGATCCAGGCATCCGATGTGTCGAGCCGGGCGGCAAGCTCGTCGTTGGTCACGATGCGGCGCGGCAGGTAACCGCCCGTGCCTGCGAGCAAAGCGCGCACGGGGAGGGCGGCCGGCAGAAGGGAAGCGGGATGACCGGGCGCGACGCGGAAGGCCGGCATCACGCCGGCCGGAGCCGTCTGGTCGTTCATGGATCCGCCCGTTCCTCCGCCCGGCTCACAGCGCCGCGGCGAGCGGCTGCCCGCCATCTGCTTCCTTGTGGCCGCCGGTATCGGAAAAACGTTCCATGCGCGCCAGGCCGGCGCGCATCGCGTCGTTGAAGCCGTGCAGCACCATGTCCATCGCCACGTCGAGCGCGTGGGCGAACCCTTCGGCATCAGTGCTGCCGTGCGACTTTACCACGACTCCGTTCAGCCCCAGCATGACCGCGCCGTTATATCGCCGCGGGTCTAGCCACTCGCGCAGCCGATCGAGCGCGGGGCGCGCGAGCAGGTAGCCGAGGCGGGCCGAGAGGCTCGATTCGAAGACCTGGCGCAGCAGCCCACGCACAAGCTTGAGCGCCCCCTCCCCCGTCTTCAGCGCAACATTGCCGGTGAAGCCGTCCGTCACGATCACGTCGGTGGTCCCGGCGGCGATGTCATAGCCCTCGACGAAGCCTCGAAACTGCGGCCCGATCGGGCTCTCCTTGAGCAGCTCAGCGGCCTCGCGCAGCTGCTCGCCGCCTTTCATCTCCTCCGACCCGACATTGAGCAGACCGATTGTCGGCGCAGTAAGCCCGAGCACGATGCGGGCGAAGACCTCGCCCATCACCGCAAACTCGATCAGGTTGCGCACGTCGCAGGAAACATTGGCGCCGAGATCGAGCATGATCACGTCGCCGCGTTCGGATGGCCCGACCGCCGCCATCGCGGGCCGGTCGATCCCTGGGAATGTTTTGATGACGATTTTTGCAAGGGTGAGCAGCGCGCCGGTATTGCCCGCCGAGATCACGCCCGCCGCCTCGCCGCCGGCCACCGCATCGATCGCGATGCGCATCGAGGCGTTGCGCATCCTGAGCGCCGCCGTGGGCTTCATCTCATCGCCGATCACGTCCGGGGCGTGGCGCACCTCGGCACTCTTTGCCGCGCGCTGGAAGCGGCCGAGCAGCGGCTCGAGCCGCGCGGCATCACCAACCAGCAGAAAGCGCATCTCTGGGTGACGCTCGGCTGCGATCTCGAGCCCGGCGACGATCGCCTCCGGCGCATGGTCGCCGCCCATCGCATCGACTGCGAGCGTGGGAGCTTCAGTCATCGGCCCTGGCATAGCCGCAAACCAGACGCGCCGATACGCTCGGGGCGAGAGGTGAGCGTCTGTCCCATCCTGTTGCGCGGGCTCTAGATCCGAACGACACCCTTCAGCGCCTTGTCGGCCGCCGGCGCGACCTCCCGCCCGTCATAGTACCCGCAATGGGCACAGACATGGTGCGGACGCTTGAGCTCGCCGCAGTTCGGGCACTCGCCATACGCCTCACTCCGCAGCGCCTCATGGCTGCGTCGCATGCCGCGCCGCGACGGCGAGGTCTTCTTCTTCGGAACGGCCATGGAAAGCCCTTTCGCGCTTGTCCACCCTCTGCCGGCCGGCCCGGGTGGGAACGGAGTTAAAGGAACGTGGTCACCGGCCGGAACCGCGTCTTTCCACGGAACGAACGCGCTCTGGGCCACGACCTCACGGGTTGACAACACCCGCCAGCCGTCGCCGGTGAACCTCGAGCGGTCGCGTCGCGGTCTAGCAGAGGGGCGGCGCGCCGGCAAGAGACTGAAGTCGTTACACCCCGTTCGGAATGGGCAGACCCGGTTTGCGCGGCCAGGGATCGAGGGCCAGGGCCAGCTGCTCCGAAGCCGCCTCGCCGAGATCGAGCGTGCCGCCCTCGTACGGGATCTCGTCCGGCGCCTCGGGATCGAACGTGTCGCTCTCGTCCCCGGCCGGGACGAAGCGGAGGGAGAACCGCTCGCCGACCGGAGCGGCAAACTCGTCTCCGGTGGCAACGCAGACCTGAACCACCCGCGCGGCAAGATCGCCAGTGGCGGCGACGACTCCTCGGCCTTCCCGCCGGAGCGTGAAGTCGCACGCGAGCGACTCGATCGCCGGCAATCTGAGGCGCCGGGCAAGAGCCGCACGCTCGGAGGCATTCGCCTCGACATGCACGATCCGCCCGCCCGGCGGGATATCGGCCACGGTGAGCAGCCTGGAAAGCTCCGGCTTCACGCAACGGCCTCGGCGGCGGGCAGGAAGCCGACCTCCCCGACGGCGAGCCTGGGGAGCATCTGGGCGGCGAGATGCCGGTCTTCGGCGCGGACGAGGCGGGCAAGCGCCGCCGGTCCCCCAGGGATCGGCTGACCGCGCCAGACATTGCGGGCGAGCGCTGTGGCCAAGGGGTCATCATCGATTCCGTCGCCGGCGGCCAGCGCCGCCTCATAGGCCCGCGCCCGGCCATGGAATGCCTCCCACATCGCCTTCACCCGCTTGCCCACGGAAAGGTCGCCGACGCCAAGCTCCCTCAAAGTTACGTCCATGTCGCTGAACATGGCGTCGAACACCGCCTGGGCGAGATGATGGCCCTCCGGCGGCTCCGCCTCGAGGCGGCGGACCAGGAGGAAGGCATAGAGCCCAACGAGATCGAAGCGGCCGTCGAGCGTGTCCGGCACGCCGAGATCGCGGTAGAGGAAGGGTGCCCGCGCCGCGACCACGGCCCGCGCATAAAGGGAGAAGCCTGCCCGCTCATAACGCCGTCGCCGGAAACCGAACACCTCGTCCCTCCGCCCTGGCCTCTCAACGCGCAATTGACTTGCGCGATTGACTCCCGACCGCGACCGTGACACCGAAACCGGGGCACATAACGTGCCCGCCGCCAAGGTCAATCGGCTTTGCCGAGCCGGGGAGCTTGTCTGTCCTGCGTCAGTCCCTCACCTTCCCTCCCGCTCCGCCCCGCGTGCCGCGCTGGCAGGCAAAGCGCGTCCTCATGCCCGCGCTCGCCTTGGGGCTTGCCGTCGGGCTCGGGGGCTGCGGCCTTTTCTCCGCGCCGCTGCAATATCGCGGCCAGAGCGTCACGCCGGAGCAGCTCAGTCAACTTGTTCCCGGAACGAGCACGGAAGCCGACGTGCGGGCATTGCTCGGCGATCCGACCAATCAGGGCCTCTTCGACCCCAATCGCTGGGCCTATATCGGCCAGGTGACCCAGAACCGCATCGGACGCTTCCCGGCGGTGAGAAGCAACGATGTCGTGGTCCTGACCTTCAACGACCAGGGCGTGCTCGAGAAGGTGGAGCATCTCGACAAGAAGAATGCCGTCCAGGTCGGCATGGCCTCGGGGGCGACGCCTTCGCCGGGCGGGAACGCTTCCTTCTTCCAGCAGCTTCTCGGCAGTATCGGCCGCTATACGCCGACCGGCACTTCCGCCGGCGGGAATGCGGGCGGGATCAGCGGCGGCATACCGGGGCAATAGGCGGGACGATAGCACGCACCATCCGGCTTCATCGGCGGATGTGGCCGAAGATCTGTACGAACTGGCCCGTCGAGCGTTTTGAGCCGGAGTTAATTGATTGAAATGACATGATATTTTCCACGGGGTCGAAAGCGGCCGCCGCCCAGATCGGCCACGGAATGATGAGTTAGACTGACATGTTAGAGCGGATCGTGAGCGGACGGACACTTCCGTTCGCGTAATTCTGCCGCCTCCCGCTTCAGCCCACTTCAGATCACTTCAGAGGGCGTCATGCACCCTGATGAAGTATCGTAAGAGACAAGCCTTCTTTTTCTGAAGAAAAAGAAGCAAAAAGACTTTTCCCCGTTTTCCGGACCCGGCGCCACCTCGGGACTCCGAACGAGAAACGGATAAGAATTTTCTTTTTCAAAAGAGATTCATTTCGAGATCGTTATGAGAGGAGGCGAACCCGCCAGAGGTCTGAATCAAGCGACAAAAACAAAGAGCGAGAGCAGATCGAGCTGGCTGGACACGCTCTCATATCCGGCCGAACATGATGGTTGAGAATCAGGGAAGGAAGGCGTGCACGTGTTTCGTTTGTTTCATCTGTTTCATCTGTATCTTTTCTCGAGTTAGGATCGCCGGCCTGGCCGGCACCAAGGAGACTCCATGACCAGCGCACTCGTGTGCGGCGCGGGAGGGTTCATCGGTAGCCATTTGGTGAGAAGGCTCAAGGCCGAAGGAGCCTGGGTGCGCGGCGTCGATCTGAAGCGGCCGGAATTTCGGGAGACGGAAGCTGATGAATTCGTGATCGGCGATCTGCGCGACCCAGCCCTCTGCGCTGCGGTCACCGACCGCCCCTTCGACGAAATCTACCAGCTGGCGGCGGACATGGGCGGAGCGGGCTACATTTTCACCGGCGCGAATGATGCGGACGTGATGCGCAACTCGGCCACCATCAATCTCAACATGCTCGAAGCCTGCCGCAAAAGGCGGCTTCGAAACATCTTCTATTCATCGTCGGCGTGCATCTATCCCGCATACAATCAGGACGATCCGGAGAATCCGGACTGCTCCGAGGCAAGCGCCTACCCCGCCGCCCCCGATTCCGAGTACGGATGGGAAAAACTGTTCAGCGAGCGGCTCTACTTCGCCTATCAGCGCAACCACGATCTCGCCCCGCGGGTGGCGCGCTTCCACAATATTTTCGGACCTGAAGGCACCTGGACCGGCGGCAGGGAGAAGGCGCCCGCCGCGCTCTGCCGCAAGGTTGCCCTGACGGCGGATGGCGGGGAGATCGAGATCTGGGGAGACGGCGTGCAGACCCGCTCGTTTCTCTATATCGACGAATGCCTCGAGGGGATGACGAGGCTGATGCGCAGCGGGTTCTCAGGGCCGGTGAATATCGGCTCGGAGGAGATGATCAGCATCGACGATCTCGCCTATCTCGTCATGCGGGTGGCCGGTAAGAAACTGACAATCAGGCACATTCCCGGCCCGATCGGGGTCCGTGGGCGGCGCTCCGACAACCGTCTGATCCATGCCCGGCTCGGCTGGGCGCCAAGCGAGGCGCTCGAAGTGGGCATCCGTCGAACCTATCGCTGGATCGAACGTCAGGTTCGGGAGCGCGCGCCCGCTCCGGCCTAGAGCGTGATGACCGGAGGCGGAACGCCGGAGGTCTGAATCACGCGGAGAAACAAAAGCCAGAGCGGGATGGGTGAGCGCCAAGCGATCCCATCCCGCTCTGACACCTGGTCCGCACCGAAAGTACGGCGAAGGGAAGCGAGCCGTCGGTCCAGACCCTGAACTCAAGCGCCATGCGGCCATTGGCGTCCGACACGGCCTCCTCGACCGTTATCGGCAGACGCCAGACTGTCCGGCCCTTGGCCGTGGGCGCCACCTCTCGGCTGGCCAGGCTGTGGACGCCCGCACGGACATCGAGCACGATCGGTGCCTTCGCCAGGTCGGCGGCCGCGCTCTCCGTCTCAAGAGTGAACGCAACCTCGTAGTCTCCGGGAATCAGCCCGACATAAGGCCCGAAGACGACATGGCCGGCTTTGCCGGCTTCGATGCGCAGCACACGCTGTTGCCGCCATTTCCACCCGCGGGACACCCACTCGCCGGATCCGAGATTCATCTCGGGCAGCCACTCATGCTCAGCAGCCGGGGGCTTCGGCGTTCCGGGAAGCCGCGCGAGCGAAACCGCGCCCAAAACCGCGCGCACCTGCCCCGCGGTGCGCAGAACGGCTTCGATCCCGAGCGGGTACCGGACGCGGGCGAGATCCTCGGTGATCCCAAAATCAAGCGCGATGGATTGCCGGCCCCGCGCGAGCGCGCTCACCCCCAGCCGCGCGAGCACGATGTCGCCCGAGGACACATGGAGCGTCAGAGCCTCGGGCCTTTCGTTCCCCGACGAAGCATCGGAGGCGGGCTCGACGGCATCCAGATCGAGAGTAAGCCGGTAGCGCCCAGGAAGGAGGTCGAGGTTCGGCCCCGCACACACGATGCCCGCGATCCCATCGAGCACCGCGATCGCGTTGCCTGAGGGCAGCCGCCGCCCCGCTTCGGCAGCCCACATGAGTGGCAGCAGGGCACGCGCCTCCTCGCTCATGGGCCGAATGAGTCCCTGGCGAATGCGCGTCGTTACCGGCGAGAGAGTGACCGCGGCATGGGTGGAGAGTGCGGCGGTGAAACGATTGTTGGACGCGTTGACGGCGATCACCCGGCAGGGCGGCGCTGCCGCTCGGTGTGCTGCCTCAGCCGCCGCCAAAGTTCTGAGCCCTTTGAGGACAAAAGCATGCTCTGGGCGCGTCGGTCCGCGCGATGCCCCCGGCGCAGTCCCGTCCGGCCATCCGAAATCGAATACGCACGCGGTGACGGTCCGGACGATTTCTTCGGGAGCGCACCAGACAGCGCCCTCCGGCAGCGCCGCTCCCAGCCAAGGGGCTGGTGCGGCAACGCGAATCGTGCGGGTGAAGCCCAGTCCGCGCCATGCGGGCACGGCACGATCGAGCAGGGCGCGCTTGGCACCGAACCAGCCAAGCGCCATGTCGTGCGGATAGCTCGCCAGCACGTCCATCAGGAAGGGCAGGACGTGGCAGGCGTCATAGTCGATCCGGTCGAACAGGCCCGGCTCCAACGTCAGCCCCGGCGACCGCCCGGTCGCCGCGCCTTGCGCTTTCCCGCCGAGCGCCTCGGCGCCCAGAGCCGGAGCACCCGGATCCGGCGCGAGCGCGCGGAAAAAGGGCGGCTCACCCTCGCCGAGACGGATCTCCTCGAGCGTGTCATCGGCGAGGCCGAAGCTTTTGCTCTGCTCTTCGATGAAGGGCGTCGTCACACGCTCCACGACTGCCGTGAAATCATTTTCCGGCCGCCCTGCGAGATGCTTGGGCGTAAGCCCCCTCGTATGCTCGCAGTGATAGCCGGAGAGCGAAGCGGCGAGGTCGCCGCTCGGGCCGTGCAGCAGTGAAAGCCGCTTGGCGATGTTCGCATCGACGTGCCAGCCAAGGAGGATCCGCTCGTCGAAGCCGTGGATGCGGAGCAGATTTGCCCGCAGCATGAGCTGGAAGTCACCGGGCCCGTCATAGAGGATGTAATTCCAGCCATTGCGGACGACTTCGCTCAAGGAGAGCGCGCGCGACCAGAAGATGGCCCTGGCGATGGCGGCACGCGGGTCGCGGCGATCGAGCGATTCCCAGAGGCTTTGCGGCAGCTCGAAGCGCGGCAGGTGATAGTAGCCATCCGCCAGCGAGGCGGCGATCGTCGAGAGCCCGCCTGTGGCAGCGGGTGCGAAGATCATGTCGGTGTTGGTCGAAAGGATCCATCGATTGGTGGGATTCGAGCGCCGCAACGCCGCATTGCGCGCCACCGGCTCGATCACGGGGAGATGGGTGAGCCCTGTGTAGCGGCGATGGATATGCGGACGAATGCGCAGGATGCGCAGCATCGCGCGCGCACGCGGGGTCAAGGTGTCAGCGATGGCCTCGGGAAAGCTCGGCAGCTCGTCCGGGGTGTTGTAATCAACGAACAGGATCTCGTCGCCCGGGGCATCAAGCACCTCCGCCAGGCAGTTCAGGCTGAGCGCTGCGCGTTTGTGCAGGTTGAGGCCGTAATTGTCGTTGCGGCCGTAGGTGATCACCGAAATCAACGGATGGCGTTTCCGGCTGGCGATGCGAGAATGTTTCGGTTGACGCCCCGGGGAAAGTCAACCGCGGGCGTGATCGCTCCGGTGCGAGCGTTGATGTCGTGCAGCCGATAGCCGTGCGCCGCAAGCCATGAGACGACGGCGGCCACGCTTGTCCCGTTCGCCGCCAGCGCGTCCTCATAAAGCTCGAGGAGAAGTGACGGGGAGAAGCGGGCAAGCGTCGCCTCGGCTCCACGCAATGCCCTGAGCTCCGCTCCTTCGATATCGAGCTTGATCATGGCAAGGCGTGGGAGGTGGGCGAGCGCGGCATCGAGCGTCACCGCCGGCACTACGGCCACGGCATGCGCGCGCACGGGCGCATAGGCGAACCGCTCGCCCATCGTGTTATGCCCGGCGAAGCGCGGTTCGGCGATGGTGAGGGACACCTCGCCGGAGGCATCGGAGGCCGCTGCCTGGTGCAGCCGGACCTGGGTGAAGCGGTTGAGCGCGACATTGGCTTCCAGACGGGCGAATTCGCGCTTGCTCGGCTCGAAGGCAACGACGAGCCCCGAAGGCCCGACGGCTCGCGCCGCGAACAGCGTGTAGATGCCGCAATTGGCGCCGACATCGACGAAAATGTCTCCCCCTCTGAGCCGGGACCCGACCGTAAAAAGGCCTTCGGGTTCATAGAGCCCGGACTTCATGAGACAGCAGGACTGCTCGTCTCCCGGTTCCAGGATGAATTGCAAGCTGCCCAGCCAGGGAACGGGAGCGGGTTGCGTGAGGCCCGCGAAAACGAGGTTGCGGAGCCGACCGGCCGCGTCCTCCGGGCCGGGTTCACCATACGGGTCCTCCGGCCAGTCGGCGGTGCGGGCGATGTCGCGCTGCGGGACGAGCCGCGCCGGAGCGAGCATTTCGGCGGCGAAGCTCACGAGACGTGCCGAAAGGACACGCGCCTTTGAATCGGGACTGACGGGCCCGACCCGGAGCGCGGCAAGGGTGTCGGGCGGAGCGAAAAGAGCGAGGTCGTAGGGGCTCGCGCGGAGCGGGCAATAGAGGTGGTCGAGCACCGCCCCGTCCGTGCTGAGAAGCTGGACGACAACACTGTCTGCAACAGCCTCGACCCGTGCACAGACCGAAGCCAGAGAAGCGCCGGGGGGGATGCTCCCCGCCGGCACGCTTTGCCGGGCGCAATCCCCGGGCGGAGGCGGCGCCGGCATGAGGCGTGCTCCGGGAACGCCGCCGAGGGCCGCCAATGTCCTCAAAGCGCGCGATCCGGCGCGCCAAGCCAGGGGCGACGTCGGCCAGGTCCATCGCGGCAGCCGCACCCCGCCTCTCACCGCGAGAATCCTCCCGGTTGCCTTCGATTTATACCGCTTATAGTTCGGCAGAACTGAGCATCCCGATCGCGAGAGCTCGCCCGGGTCGAGGCTTGGCCGAGCCCGCGCGAACGGGTAGAGCGGCTTCGTCACCTTGCGGCCCGGCTATTCAGCAAAGCCCACACCCGCAAGAGTGGGCCACGCCGGAGATAGCTGATGCGAATTGCCTACCACAATCCCTGGATTCAGTCGTCCGAGAATCAGGGCTTCATGTCCATGGCAGAGGCCGCGCGCCGGATCGGCGTCGAGCTGGTTGCCTGCGGCGATGAAACCGCGATCGAGATCTGCCGGCCCGATTTCGTGCTTTCGGTCTCGACGGCGATGGCCAAGATCACCGACTTCCCGACCTACCTCACCGTGCATGAGCCCAAGGCCTATCTGCTGGAACAGCCGCGGCGCGTGCGCAACCTTTTCTCCTATGACGGGTACCTGACGATCTCCGACAGCCTGGTGCGCTTCGTGCACGATTTCTGCTACGGCGTCGGCCGTTCAGAGGAGCCGGGTTTCTTCTATCTCACGCCGCAGGCCTCCGAGCTGCGCACGGACTGGCAGATGCTCGTCAAAGGCGATGCACTGCGCGTCGTCTATTTCGGCACCAACTGGAATCGGCGCACGCCGCTCCTCTTCCGTGCTCTCGAACGCACCGGAATTCTCGCCATCCATGGGCCGGAGGAATCCTGGCGCGAAGAGGGCTATGCGAGCTACCGCGGGCCGATCCCGTTCGATGGCGTCAGTCCGCAGCGTATTTACGCCGAGTGCGGGCTCGGCCTCGCGCTGATGGACGAACGATGGCGGCGCGAGGACGTGATCTCCAACCGTGTGTTCGAAATCGCAAGCGTGGGGGCGGTGGCGATCTGCCCCGATATGCCCTGGACCCGGAAATGGTTCGGCGACGCAGTCCTTTACTATGAGGCGGACCGCTCGGCGCAGGAGATTGCGGAGAAGATTCGCGCACACCACGATTTCGTTCGTGCCAACCCAGAGCGCGCCCAGGCGATGGGCGAAGAGGCGCGGCAAATCTTCGAAGCGCATTTCGCGGCCGAGCGGATGCTTGCCAACGCAATCGCCTATCACGAGCGTAAGACAGCAGAGCGGCAGCAAAGGCGCGCGGAGATGGAGCCCGCGCCCAGGATCTCTGTCGTGCTGCGTTGCGGGGGCAGAGACCCGGGCGTCGTGCGCCGCGCGGTCGATTCGATCCGGCGCCAGACCTTCGGCTCCTTCACCGTGATCCTCGCCAAATTCCGCCCCGTGGACCTCTCCGAAATCACCGCGGACACGAGCGGCGCGATTGCGGAATTTGTCGAGTTCCTTATCCCCGGAGGCAGCCGCGCGGAGATGCTCTTTGCCGCTCTCGATCGGGTGAAGACGCCCTATTTCGCGGTGCTCGACGACGACGATTTCTGGATGAGCGATCATTTCGAGGAGCTGTTTCGGGCCGGCCGGCGCGTGCGCGAGGACTTCGACATGGCCTTCTCGGGCTCGATCGGCTTCGACTACCCCGTCCTCTACAATGCTACGCAATCCTGCAGCCGCAACATTCTGCGCTTCGGGTACGAGGGCCCGATCGCGGATGCGCTCGACGTGCAGATCGCGATCGGCACCAACTGCTTCGTCGCCCGGACGGATCTCATTCAAAAAGCGATGCGCGCGGTTCCGCAGATGCGCACGGCCGAGGATTCGCTTCTGGTCTGCCTGCTCGCCTGGCGCTCGCGGCCGATCTTTTCCTATCGCCCGACGGCTTTCTATCGTCGCGACGCGGAGGATGGCTCGCGCTGGCAGATCGACGCGCAACGCACCGAAGACGAGATCTCGCTGGCGCTTCGCGCAGGGCTTGCCTGGCAGCCGGACTGGCTTCCGAGCGGCTCGTTCGCCGTGCTCACGCGCATGTGGGCCGACGCCTGGAACAAGCTCGGCCCAAGCTTCACCGGCGAGGTTCTCGACCGCCTGTTCGTGGGTGCAGCGGGGCAGCGGACGCCGCGCGGCATCGCGACGCGGCCGGGCGAGACAGGCCATATCTGCTACGGGCCTTATGTCAGGCTGCCCGCCGGTCACTATTCTCTGACCTTCCTGATCGCGCCGGGGGAGGCAGTGCCGGAGGGGGGTGAGCCGGTCGGTGAGGTCGATATTGCCGCCGATATACACCAGCGCCTCGCCTGGCATCCGATCGGGGCGGAGGACCAGGAGGTCACCCTTCACTTCACGATCGACCACGCCCTGGAGAGCGCCAGAATCGAGTTTCGCGTCGCGACGAACGGAAGGCGCCCGTTCACCGTTGCGTCGGGGATGCTCACCCACGACGCAGCGGAGGCAGGGACAGCGGCGCGAGGCGCGGACGTGAGCGGCGAAGGAGCGACGCCTCCCTCCCTGCCCGCGACAACCGCGAAGGCGGAGGTGACTATGGACGCAGAGCCGGACAGGGTCGCGAGAAAGCTCGAGGGGATGCGAGTCTTGGCGA
>JASHRV010000106.1 GCA_030037175.1 Acetobacteraceae bacterium
TGGCCGCGCGTGATGATGACGGGCCCTTCCTTCTCATGGGCGAGCGGATTGGTCTGGGAGTGGATGTGGTAGGCGATGTCGTTGTAGGCGGTCGAATTGGGCGCGATCTGATCCATGTCTTTTCCCCCTGGTCTCGTACCGGGATGGCGTTGCGCGTTCAATCGCTTTCCTGAGCGGCGGCAAGCGTTGTCCCCGCCGGAGGGGCGAACGCCGCGAACTCTGCTTCCTCGGCCCGGATCTCGGCCTGCCGCGCGGCGATCTCGGCCGCGCTGACCGGCGGACCCTGGAACCGGCGCCGCTCCAGCAGCACCCACAGGAGACCGAGCACCACGACGATGCCGACGATATAGGTGATGAGGATGTCGTTCGGCGGCTGAATGCCGATATAGATGATCCCGATGCAGCCGATCGAAGCGATGACTGCGAAAGGCTTCGAGAACGGGCCGAGGCGGAAGGGGCCGAACTCCGTCCAGTGCTTGCCCTCCGCGAGGAACCCCGCCGCCACCGGCATGATGTAGGCGATGTAGAGGAACATCGCCGCCCCGGTCGCAAGCGCGTTGAAGGCGGGCGAATAGAGCGTCGCAAGCGTGGCGAGGATCGCTCCACCCCAGATCGCATGCGCCGGCGTCCGGTAACGGCGGTGCACGCGGCGGAAATATTTGGAGAAGGGCAGCCCGCCATCGCGCGAGAAGGCGTACATCAGCCGCGAATAGGCGGTCACGCCGGCCAGCCCGCAGAGATAATTGGCGATGACGATGCTCACATAGAGCATGCCGCGAATCCAGCCGGGAACCGGCAGGCCGCTCAGCAGCGCGAAGAACACGTTGCCCCCGTTCTTCGCCGCCGCCGCCATGTCCGGCATGGCGAGCACGAACGAGCAGACCATCACCCAGCCGAAAATGGTGGAAATGACGACCGAGGAGATGATGCCCTTCGGCACGTTCCATTGCGCATGAACGGTTTCCTCCGCCGTATGCGCGGAGGCGTCATAGCCGGTGATCGTGTAGAGCGGCAGCAGAAGGCTGAGCCCGAAAATCAGCACCACGCTGTGCAGGTGATTGGGATAGACCCCGCCGCCGGCCGCGCCCGTGTAGTTCGTGAACTGCACCAGGCGCTCGAAATGAAAGCCCGGCGCGGCGGCCAGCATGACGATGACGAGGACGAGCGCGACCGCGAGGATGAAATAGCCGGAGAAATCGGTCAGCAGCCGCGTCTCGCGCAGGCAGAAATGATTGAGCGCGGCCTGGCTCGCGGTCGCGATGATCATGCCCGCAAGCTGCTGCCAGAAACCCCAGTGCGAGACATCGATCCCGAACATGTTGGTCAGCACGAGCTGGGTGAAGAGCAGATAGACGCCGACATTCACCGAGCCGATGCCGATGATGTAGCCGAGAAGGTTGGTCCATGCCGTCGCCCAGCCCCAGCCCCGGCCGCCGAGAATGGTGGACCAGTGATAGAGCCCGCCGGCGGTGGGATAGGCGGAGGCGATCTGTCCCATGCCGGCGGCGACGATGAGGGCGAAGATCCCGCCGACCAGCCAGCCGATGCAGACGGTGAATCCGCCGCCCGCGGAGAAGGCGAGCTGAAAGGAGGTGATGCCGCCGGCGAGAATGCAGATGACCGCGAAGGAAACGGCGAAATTGGAGAAAACCTTCATCCCCCGCGACAATTCCTGCGCGTAGCCCATCCTGTGCAGGACCGCGACATCCTCCGCGATGGCCGCGGCGTCGGAAACGGCAGGCGTGGCGTTTTCCATCGTCAGGCTCCTTTCAACGTGTCGTTACGGCAGCGCCGTGCGTGGCCGGGCCTCCCATGATGGTCCTTGGCTCTCACTCCGCGGCGAGAGCATGAAGCGCTTGCACCGCGCGGAAGCCGCATGCGGCGGCCTCGAGCGCCTGGTCGATATCCGCCTCCGTATGCGCGGCGGAGAGGAACATGTTGTGGGTCGGGTGGAAGTAGACGCCTTCCGAAATCGCCGCCGCGCAGAAGGCAAATCCCTTGCGGTGATCGGGATCGTCGCCGAACAGCAGCATCGGCATCTGCACGGGGCCGGTCTGGCGGATCGGAATCCCGAAGCGCCGGCTCAATCCGTCGAGCCCGCCCCGCAGCTTCTCGCCAAGCCCGGTCATGTGCCCCACCGCATCCTCGCTGAGCACGGTGCGGATGGTCGCGAGGCTCGCCGCCATCGAAACGGAAGCGGTCCAGAAGGAGCCGGTCGAGAAAACCGAAGCGGCCGGCGCGCGGAAACGGTCATTGCCCGTCACCGCCGCAAGCGCATAGCCGTTGGAGATCGCCTTGCTCCAGGTGGAGAGATCCGGCCGCACCCCGAGCGGCTCCCAGCTTCCCGCGGGGTGCAGCCGGAATCCCGCCCGCACGTCATCGACGATCAGCGCCGCGTCTTCCGCCTCCGAGATCGCCCGCGCCGCTTTCGCGAACGCCGGATCGGGCATCTCCTGATCGCGCGCGAGATCATGGCGGAACGCGGTGACCAGGATCGCCGCAAGATCGCCCTTCGCCCTCTCGGCGGCGCGGCTCAGGCTCTCGACGTCATTGTACTGGAACGAAACGATATGGGCCCGGTCCTCCGCGGTCACGCCGAGCAGGGAGGGCGAGCACCACGGCGCCGAGCCATGGTACGATCCTTCCGCTACCAGAACCTTCCGCCGCCCCGTCCCCGCGCGCGCGATCGTCACCGCCGAGGTGGTGGCATCGTTGCCGTTCTTCTTGAACTGCACCCAGTCGGCATGGGCGATGGTGGCGACGAACAATTCCGCAAGCTCCACCATCACCTCGCCGGGCCCGTTCATGCAGTCCCCGCGTGCCGCCTGCGCCCGCGCCGCTTCCTCCACCGCCTCATGGCCGTGGCCGAGAATGATCGGCCCCCAGCTGCACACGAAATCGACATAGCGGTTGCCGTCCACGTCCCAGAGATGGCAGCCCTTTGCGCGGGCGAAATATTGCGGATAGAAGGGCGGCAGCGCGGCCGTGTTCTGGTGTCCCCACATCCCGCCGGGAATCACGTTTTGCGCCCGCGCCTGCAGTGCCGCGTTCCGGGACAGATCCCGCATCCGGCAAGCTCCCTCTTCGTTGTCCGAAAGCTTGCCCAAACGAAGAGAGACGGCGCATCCACCGAAGGGATGAGCCATGGTATAAATTTTGCAGCTTTGTTTCAGGTCAGCTTAGATCGAACGAGGTCCGCGCAAGGAGTCTCCGATGTCCTTCAACCCCGCCTGTCCCACCCGGGGCGATCCGGAAGCATCTGAAATCACGCGATTCGGCCAAACGGCTCTGCGCGCGTCAGCGGCGATCTTCTTCTGGGTCGAAGGCGCCATCGGCATGGCGGACATTCAGCTGGAGGGCGTGCCCGCGCATTTTTTTCACCACTATGCCGCGCAAATGGTCAATCTCGACCCCCAGCATGTTTACAGGATGCAGGTCGGCCGCCAGAGCGTCGCCCAGCTTCGTCCTCTCCTCGGCGCATCCACGAGCGGCAATGAGATCTACGGCAATTTCCTCAGACGATATGGCATCGTCGATATCATCGACCTGCTGTTCTGGAGCGAGGGCAGGCCGGTCGCCGGTCTCGGCCTCATGAAGCGCCCGAGCGATCCGCCCGTCTGCACCGAAGCGATCGAGACCGCCTTCGCCCTGCACCGCTTCGTCGAATACAATCTCCCGCGCCATTCCCGCCTCGCGCAGCAGCGCCTGCGCCAGATCCTGATGCGCACCTACCAGCTCACGGTCCGGGAAAGCAGCGTCGCCGAGCTCGTCGCCCAGGGCCAGACCAACGCCGAGATCGCAAGCCACCTCGATATCAGCCTGCCGACGGTCAAGACGCATCTTCTGCATGTGCTGGCAAAGACCGGCTGCGAGAACCGCACCCATCTCGCGGCAACGCTCGCGCGCGAGAAAGCCGGCCACAACTGAAGCGTGCCCTTTGCCTTCCGGACCCGGCCCCACCTCGGGACTCCGAACGACGGTCGCAGTCCCTCGCCGCCGCCCGCCCCCGGAAAACGGAAAAAAGTCTTTTTGCTTCTTTTTCTTCAGAAAAAGAAGATTCTTCCCTCTTTACCTTAACATGTCGGCCCAACCCGTCTTTCTCCGGTCATTCCGTGGCCGATCCGGGCTGCGGCCCGCCGGCTGGTGCGCCGAATGCCCCGATCCCGGTCAGCCGCGCTCCGCGCTCCGCCGCGGCCTCAGCGCCCGCACGGCCTCCTCCGCGGAGTGGAAGATGCGCGCCTGCCCGATCGTGTCGAGCAGCCCCGTCACCGCCGCGGAGCGTTGCGCCCGCTCCGCCCCGAGCCGCGCCAGCGCGACGTCGATCCCGCGCTCCCTGAGCGCGCCGATCGCCGCGCGCAGAATCGCCGCCCCCGTATAGTCGATCGTATCGACGCCGCTCGCATCGATCACCACCAGCCGCACCGGCGCCCGCTTCGCCGCGATCGCCGCCTCGAGCCGGGCGCGGATATAGTGGACATTGGTGAAGTTGATCGGCGCCGCCGGCGCGAACACCAATATCCCGGGCTCCTGCTCGCCGTGGCCGATCTCGCCGTGGCCGATCTCGCCATGCTCGATCTCCCCATGCTCGACCTCCCCGGGCGCCCACCAGATCGTCGTCCCCGGAATCCGCTCGAGCTCGACGCAGTCCGGCCGCGCCACGGCATAGATGCTGTGCAGCAGGGAGAGCACGACCGAAAACGAAACCCCCATCTCGATCGGAAGCGCAATCACCAGCCCGGCGCTCGCCGCGACGAGAAATATCTCCGGCCCGCCGCCGCGCGCGATCGCGATCATCTCCTTGAGCCGGAAGATGCGGAACGCGATGAACACCAGCACCGCCGAAAGCGCGGCCACCGGCACATAGGCGAAGGCCCGCCCCACCAGCGTCGCCAGCAGCACGATCGCCACCGCCGCCACCAGCGCCACCATCTGTGTCCGCCCGCCCGCCGCCGCCACCACGGCCGTGCTCGGCGGGCTCGCATCCACGGCGAAGGCGCCCAGCAGCCCGGCCACGATGTTCCCGGCCCCCACGCCGCCGAAATCGCGGCTCACCTCCTCGCTTTCGCCCGGCGCGGGAAAGCTCCGCGTCACCGCCGCCGTCTGCATCATGCAGACGAACGCAACCGTCAGCGCCACCGGCAGCAGCGCCACCACGTCATCGAGCCTCACCCCGCCGAGCGCGATCCGCGGCACCGGCGCCGTGAGCGGCCCCAGCACCGCCACGCCCCGCCGCTCGAGCCCGAACGCCCACACCGCAAGCCCCGCCGCCGCCAGCCCCACCAGCGCCCCGGGAATCCGCGATCCCGCCTCCGACCGCCACGGGATCTGTGTCGCCAGCGTCGCGCCGAGCACGCCCACCCCGATCACCGCCGTCACCGGGTTCGCCTCGGGCAGATGCCGCACCAGCGCCGCCAGCCGCACCACCACATGCCCGGGCCCCACCGGCACGCCGAGCATCCCCGGCAGCTGCCCCGCCAGGATCTGCACCGCGATCCCGGCCAGGAACCCCACCGTCACCGGAATCGAGAGCAGATCGGCGATCCACCCGGCCCGCGCCGCGCCGATGATCGCGAGAACGGCACCCACCAGCAGGGCGAGCAGGGCCGCCAGCGCCGCGTAGCGCGCCGGATCGGTCCCCGCCAGCGCCGCGATCGAGCCCGCGAAGATCGGCGCGATCGTCGAATCCGCCGCGACCGAGGCGAAGCGGTGCCAGCCGAACGCCGCGAACCCGATCGCCCCCGCCACGAACGCGAGCAGCCCGCTCTCCGGGGGCATCCCCGCCAGCCGCGCCGTCGCAAGCTGCCCGGGCAGCGCGATCGCGAGCAGCATCATCCCCGCCACCGCATCGTGCGGCAGAGCCGCGAGCCGGTAGCCCCGGAGCGAGTGGAAAAGGCGCAGGCCCCCCTCAGCCATGCCCGCGCGCGGCCTTCTCCTCCTTTGCCTCTTCCTTCACGGCTTCATGGTATTCGCGCCGGATCCTCGCCAGATCGACCGTGGGCCTCGGGTAGCTCATCCCGAGCGCCTCCATCGTCTCCGCGACGATCGCCGAGACCGCGAGATTGCGGAACCATTTGTGGTTCGCCGGCACCACGTACCACGGCGCGTGCGCCACGCTCGTCCGCGCCATCGACTCCTCGAAGGCCGCCACATAGGCGTCCCAGCGCTCCCGCTCGGCGTAATCGGCCTCGCTGATCTTCCAGTTCTTCGCCGGGTCGTTGAGCCGCTCGGCGAACCGCGCAAGCTGCTCCTCCCTGCTGATATGGAGGAAGAACTTCAGGATCGTCGTCCCGTTCGCCGCGAGCAGCGCCTCGAAGGCGCGGATCTCCTCGTAGCGCGCCTCCCAGGTCGGCTTGTCGATCAGCCCGTGCACGCGGGTCACCAGCACGTCCTCGTAGTGCGAGCGGTTGAAGATCGCGATCTCGCCCTTGCCCGGCGCGTGCGGATGCACCCGCCAGAGGAAATCATGGGCGAGCTCCGCCGGCGTCGGCTGCTTGAACCCGCTCACGGACGCGCCCTGGGGATTGATCGTGGCGAAGACGTGATTGATGACCCCGTCCTTGCCCCCGGCATCCATCGCCTGGAGCACGATCAGCACCGCGTGCTTCTTCTCCGCGTAGAGCAGCGTCTGCAGCGCGGCGAGCTTCCGGCAATAGAGCCCGGTCTCCTCCTTCGCCTCTTCCTCGCTCTCGTGATGGCCCTTGTATCCCGGGTCGATGTCCCGGAGGCTGAGCGTCTTGCCCTCCGCGACCCGGAATCGCTCCCGGTATTCCATGGCTCCTCCCGCGCCGATCCGCCCCCGCCCCGCGGAAGGCGGGCTCACGCGATCAGCCGGACCCGGCCGATCGCGTGATTCAGACCTCCGACTTCCCTGCCTCGGTCATCACGCTGGTTCTTTTCCCGCGTGATTCAGACCTCTGGCGTTCCGCCCCCGGTCATCACGCTGATTGTCTTTCCCGCGTGATTCAGACCTCGGGCGTTCCGCCCCCGGTCATCACGCTCTAGCTCAGGGCAATCGCGGTGGGAAGAAACTCTCGTGTCAGCGCAGGCTGTGATCGGGCGCGTCGAGCTGCAACCCGTCGGAAACCAGCGCCGAGCCGCCCGGCGCGGTATAGGGCGCCGGCACCTCCGCAACCTCGATATGGCTGCTCCATCCGCCCGCGCCCGGCGACGCGCCCACGAGCCCCCCGGTCACCGCCATCTGCAGATCGGCCGGGCTCATCGGCGGCAGCGGCAGGTTCTCGGCCACCACCGTCGTCGGTGCCGCGCCGATCATTGTCCCCGGGGGCGCGCGATAGATGAAGCCGTAGGTCGGATAGTCGGAGCCGAAATGCCCGCCCCCGATGCTGACGCGCACCTCCGTCCAGTCGTTCTCGGGCGAGACATCCACCACCGGCACCCCGAGCCGGATCACCCCCGCCGGCATCCAGTTCGCCTGATCGACCAGAATCTCGCGCGAATTGACGACCCGGCTCACCACCGCGACATGGCCGAGCGGCATGCTGCGGATGGAGCGGAAGTCGAGCACCGCGCCCGGCTCCGGCGCCTGCCCGCGCGCATAGCGCCCCGCCGCGTTGTACCACCACTGCCAGGCATTGCCCGAGAGGTCGATGCCGCTGCGCTGGATCGCATAGGGCACGCAGGAGACGAAATAGTACCGCGCCTGCGCGGGCTTGAGGGGAACGACACAGAGGAACACGGCAAGAGGGAAGGAGAGGAGGGATCCGATAAGACAGCCCGCAACACCAGCCTTCTGCCGCATCCGCCGATCCCCCTTCGTTACGAATCCCGCGATTCCGTAACCTCAGGGCTGCGCGCCGCGCAAATCACTTCGGTCCAAAATCCGGCGCGGAACGCAACTTTGCGTACCGCGCCGGTGACTATCTCTCCGATTTGTGACTGAAATCCTACGTAACGAGTCGTGAGCTCATTTACAGGCGGTCACCATGATCTCCACCAGGTGCCGCGGGTCGGCCATGTTGGCCTGAACGCAGGCCCGCACCGGCGCCCCGCCGGCCGGCAGCCAGGCTGCCCACACCTCGTTCATGGCGTCACGGTCGCGGATATCCTTCACCCAGATCTGGGCCTGAAGAAGGCGGGTCTTGTCGGTGCCATGCACCTCGAGAAGCCGGTCGATCTCGTCCAGAACCTCCCTGGTCTGGCCCTTGATATCCAGGGAGAGGTCGCTCGCGGTGGTGCCGGCGAGGAATATGAATCCATGAAATTCAACGGCTTTGGCCAGAATCTTATTCGCTTCCGTACGCTCGATCTTGCTCATGGCACCCCCTTGTGGCTGGCCGCTTCTAGGGCCCCGGTCCCGCCCCAGCAAGCTCCCGTCACTCCGCCGGGGGCGGGGTCGGCGGCAAAGGCGGCGGCGGCGGGGCCGCCCCGGCGCGGGAGGCCTTTGGCGTCGTCGGCCCCACCGGCGCCGGTCCGCTCGCCCCGCGCAGGCAGTCCTGAACCATCTGATTGTGCGTGTATTGATCGGCCAGGCCCTGGATCTGCTGATAGGTCGGCGTGCCCGAGGCATAGGGGGTGAGGCTGTCGTTCGGCTGATAGAGCCCGGCGCGGTTCTGGATCAGGAACTGCTGGTCCGCCTGGCTGCGGCAGGCCGCGACCGCCTCCTGCTGCTGCGGCGTCTGCGGCGACGGCGCCGCGCAGCCGGCCAGCACCGGAACGACTCCCATCAGAACGAAAATACCGGAACGCACGAGCGAGGAATTGCGGTTCATGGCGCGAACATGACCCGCCCGCGCCGGGCGCGCCAGACCCGCCCCGCCGCGCAACGGCATGCCCGCGGCCTACGCCCGCGCGCGGTCCGCCTCGAGCAGCCCCGCCAGCTCCTCCGCGGCCTGCTGCGTCGTCTGGATCAGCTCCTTCTCGTTCATGTAGATCGGGTGCGTCTCGCGCAGCAGCCGCTCGTCGTACTCGGTGAAGATCTCGATCGTCCGCTTGGCCTCCGCCGCCGGCACGCCCAGATCCTCGAGCGCCATCTCCGCCATCCGCACGCTCGAATAGAAAGTCTCGCGCACGAACCCCTCCACCTCGCGATCGAGCAGCATGTGCGCCGCCCGCCGATCGCGCGCGCGCGCCAGAATGGCGAGGTTCGGAAAATCGCGCTGCGCCGTCTCGACGATCTTCATCACCTCCTCGACCTCGTCCGGCACCACCAGGATCAGCCGCGCCTGCTCGGCCCCCGCCGCGCGGAGCACGTCCGCCCGCGCCGGATCGCCGAAATAGACCGTGCCGCCGAACCGCCGCACGACCGCGATCTGCGAGGGGTTGCGATCGAGCGCCGTGAACGCGATCCGGTGCATCGCCAGAATTCGCCCGGCGATCTGCCCCATCCGCCCGAACCCGCAGATCAGAACCGGCGGATCG
>JASHRV010000107.1 GCA_030037175.1 Acetobacteraceae bacterium
GGCCGACACGCGCCCCGCAGACCCGGCATGAAGCGCGGCCGCGTCCTTTTCATCGTGCTCGTCCTCGTTGCCGCCGGCGGTGCTGCCTGGGCGCTCAAGGCCCGCCCCGCGCTCTGGAACGCCGTCTTCGGTCCGGCCTCGGGCCCGGCCGCGATCATAGTCTCAGGCAATATCGAGGCCCATGAGAGCGTGCTGAGTTTTTCCGACGTTCAGGCGCCGATCGTTCTTCTTCCCTTTGACGAGGGCGCCAAGGTCGCCGCCGGCACCGTGCTCGCGCGCGTCGATGACCGGCTCTATCAGCGTCAGGTCGATATCGACAAGGCGAGCCTCGCGGCGGCCGAGGCGCAGCTCGCGGTGGCCGAGGCCTCTCTCGCCGCCGCGCGGCAGAACGTCATGAGCGATCAGTACGACCTCGCCGAGAAGAAGATCGACTATGCGCGGGCGGAGAACCTCCTTCAGCACCACACCGGCACGCAGCAGGTGCGTGATCTCGCCTTCACGGCCGAGGCGCAGTCGGAAGCGACGCTCGCCCACGATCAGGCGATGATCACGGTGGCCGAGCGCACCCTCGGCCTGCAGCACGCCAATGTCGCCTCGGCCCAGCAGAAGCTCCGGCTTGATGAGGTGACGCTCTCCTACACCACCCTGCGAGCGCCGTTCTCCGGCGTGATCGCGGTGCGCGAGGCCGAGCTCGGCGAGCTCGCGGGGCCAGGGATCGCGATCTTCACCCTCGACGATCTCGACCATGTGTGGCTGCGCGGGTACGTCAACGAGCCGGATCTCGGCAAGGTGCGGCTCGGCGAGGAGGTCGCCGTTACCACCGACACCTATCCGGGCAGGAAATATCGCGGCGTCATCAGCTTCATCTCGCCCGACGCCGAATTCACGCCGAAGGCCGTCGAGACGCATGCCGAACGGATCACGCTCGTCTATCGCATCCGCATCGATATCGACAATCCGACCCACGAGCTTCTACCCGGCATGCCGGCGGACGCGACCATTCCGCTGCTGCCTTCTGGGGAGTGAGACAGGACGATGGCCGAAGCAATCGCCATCGGCAATCTCACCCGCCGCTTCGGCCCGCTCGTTGCGGTCAATGGCGTGAGCTTCACCGTCGCTCCAGGGGAGATCTTCGGCCTTGTCGGACCGGACGGGGCCGGCAAGACGACGATCATGCGCATGCTCGCGGGCGTGCTGTCCCCGCACGCGGGCACAATCCTTCTCGACGGCATCGATGTCGTTGCCGCGCCCGAGCGCGCGAAGCCGCATCTCAGCTACATGCCGCAGCGCTTCGGCCTCTACGAGGATCTCACGGTCGCAGAGAATATCCGCTTCTACGCTGAGCTTTTCGGTGTGCCGCGCAAGGAGCGCATCGCGCGCGGGGCAGAGCTTCTCGAAGCCGCAGCGCTTGGGCCATTCCGCCGCCGCCTCGCCGGCAATCTCTCAGGCGGGATGAAGCAGAAGCTCGGCCTCATCTGCGCGCTCATCCACACCCCGCGCGTTCTTCTGCTCGACGAGCCCACAACCGGCGTCGATCCCGTCTCGCGTCGCGAGTTCTGGGCGATCCTCTACGATCTGCGCGAGCAGGGGGTCACGATCCTGCTCTCGACCGCGTACATGGACGAGGCCGAGCGCTGCACGCGCCTCGCCCTCCTGCATGCGGGCGAGATCCGAAGCTGCGACACGCCGCAGCGTCTCAAGCAGGCGATGCCGGGCGCGCTGCTCGCAGTGCCCGCGGCCGATCCCCGCGCCGTGCGTGCGGCCCTCGGCGGCGTGCCGGGTGTGTTGGGGCTTCTGCTGATGGGCGATCGCGTGCATGTGCGGGTGGACGATGCCGCGCGCGCCGCACCCTTGCTCGCAGCCCGCCTCGCCGGGCCCAACATTGCGCATGGCGAGATCGCTCGCGTCGAGCCCGGCATTGAGGATGTCTTCGTCGCGCTGGTCGGCGACGCCACCAAGGCGGAGGCCGCATGAGCGCCGCTCCGCCTTCGGTGCTTACCGAGGGTCTGACGAAAATCTTCGGCCGCTTTACCGCCGTCGATCACATCGACCTCTCGATCGCGACCGGCGAAGTGATGGGCTTCATCGGTCCGAACGGCGCCGGCAAATCGACCACCATCCGCATGCTCTGCGGGCTGCTCCGCCCGAGCGCCGGCCGGGCCGTCGTCGCCGGGTTCGATGTCGCCCGCAAGCCCGAGGCGGTGCGCGCACATATCGGCTACATGTCGCAGAAATTTTCGCTCTACGGCGATCTCACCGTGCGCGAGAATCTGCGCTTCTTCGGCGGGCTCTACAGTGTCAGGCAGAGCGAGATGGCGGAGCGCATGCGCTTCGCCATCACGATGGCCGGGCTCGAGGGCCGCGAGAACGCGCTCGTCAACACGCTTGCCGGCGGCTGGAAGCAGCGGCTGGCACTCGGCTGCGCCATCCTCCATCGCCCGCCCGTGCTCTTCCTCGATGAGCCGACCTCGGGCGTCGAGCCCGAGGCACGCCGGCGCTTCTGGGACCTCATCCACGATCTCGCCGCCGGCGGCGTCACCATCCTCGTCTCGACCCACTACATGGATGAGGCCGAGTACTGCAATCGCGTGGCGCTGATCGATCGCGGCCGGCTCGCCGCGATCGGCACGCCGAGCGAGCTCCGCGGCCACGCGCTCGGCGGCGCGCTGTTCGAGCTCGCCTGCAGCCCGCTCGGCGCGGCGCTGGCCGCCCTGCACCGCGCGCCAGGCGTCATCGAGGCCAATGTCTTCGGCGATAGGCTGCACGTGCTGCTGGCGGACGCTTCCGCCGCCGCGTCTCTGCATACGCTTCTCGCCGCCGCCAACGTCAGGGCCGAAGCGCCTCGTCCGATCGCGCCAAGCCTCGAGGATGCCTTCGTCCGCCTGGTCACGAGAACCAGGCGCCCGGAAGCCGCGTCATGAGCCTCCGCCGCGTGCTCGCCCTCGGCTTCAAGGAATTCCTCCAGGTCTGGCGCGATCCGCGCAGCCTCGCCGTTGCCCTGCTGATGCCGCTGATGCAGATGGTGCTGCTCGGCTATGGCGTGAGCCTTGATATCCGCCGCGTGCCGCTCTGTGTCCAGGACCAGGAGAACAGCACCGAAAGCCGCGCGCTCGTCGAGGATTTCGTCGCCTCCGGCTGGTTCGCGATCACCCGCACGCTCCCCGACAACGCCGCCGTGCGCACCGCGATGGACCGCGAGCAGTGCATCGGCGCGCTGGTGATCCCGGTCGATTTCTCGCGCGTGCTCGCCGCGACGGGCCAGGCCCCGGTGCAGTCGATCTTCGATGCCACCGACACCAACACCACCAACATTGCGATCGGGTACGCTGAGGGCGTGATCTCGCTTGCCACCGCGGATTTCGCCGCGCGCTGGGAAGCGGCGCACGGCACCCGGCCCACACGCGTGGGCGTCGTCGATTTCGAACCCCGCGTCTGGTTCAACGAAGGGCTCGATTCGAAGAACTTCATCATCCCGGGCGTCGTCGCCGTCATTCTTGCCCTCGTCGGCGCCCAGCTCACCTCGCTCACCATTTCCCGCGAGTGGGAGCGGGGGACGATGGAGCAGCTCATCTCGACGCCTGTGCAACCGATCGAGCTGATGCTCGGCAAGCTCGTGCCCTATTTCGCGATCGGTCTCTTCGATGCCGCCTTCTGCCTCGCCGCCGCGATCTTCTGGTTCCGCGTTCCCTTCCTCGGCAGCATCGTCACGCTCGCTCTCACGACCTCGCTCTTCACCTTCGTTGTGCTCGGCATCGGCTATCTGATCTCGGTCCGCATCCGAAGCCAGATCGGCGCGAGCCAGGTGGCGCTCGTGCTCACCATGCTACCGACCACGCTCCTCTCCGGCTACACCTTTCCGATCGACCAGATGCCGGCCGCGATCCGCGCGCTCACCTTCATCGTCTATCCGCGTTACTATGTCAGCATCCTGCGCGCGGTTTTCCTCAAGGGCAGCGGTGTCGCCGAGCTCGCTTTCCCCATGCTCGCGCTCACGCTCTACGCCGTCTTCATCATTTGGGTCGCGGCGCGCGCTTTCCGCAAGAGCCTCGACTGATGTTCGGCCGCCTTGGCGTCATGCTGATGAAGGAGTTCATCGAGCTCAAGCGCGACCGCTGGGCGATGTTCCGCTTGATCGTCCCCCTGCTCGTGCAACTTTTCGCCTTTGGCTACGCCGCCACCTTCACGGTCACCCGCGTCTCGACAGTGATCCTCGACCTCGATCAGAGCCAGGCAAGCCGCGCCCTCATCTCTCATTTCACCGCGACCGGAATCTTCGACATCGTGGACGTGGCCACCGACCAGCGCCAGATCACGCGCGACCTCAACCAGGGCACGGCCACGCTTGCGATTGTCATTCACGCCAGGTTCGCCGCCAACCTCGCGAACGGGAAGGAGGCGCCGCTGCAAGTCATCGTCGACGGGACCAACTCGAACACCGCGCTGATCGCGCTCGGCTATGTCAGCCAGATCGTCGCCCTCTTCCAGGAAGATGAGGCCGCGCATCTGCTGCCGGCCAGTGCCGGCGCTTCCGCCGCGCCCGGAACGCTCACGCTGTCGCTTCAGTACCAGCCCTGGTTCAACGCCGGCCTCAGCGATCGCTGGTTCTTCATCCCCGGCATCATCGGCACGCTGATCCTGGTGCAGATCGTGGGCCTCACGGCCTTCGCCGTCGTCCGCGAGCGCGAAGTCGGCACGCTCGAGCAGATCCTGGTGAGCCCGATCAGCTCCTTCGAGTTCATCCTGGGCAAGACCGTGCCGTTCTTCCTGATCGGGCTCGCCGATGTCGCGCTGATCAGCATCGTTGGGATTCTCTGGTTCGGCGTTCCCTTCGTCGGCAATCCCTTTCTCATGCTGCTCGGCTCCTCGCTCTTCCTGCTCAGCGTGCTCGGATTGGGCCTCCTGCTCTCGACTTTCTCCCAAACCCAGCAGCAGGCCTTCGCGCTCAACTTCTTCCTGCTCAACCCGTTCTTCATCCTCTCGGGCTTCGCCTTTCCCATCGCGGCCATGCCGCGCATCCTGCAATGGTTCACCTACCTCAACCCGCTGCGTTACTTCCTGGTCGTCATCCGCGCGCTGTTCCTCAAGGGCGTCGGCTTCTGGACTCTTTTCCCGGATTTTGCGGCGATGTTCCTGCTCGGCACCGGCGCGCTCGCAATCAGCATGATGCGGTTCAGCAAGTCTCTTGATTGAGCGGAGGGGAAAAGGAGGAAGAGGAAAGGCAGAAAGACAGACAGGGAGAGGGGAATTCCAGCTCGGAGGCTTCGTCTCTGGGAGGGGGCTTTGTCCCTTGCACCCCTGGCAAAGGCGGAGCCTTTGCAATCAATTTGTTTTTGAAAACTTTGGGGTCCAGGGCCTCGGGCCCTGGCGGGGAGCAGAGGCGGAGCCTTCGGTCAGAGAACGATGCTTCCTGAAGGAATGCGTGTCCCCAAAACCATCCACGCCCCGAGCAGCGTCAGCGCAATCACGATCGGCACTGCCCGCCAAGGCGAGACTGTGCGGGCATCTTCAGGTCCAGGCATGCGCACGCGCTTGCGGCCGGTGATCATCGCAAGCACCAGATTCTCGCGCTGCAGCGCGCTTTCTACCAGTACGCCGGCAATATGAGCACCGGCGAGCCATATGATCGTGAAGCCGAGCGTGCCGTGAATCCAGCCGAGCGCGGGAATGGCGCTCGCGGGAAGAAGGCGGCTCAGCACGCCCGCTCCGCCTGTGCTGCCTTCCGTCAAAAGCCCGGAGACCACGATGAGAGCCAGTGTCGCGAGCAGAGCCAGGATCATCCAGCCGCCGAGTGCGCTGTGCCCCACAGTCTCCTCCGGATCGAGCCTGAGCAGGCCGAGGAAATGCGTGCGGATGCCACGCCAGCCGCGCACAAAATCCGCGAACCGCGCACGCTCGCCGCCGATTATTCCCCAGGCGAGGCGGAACAGCAGCAGCAGCGCCACTGCATATCCGCACCCCACATGGACGGCGAAGAGAAGTCCGCGCGGGTGCATCGAGCTGGCCAGGAACGCGGTGCCGACGCAAAGCACGAGCAGCCACTTGAAGATGCGCGTCGGCAAGTCCCACACCCGAATCACGCGCGGCTGCGGCCGGCCCTCCACCACCTCGCGTACCGCGGTCATCGCCGCGCGCCCGAGGCGCGAACGCCGCGCGAGCGAAAGCCCCGTGCCAAACGCTGCCCCGCCCGCCTTGCGGAGCGAGCGCGCAAGGCGACGCGCCTCTCTGCGTTGTGCTTCGTCCATGCTCAGTCCGCTCTGCGATCCTCGCGGTTGCGTTCGAGCGCCGCGTTCAGCTCGGCCCCGAGCAACACTACATAGGCCGAGACATAAAACCACAACATCACGCCGACCACCGCCGCCAGCGGGCCATAGGTCACATCCAGCCGCCCGACCCGCGTGACATAGATCGAGAAGAGCACGGAGCCTACAAACCAGCCCACGGTGGCGACGAGTGCGCCCGGCACCACCACGTGCCGCGCGCCCCGCGCGCGCGAAGGCCCGAAGCGATAGAGCAGCAGGAGGGCGGCGAGCACGAAGAGCGGCAGCCCGCCGAGCCCGCCCGCGCGCACCAGCCCCTGCGCGTAGGCGGAGAGCCCGAGAAAACCGATCGCGGTCGGCAGGCCGACCAGCACGCCGAGCTCCAGCACCGCGGCGACGATAGCGGCGAGCGTCATCCCGAGCCCCGCGAGCTGAAAGCCCAGGAACCCGCGCCGCTCGACCTCGCCGTAAGCAAGATTGAGGGCGGAAAGCAGGGATTTCGTGCCGGTCGAGGCGCTCCAGTAGGTCACCGCCGCGCTGACGATGAGGCCGAGCCGGAGGCTCGCGCCCGTGCGCGAAACGAGCGCGTGGACCCTGGCCTCGATCAGCGCATAGGCGGGCGGCGGGACCAACGAGCGCAGATTGCGAAGCTGCGGCTCGACGGTATGCGGATCGAAAACCAGCCCGTAGATGAAGACGAGCATTGTGATGGCCGGAAAGAGGGCGAGGGTGGCATAGAAGGCGCAGCCCGCGGCCGAGAGCGAGACGCGGTCAGAGACCATGAGCTGCATCGCCTCGGCGATGGCGTGGAGAACCCGCCCGCCCGGCGGCAGGCGCCTCTGGGCTCCATCCTCCCGCTCCTCGGCCGCGCTCCGTTCGGCGCACATGCCGCCTCTCTAGGCCCCTGCCGCCCGCGCCTGCAACCGCACTTGTAATTTCGCTTGCAAGCTCGGCCCATGGGCCCTATGTGCGGCCCCACGCAGCAACGCACGTGCCTCTGGCCCTCGTGGTTACGCAACGACGTCAAGCGTTCTGGCAACTCGCTTAGGTCGCTGGTTCGTTCGACCGTTTCGTCAACTCCGTCCGCCGCCTTCAAGAGGCGGACGTTCACCGAGGGAGGCCCCGAGCAGGGCCTGAAAGGGAGGCCGGTGCCATGACACCGAAGATCGCCCGCTTCCTGGCCGCGGATTCGCCAGTCTGTCCGTGCCTGGTGTTCGACCTTGACCGTGTCGAGGCGAATTTCCGCAATCTGCGCCGCGCGCTTCCGCTGGCGCAGATCTATTACGCCGTGAAAGCCAACCCGGCCGCGCCGGTGCTCGAGCGGCTCGTTTCCCTTGGCTCGCGTTTCGACGCCGCGAGCTTCGAGGAGATCCGTTCCTGCCTCGCCGCCGGCGCCCTGCCCGCGGACATCAGCTTCGGCAACACCATCAAGAAGGCGGCCGCCATTCGTGCCGCGCACGAGGCCGGGATCCGGCTTTACGCCTTCGATTCCGCGGAGGAGCTTGCGAAGCTCGCCGAGAACGCGCCGGGTGCGGCGGTCTACTGCCGCATCATGGTCGAGAACGAAGGCGCGGATTGGCCGCTCTCGCGCAAGTTCGGCGCCGAGATC
Source organism: Acetobacteraceae bacterium (assembly GCA_030037175.1). GTDB lineage: Bacteria > Pseudomonadota > Alphaproteobacteria > Acetobacterales > Acetobacteraceae > JAKAWQ01. The sequence continues at coordinate 7,867 of JASHRV010000107.1, forward strand.
GGGCTTGCGCGCGAGCTCATGCTGTGCGCCGGTGATCTCGGCCTCGATCCCTGCGGCCTTTCCTTCCATGTCGGCAGCCAGCAAACTCGCACAGCTTCCTACGAAGCGGCGATCGGCCGCGTCGCCATGCTTTTCACCGACCTTGCCGAGGCGGGCGTCAATCTTCGCATGGTCAATCTCGGCGGCGGCTTTCCCGCGCGCTACCGCGAGACCGTTCCGGACATCGACGATTTCGCGACCGCGATCATGGGCGCGATGACCGCACATTTCGGCAATGCCCTGCCCGAGATGCTGATCGAGCCCGGCCGCTGCATCGTCGCCGATGCGGGTGTCGTCGCCTCCGAGGTCGTGCTCGTCAGCCGCCGCGCGAAGGACGATCCGGTACGCTGGGTCTATCTCGATATTGGCCGTTTCGGCGGCCTTGCCGAGACCGAGAACGAGGCGATCCGCTATCAGATCGCAACCCCGCATGATGGCGGGCCCGCCGGCCCCGTCGCCATCGCCGGGCCCACCTGCGACGGCGCCGACATCCTCTACCAGCGAACGCCCTACCGCCTGCCGATCGCGCTCGCCGCCGGCGACCGTGTGCTGCTCGAGGGAACCGGCGCCTACGTCACGACATATGCCAGCCAGCGGTTCAACGGCTTCACCCCTCTGGCCGAGCACTACCTCTGACCCCTATACCGGGCCGGTGACCCCCCGCCCGGAGTCCCTCATGCGCTTCACCATCGACCGCATCGATCATCTCGTGATCACTTGTGCCGATCTCGAGAAAACGGCCTCCTGGTATCAGCGCGTGCTCGGAATGGAGCGCGAGAGCTTCGGCGCCGAGCGCCGCAGCGCGCTCCGTTTCGGCAGCCAGAAGCTCAATCTCCACCAGGCGGGTGCCGAGTTCCATCCGAACGCCGCTGCCGCCCGCCCCGGCACGATCGATATCTGCTTCATCACCGGGATTCCGGCGCCCTCGATCGTGACCCACCTCGAATCCTGCGGCGTCGCGGTGGAGGAAGGCCCGGTCGAGAAGATCGGCGCGCTCGGCCCAATGACCTCCGTCTATTGCCGCGACCCGGACGGCAATCTGATCGAGATCGCCTCCTATCTCAGCATCTGACTCGCCTTTGCACCATGCCATCGGCCGCAGGCTCGCGCGGCGGCTCGGCCTTGCCTGCTTCGCGGGCTTCCTCGCCCTGATTCCGCTCGCCAACTGGATGGTGCTGCATGTCGGTACGGCCTGCCTCCCGCACGGCCCCTGCGTCGTGCCTGTAGCTCCGGGTCTCCTCGCACCCTCGGGTGTCATCACCGTCGGCGTCGCGCTCGTGCTGCGCGATGTCGTGCAGCGCTGCCTCGGTCCCTGGCCGAGCCTTGCCGCCATTGCGGTAGGCTCGCTGCTCTCCGCAGCACTGGCGCCCGCCTCGCTCATCCTCGCCTCGGCCTCGGCCTTCACCCTGAGCGAGCTCGCCGATTTTGCGGTCTATTCGCCTCTGCAGCGCCGGCGGCTCATGCTTGCCGTGCTCGCCTCCGCCGGACTCGGCCTTACCATCGATTCGATCGTCTTCCTCTGGCTTGCCTTCGGCAGCCTTGCCCTGCTGCCCGGCCAGATCGTCGGCAAGGCATGGGCCGTTCTTTTCAGCATCCCTTGCATCCGCCTCGTCCGCCGCCTCGCGCCCACACCCGCCTGAAGCCTTGTCTCTCTCCGACTTTTCCTTCGACCTCCCGCCGGAACGCATCGCCCAGCATCCGGCGAACCCGCGCGACATGGCCCGTCTGCTCGAGGTCACGGCGCACGGATTGGCCGATCATCATATCCGCGATCTTCCCTCCCTCCTTGCACCCGGAGACATTCTCGTCGCCAACGACACGCGCGTGATTCCGGCGGCGCTTTCCGCGCGCCGCGGCAATGCGCACGTCTCCGTCACTCTCGATCATCCGCTGCCGGACGGCACCTGGTCCGCACTCGCGCGCAATGCGCGCCGCGTCCGCTCCGGCGATACGCTCATCTTCACGCCCACGCTCTCCGCAACGGTCCTCGCCCGTGTCGCGGATGGCAGCATCACGCTCCGCTTTTCCGGCCCCGACCCCACCTCTGCCGCGCGGCTTGCGCTCCCGCCCTACATCACGCGTCCAGCGGGCCCGGAGTTCGCCGACGAGCGCGACTACCAGACGATCTTCGCAGCACATCCCGGCGCTGTCGCCGCCCCCACGGCAGGGCTTCACTTCACCGCTTCCCTTCTCGCCGCGCTCCGCGCGCGCGGAATCCTCACCGCTACGATCACGCTGCATGTCGGCGCCGGCACGTTTCTTCCCCTCCGCTCGGAGATTTTGTCCGAGATCCGCCTTCACGCCGAACGTGGCCATATCTCCGAAGAAGCCGCCCGCGCCATCAATGAAGCACGCGCGCGAGGCGGCCGGCTCGTCGCCGTCGGCACCACCACGCTCCGCCTGCTCGAATCCGCTTGCGACTCCTCGGGCCGGATTCTTCCGTTCAATTCCGAAACGACACTCTTCATCCGCCCGGGCCATCGCTTCCGCACGGCGAATCTCCTGCTCACCAACTTTCACCTGCCGCGGTCGAGCCTCTTTGTGCTTGTCTCGGCTTTTTCCGGACTCGCGCACATGCAGGCGGCCTACCGCCACGCGATCGCGAGCGGCTACCGTTTCTATTCCTATGGCGACGCCTGCCTCCTTCACCGCGCGGTAGAGGCGTAGCAGCGAAACTCAGCTTCGGGTTGGCGTCGGATCGATGGCGTTGGCGCAGGCATCGGGTGTGGCCGCGGCGACCGGCCCGACAACGGGCACGATCTTCAGTCCCGCGGAGGTCACACGGCACGGTGCCGCGACCAGGCCGCAGCCGGCGAGCGCGCTGAGCGCGATCAGGGCCGCGAGGCGAATGAGGATACGCATGGTCCTGTTCCCGCGGGCACCTTCGCGAGCGAATGGGGCATAATGTTGATTAATGTAAGGGGGCTTTGCCCCTTGCATCCCCCCGCAAAGGCGAAGCCTTTGTAATCCATTTGTTTTAAGCTTTTTAGCTGCTGGCGCCTCAGGCCCCAGCGGGTCCAGGGCCGCGCTCTGGTGGGGTACAGGGGATGGAGCCTCCGCCAGAAGAGAGCGCCGATGGATGAAGGCAGTCCCTGACAGCCGCGTAATCGCCGAGAGCGACCATATCGTAGAAGCCGCCGGCTATCCGTATCTTCCGCGCGACTCGGTACGCATGGCGTGGCTTGAGCGCGTGCAGAAACCGAGTCGGATCGCGCTTGCCCGCGCGGCGTGCAGTTCTATGACGTGGTGATCGAGGGTGAACGGCATCCGCGCGCTGCCTGGTCGTACGAGTCCCCGCGTCCCGCGATGCAACATGTCGGGGGCATTTTGGATTCTGGAAGGATGTCAGAGGTTCCAGAACGGAACCGTTGCAGCGACGCGCCACCCTTGACGCTCGGTCGCTTCCTGCTAAATGCATGAGCTGAAGGGATTTGCTGCATCGCGGTCGTGAGGCCGCGTCTCAGCCGTAAGCGTTGACGTCAACCAACGCGCAACTCGCCATCGGTCGAGGTGGGGAGGCGCGTGGTGATGCTTCGCGCGCTCTTCACGTGATCGGCGGCCCCGAACGATGGAGACCGCTCGTTCATGTCTGTAACGATGGAGATCGATCTCGCGCCGCGCCGCCTGATGGCGATGACGCTGGCGCTCTTCCTCTCATACCTGACCGTCGCCATGTCGCTGCCGGTCGTTCCCGTCTACGTGATCCGCGATCTTGGCCTCGGCAATGTCGATGGCGGGCTCGCCGTCGGGATCGCGTTCTTCTCTACCATCTTCACCCGCAATTATGCGGGTGGTCTCTCGGATCGCCTGGGCGGGAAATTCTGCATGCTGCGTGGGCTCAAGCTCTACATGCTGGCGAGCCTGATCTGTCTTCTCTCCGCGTGGCGTGCGTTGCCGGCACCGGCCGCCTATCCGGTCCTGATTCTCGGCCGGCTGCTGCTGGGCCTTGGTGAAAGCCTGACCATCGTCGGCATGGTGAGCTGGGGCATCGGCGTGATGGGCGCGCCGCGCTCCGGCAAGGTCATGGCGATGGTCGGCATCGGCATGTACGGCGCGCTCGCGGCCGGCGGCCCGATCGGCCTCGCGCTGCTCCGCAATATCGGCTTCGCGGGATTGATGATCGTTTGCGCAGTTCTGCCGTTGCTCGGGCTCGTGATGGCGCGGGGCATGCCTGCATCCGAAACCCACGCCGGACGGCGCGAATCCTACTGGCGGATTCTCGGCCGCATCTGGCGCCCCGGCGTCGTGGTTTGTCTGCAGGGCGTGGGATTTGCCGCGCTTGGCGCCTTCATCTCTCTCTATTTCATGAGCCGTCACTGGCCGCTCGCCGGTTTCGGGCTGACCTGCTTCGGGGTCGGCTTCGTCGTCGTGCGCTTGCTGTTCGGTCATCTACCCGATCGCATCGGCGGCCGGCCGGTCGCTATCGCCTCGCTGACCGTCGAGGCCTGCGGCCAGTATTTCCTTTGGCTTGCGCCTACCCCGTGGCTCGCGCTGCTCGGTGCGCTGCTGACAGGCCTTGGCTGCTCCATGGTCTTCCCGGCCATGGGCGTGGAGGCGGTGAAGAGGGTGCCGCCGCAATTGCGCGGCATGGCGGTCGGCGGCTTCGCCGCATTCCAGGACCTTGCGTACGGCGCGACCGGCCCGCTCGCCGGCCTGCTCGCGGACAATGAGGGCTATGCCGCGGTTTTTCTCGTGGGAGGGCTTTCGGCAACGCTCGCTCTGGCAATCGCGCTCTCAGCGCGTCGCAGCCCCACGTTGTAGGGTGCCACGCACCCCGATGAAGGGTTGAAAAGGAAAGGAAAAATCTTCTTTTTCTGAAGAAAAAGAAGCAAAATGACTTTTTCCGTTTTCCGGACCCGGCGCCAGCTCGACACTCCGAACAACGGACGGAGGCCCAAGCTGGCGCCGGGTCCGGAAAACGGAAAAAAAGTTTTCTGGTTCCCTTTTTCAAAAGAGAACAATCTTCGCGCGGATTGTTGCGGCCACCGCCGCAAGCCGCTCCGGATCGGCATGGGCCGGGTCGGCGGCGCGAAGCCGGTCCCAGTTGAGGGCAAGATTGTCACCCTCCCGCCGCGGCAGAACATGGACGTGAACATGCGGTACTGTCTGCCCGGCGAGCGCGCCGTTCGCCTGCACGAGGCTCAGTCCGCCTGGGCTCAACGCTGCGTTTACAGCCTGCGCGATTTTCGCAACCGTGGCGCCTACGGCGGCGAACGCCTCCGACGGCATCTCGAACACGGTTTGAAAATGCGCCCGCGGAATCACCAGGCAATGGCCCTCATTGGCGGGATGGATATCCATGAAGGCGAGCGTTGTCTCATCGCGATAGAGCTCATGACATTCCGCGGCATTGGCCACGATCCTGCAAAAGATGCAATCAGGCCCGATCATGCTCTCCTCCCATCCGTCATCCTTGCCGCACGTCTTGCGTGCCTGGGCTGCACCTGTCCCTTTTGGCTAAAAGCCCCGCGCCCATGACCCCACCCTTCCGCCTCACCCTCGCCGCCACCCATGGCGCCGCCCGTGCCGGCATCCTCGCCACCGCTCACGGCTCCGTGCGCACGCCCGCCTTCATGCCCGTCGGCACGCAGGCGACCGTCAAAGGCATGACCGCCGATGCGCTGCGGGCCGCCGGCGCCGAGCTCATCCTCGCCAATGCCTATCACCTCATGCTCCGCCCCGGCGCCGAGCGCATCACCGCCCTGGGCGGCCTTCACCGCTTCATGGACTGGCCCGGCCCCATCCTTACCGATTCAGGCGGCTTTCAGGTGATGTCGCTCGGCGAGCTCAGGGAACTTTCCGAAGAAGGCGTGGTTTTCCGCTCGCATATCGACGGCGCCCGCCACCGTCTCACGCCCGAGCGCGCCGTCGAGGTCCAGGATCTCCTCGATGCAACCATCACCATGGTGCTCGATGAATGCACGGAATTTCCCGTCACGCCCGAGGCCGCGTGCCGCTCGATGGAGCTTTCCATGCGCTGGGCCGCGCGCTCGAAAGCCGCCTACAGGCCCCGCCCCGGTTATGCGCTTTTCGGCATCGTCCAGGGCAGTGTTTTTCCCGCGCTCCGCGAGGAGTCGGCGGGGAGGCTGAAGGAACTGGGCTTCGACGGCTACGCGATCGGCGGCCTCGCCGTCGGCGAAGGCCAGGCGTGTATGCTCGAAATCCTCGACGCAACTGTCCCCGCGCTCCCGACCGATTGCCCCCGCTACCTCATGGGCGTTGGCATGCCGCGCGATCTCGTCGCCGCCGTCGCCCGCGGCGTCGACCTCTTCGATTGCGTTATTCCCACCCGCGCCGGCCGCACCGCCCGCGCCTTCACCTCCGAGGGCGTCTTCAACCTCCGCAATGCCCGCTTCGCCGCCGATCCGAACCCACTCGATCCTGCCTGCGCTTGCCCCGCCTGCCGCCGCCACGCCCGCGCCTATCTCCACCATCTCTTCAAGGCCGGAGAGATGCTCGGTGCGATCCTGCTCACCTGGCACAATCTGCATTACTACCAATCGCTGATGGCCGGCCTTCGCGCCGCGATCCTGGCAGGCACGCTTTCCACCCACATTGCCGCGCTCGAAGCCGGCTGGGACGCGGGCGATCCCCCCACCTCCGCCCCCGCGTGAAAGCCTCCGACACCGCAATTGCTGCGCGCCGCGTCCGATCCGGATTATCATTCGGCTCATCATTTCCGGGCCGGACCCTCACGCACGGACCGCGCCCGCGGAATTCCCGCGACGCCCCCGCCCATGCCCGCGGCTCCGGGGAACCCCCCCGGGGGAATTGATTGAGGGGGCTGCCGCAGGACCGATGCCAAGGGATCGCCAGGGGATTGATAAACGATGGACCAACCCACCCTGCTCGGCCGCCAGGTTCCGCTGCCTTCGAATCCGGACGAGGCGATGCTCGAGCGCGTGCCCAACCCTGATCCGGCGGCCGCCTACGTGGTCCGCTTCACCTGCCCGGAATTCACCGCGCTCTGCCCCATAACCGGCCAGCCCGATTTTGCCCATATCGTCATCGATTATGTGCCGGGCGAATCCCTGCTCGAGAGCAAGTCGTTGAAGCTGTTTCTGGCGAGCTTCCGCAACCACGGCGCCTTCCACGAGGCCTGCACGATGCTGATCGCGCGCCGCATCGTCGCCGCTATCGCTCCGAGATGGCTGCGCATCGGCGGCTACTGGTTCCCGCGCGGCGGCATCCCAATCGATGTCTTCTGGCAGACCGGCGAGCCGCCCGCCGGCCTCTTCCTCCCACCCCAGGCGGTCGCGCCCTACCGTGGCCGGGGCTGACGCCAAAAAGCTGATCGCCGCCCGCGCCCGGGCGCTCGGCTTCGACGAAGTCGGCTTCGCCGAAGCAGCGCTCGCCCCGCGCCAGCAAGCCGCGCTCCGCGACTTCCTGGCCGCCGGCAGTCACGGCGAGATGGACTGGCTCGCCCGCCGTGTCGCCGCGCGCGCCGATCCGAGAACCCTCTGGCCCGAGGTGCGAAGCGTCATCGCCGTCGGCCTCTCCTACGCGCCGTCGGAGGATCCCCTCGCTCCGCTCGCCCATCCCGACCGCGGCAGCATCTCCGTCTATGCCCGCGGCCGCGACTATCACGACATCCTCAAGGGCCGGCTCAAGGATCTCGCCAGCTTCATCGCCGCCCGCCTTGAAGCCACGGTCAAGGTCTTCGTCGATACCGCTCCGGTCATGGAAAAGCCGCTCGCCGAGCGGGCCGGCCTCGGCTGGCAGGGCAAGCACACCAATCTCGTCTCGCGCCGCCATGGCTCCTGGCTCTTCCTCGGCGAGATTTTTACCACTCTTGCGCTCGTGCCCGATCCTCCGCACGCCAATCGCTGCGGCACCTGCCATCGCTGCATCAGCGCCTGCCCGACCGACGCCTTCCCAGCGCCCTATAGGCTCGATGCCCGCCGGTGCATCTCCTACCTGACCATCGAGCATCGCGGCCCGATCCCGGAAGAATTCCGCCCCGCGATCGGCAACCGCATCTATGGCTGCGACGACTGCCTCGCCGTCTGCCCCTGGAACCGTTTCGCCGCCGCCGGCCGCGAGGCGAAACTCGCCGCTCACCCCGATCTTTCTTCTCCGCCGCTCGCCGCGCTCGCCGCGCTCGACGATACCACCTTCCGCGCCCGCTTTTCGGGCTCACCCATCAAGCGCATCGGCCGCAACCGCTTCGTCCGCAACGTCCTCATCGCCATCGGTAATTCCGGCGATCCTTCCCTTATCCCCTCCGCCCGCGCGCTCGCCGCCGACCCCGACCCCGTCGTCGCGGAGGCCGCCGCCTGGGCGCTCGCACGGCTTGCCTCCGCCGCCCCGCTCGAGGCCGCCGCCTGATGCTCGAGAAACGCAGCTTCACCCTCTCCGGTCACCGGACCAGCGTGGCACTGGAGCCCGAGTTCTGGGCCGTGCTTGGCGCCATTGCCGCCGTCCGCGGCCGCTCGCTCTCCGCTGTCGTCGCCGAGACCGACGCCGCCCGTCCGCCCGAGCGCTCGCTCGCCTCGGCGCTGCGCGTCCGGGCGCTCAAGGAGAACCCCGCCGAGTCGGAATCGAAATCGTGAGGAATCCGTCACCGCGTTAATCATTGCGAAACCGACTCGCCGGACGATGGCCGCCAGCCGCCGCAAAACCTTGGCGGATACGAGGTGAAAGATGCCTCTTCTTCCCGCGACGCTCGCTGTCTCTTCCTCTTCCTCACTCAGCGCATTCAGCCCGCTCGTGCTGATCGACCGCCTCATCACGCTCGCCGAGGAGGCTGACCGTGCCGGCATGGACACCGAAGCCGGCGACCTTCTCCGCCTTGCCTTCGCTGTCGGCGAAGAGCCACCGCCCATATCCTGACTTTCCGATCCCGGGCAGCCTCGCCCGACCCGGCTAATGCGCCGGCTTCGCCTGGCTCTTCTCGGCGAGCCAGTGCAGCGCCGCAGACGCCTCCGTGAGCCGCGCGGGTCGCGCGATCGGCCCCGCGAGCCGCACCACCACCTCCGGAGCGCTCGCTTCCGCCGCGATGAGCCCGAGCCGCAGATCCTCCGTGCTGGCTGGAAGATCCACGCTCCCGCTCGCCGCGATCGTTCCGCCGGGCCCCGAAAGCGTCCCGCTTCTCAGCGCGAATCGCCCCGCGCTCCCCGCCGCTTCGAGCGAAAGTCGTGCAAACCGCGTCTCTCCGCCCGCAAGCGCCTTTCCGATCATGCTCGCCGCTTTCGTCTCGCTCCCCGGCCCGCTCTCCGCCAGTGCCGCGCGCACCCCTCCGAGATCGATCCCTGAAACAACGCCGTCCGATGCCGTGAGCGAAGCCGACCCCCGCATGGTCGCGAGCAGCGCCGAGGGGCTGTAGCCCTCGCCCGCGAGCCCTATCTGCCCCGAAAGCGTGCCCGCACGGATATCGAGCGAGGCGCGGAACAGCGCGCCTCCGAGATGCACGCCCCCGAACGCGGCCCCGAGCCGGACCTGTGGCGGGCCTGCCTTCGTGTCAATCCCGAGCACCGCCGTCATCGTCCCCCCCCCGGGCGGGCTCCCGGTTGCCTCCATCGTCAGCGCCCCATCCGCCGCGCTCACCCGGCCCACTGCGTCGCGCATCACCACCCGCGGCCCGTCCAGCACCTTCCCGGCCGCGAACCGCACATCCCCCCGCCAGCCGGCGAGGAGCACGAGCGGCAGCGGCTCGCGGTCGCCCGGCACCGGCACGGGTACCGGAAGTACGCTCGCTCGGACATCGCCCGAGATCGCCGGCCCGTCCGGCTCCGACGCAAGGCCGAGGTTTCCGCTCGCCGTGAGCGAGCCTGCGATGACCCGGAAATCGCTGAGGCTCCACGCATCCCGCCGCCCCACGGCATTTCCGATCAGCGAGAACGAGCCCTGGCCCAGCCACCAGCCAGGATCAGCGAAGCCGCTCACAGTGATCATCTCGGCTGCTCCGGGGTGGCGCAGCGTTATCAGGCCTTGCCAGTCCCCGCTCGCGAGATCGATGGTCGGCGCGGCCGTCAGCCGTAGATCTCCGAGCGTGCCCTCGAGCGTGAGGCGAAGCGCCTTGGGCGGCCCCGCAGCCGTGGCGGTGAGCGAAACCGGCACCTTCCAGCGCCGAATCGCGGCCCCGAGCGGCGCTGGCAGCAGTTCCGCCAGCGTTGCCGTCCCCGGCGCCGTCAACGCGAGCTGCCCGGCGGTCACCAAACCGCCCGCGCCGAGTGTGCCGGAGGCAATGCCGCGGACCCCGCGCACGGTCGCATCGAGCCGCCGCACGATCACCTGGCCGTTCCCGCCCGCCGCATCGAGCGTGAGCGCATTGATCGCCGTGCCGCCCAGACTTGCCTGCCCGACCGAAAGCCGAAGCTCCACCGACATGCCGGCGAAGAGGCGCGGCACGGCGGCAAGCGTCGGAATCGTTCCCTCCGGCCCTTCCGGCAGCCATGGATCAAGATCGAGCTTATCCAGCGTGAGCCCGGCGCTGATGGCGGGCATCCCCCCAAGCCCCAGGCTCAGCCCGCCCCCAACATGGCTCTGATCGAAGACCCCGGAGATATCCTCGAGCGCGATCCGGGCTTCATCGATCGTTACACGTGCTCCAAGATCGGCCGCGCCCAGCACGCGCGGAGAGAAGCGCGGCAGCACGCCCGGTGCGGCTGCGTCCAGCCAGTGCGCGGTCGTGGTGAGCGCCGGTGCATCGAGATGGGCGGTGCCCGTGAACTGCCAGGCGGGCGTCTTGCCTTCCGTCTGCGCGAGCTGCCCCTCGGCCGCGAAATGTGCATCGCCCGGCAGGATCGCCTCGAAAGCGCCGATCCGCGCCCCGCCGGGCGCGAACACCGCCGCAAGCCGCACCTCCCGGATCAACCCCCGCGCGAGCGTAGCCCGCGGCGCGGCAAGCGTCAGGCCGACCGGCAGCAAACTCTCCCCACCCCCGCGCAGTACGCTGAGCCAGGGATCGAGCGGCACCGCATCTCTGCTCGTCAGGGCCAGATTGAGCCGCAAAGCGGGCGCCAGCGCGAGCGTTCCCCCGCCCGTCGCCCTCATCCCGCCCAATGTCAGCGCCAGCCGGTCGAACCGGATCGCATCGCCCCCCATCTCTACCGTGCTCTCGGCACGGAAGGGCATGGAAGGGGCCGCCATCAGCCGCGCCAAGCTCGGCCCCGCGAATACCAAGAGTCCGCTGATCCGCCCGTCCGGCTCAAGCCGGCCCGTGAGCTTCGCGTTCGCCCCGTCCGCCGCATCGGCGCCGGTGAGCGTCGCTTTGATCGGGGCGCTGCCGTCCGGGTCGGGATAGCCGAGCCTGAGATCAAGCAGCCAGTTGTTCTGGCCCATCGCGGCGCTGCCAGAGAACACCAGCGCGGCATCGCCCCTCCCTTCGGCGAGCGTCGCGTTGACATGTGTCAGTGTCAGCCCGCCGGCCTCGATCTCTCCATCCTCGATACGCGCGGAAAGGGCGGCGAGCCATGGCGGCGTTGCGAGCGGTACGCCGAGCCGCGGCGGCCAGGGCAGGCGCAGATTCGGCTGGCGAAGCGTCAGTTCACGCGCATCCACCTGCCCGGAGAGCAGCGGCATCAGCGCCACGCGCAGCCTGAGTTCCGCGACCACGATGCGTGCCCCGTCTCCCCCGCCGCCGACCCGCACGCGCGAGGCGGTCAACATCGGCTGGGGCAGAAGCGAAAGCGAGACCGGCCCGGCAATCGTCACCGGCCGCCCGAGCGCATCGCTCGCCATCATCTCGAGCGTGCCGCGATAGCGGTTCCAGTCGAGCACCGAAGGCAGCACGGCCACCGCAGCAACCGCGAGAACGATCACCGCCGCCAGGACGAACCCGAGAATGCGAAAAGTTCTGCTCATGGAGGCCTACCAGGGGCTCCAGCAGGGGGCGCTGTTCGCTGCACCGGGCCCCATCGCCCAAGCGTGATGGGAACCCGACCTGCCGGGACCTTGAGGCCCCACACCTCCCGATGCGCTGCGCGGCAAACGTTGGGGAATCCAGGACCCCAGCCTCTGACGGGGATACAAGGGGCGGAGCCCCTTGCTTTGAGTCCCAGTCGCTCTCATGGCTCTCGCGGATCGCCTTGCTCTTCGCCGTACCCGCCGCCGCCGGGCGTCTCGATCACGAAAGCATCGCCCGAAGCGAGTTCCGCCGAATCCGTACCCGAGAGCAGCTTCACTGTCCCGTCCGCCCGCTCGACCCATTGCCTCCCCGCCGCGCCATCCGTCCCGCCCGCGAGCCCGAACGGCGCGACCCGCCGGCGCGAGGCGACGATGACTGCCGTCATCGGCGCAAGGAAGCGAATTCTTCTCACCGCGCCATCGCCGCCGCGCCATTGGCCGCTTCCGCCCGAGCCGCGCCGGATCGCGAACCGCTCCAGCCGCACCGGGTAGCTGAGCTCCAGCACCTCAGGGTCGGTCATGCGCGTGTTGGTCATGTGGGTCTGCACCGCGGAGGTGCCGTCGAATCCCGGCCCCGCGCCGGTGCCGCCGCAGATTGTCTCGTAGTACTGATGCGTCGCGTCGCCGAAGAGGAAGTTGTTCATCGTCGCCTGGCTGCAGGCGATCGCGCCGAGCGCGCCGAAAAGGGCGTTGCACACCGCCTGCGAGACCTCCGTGTTGCCCGCCACCACCGCATGCCCCGGCGAAGGCGAGAGAAAGGTGCGCGGTGGAATGACGAGCCGGATCGGCTTGAGGCAGCCGTCGTTGAGTGGGATCTCCTCGCCCACGAGGGTGCGGAACACGTAGAGCACCGCCGCGCGCGTCACCGCGGGGGGCGCATTGAAATTGTCATCCCGCTCCGCACCGGTTCCGGAAAAATCAACTGTTGCGCTCCGGCTTTCGCGATCGACGCTGACCGCGGCCACGAGCGGGGAACCATCATCCATCCGGTACTCGAACCGGCCGTCGCCGATGCGCGCGATCACCCGCCGCACGCTCTCCTCGGCATTGTCCATGACGTGGTGCATATACGCGCGCACGGTCTCCCATCCCTGCTCCGCGATCACCCGCAGCAATTCCTGTGCCGCTTTCTCGTTCGCCGCCACCTGCGCCTTCACATCCGCGATGTTCATCTCCGGGTTGCGCGCGGGATAGCGCGCGAGCCTGAGCAGCGCGCGGAACTCCGCTTCGCGGATTGTTCCTTCCGAAACCAGGAGAAAATCGTCGATCACGACCCCCTCTTCCTCGAGCGTGCGCGATCCGGGCGGGGTCGATCCGGGCGTGATCCCGCCGATATCGGCATGATGCGCGCGCGCGCCGACGAAGAAGCGCACTTCCTTCCCCGCTTCATCGAAAACCGGGGTGATCACGGTGACATCCGGCAGGTGCGTGCCACCGTTATAGGGATTGTTCAGCACCACCACATCGCCTGGGCGCAGCGCGCCGCCCCGCCGCGCGAGCACGGTCTTCACGCTCTCGCCCATCGCGCCGAGATGTACCGGCACGTGCGGCGCATTGGCGACAAGATTGCCTTCGCCGTCGAACACCGCGCAGGAAAAATCGAGCCGCTCCTTGATGTTCACGGAAAGGGAGGTGTTCTGCAGCACCGCCCCGGCTTGCTCGGCGATATTGATGAAGAGATTGTTGAAGATCTCGAGCAGCACCGGGTCCGGCCGCGTCGGATCGTCCGTTCGCCGACCCGCCCGCGTCGCAACCCGCCGCAGCAGGAGCGCGCCTGCGTCAGTGATCTCTGCCCGCCAGCCCGGCAGCACCACCGTCGTCGCGTTCTCCTCTGCGATCAAAGCGGGCCCCGCGATATGATCGTCCGCCAGCAGTGCGCCGCGCGCGAACACCCCGGTCTCGTGCCAGCGGCCGTCGGTCCACATCGGTACGCTCTCTATCGGCTCAGCCGCGCCCGCTCCGCGCCGCCGCAGCTTCGCCTCCGCCACCGCCTCGCCGCCCGCGCTCGCTTCCACCGCCACCATCGCCGCGATCAGAGGTCGATCGGGTGTGGCAAACCCGAAGCGCGCGCGATGCGCCCGCGTGAATGCCTCCCTCATCTCCGCGAACGGCCCGAGTGGCACTGGAATCGCCGCGTCGGTCCCCTGATAGCGCAGATGCACAAGTGCCTCGGCCGCAATCCGTCCCGCCTCCGCGCCCTGCTCCACCAGAGTCGCCTGCGCCTCCTTCGCCAGCCGCTCCGCAACCTCCTTGAGCGCGGCCGACGCTGCCTCGTCGAATGGAATCTCCACCGCCTGCTCGCGCAGCTGCGTCTGCGGCGCGAGCCCCATCCCATAGGCCGAAAGCACGCCCGCGAGCGGATGCAGCGTCACCGTCTTCATCCCGAGTGCATCGGCAACCGCGCAGGCATGTTGCCCGCCCGCGCCGCCAAAGCAAACGAGCGTACAGCGCGTTGCGTCCTGCCCCTTCGCGACCGAGATTTCCTTGATCGCGTTCGCCATGTTGGCGACCGCAATCTCCAGGAACCCCGCCGCCAGCACCGGCGGATCGCGCGGCGCTTCGCCCACGCTGTTCGCGATCTCACCCGCGAGCGCTTTGAACCGTTCGGCCACCAGCGCCGCATCGAGCCGCTGATTGCCGTCCGGCCCGAAGATCGCTGGGAAATGCGCAGGCTGGATTCGCCCGAGGCACAGATTCGCATCCGTCACGGTGAGCGGTCCGCCCTTGCGGTATGAAGCCGGCCCTGGGTCCGCCCCGGCCGATTCGGGCCCCACGCGCAGCCGCGCCCCGTCGAAGCCGAGGATCGATCCGCCGCCCGCCGCCACAGTGTTGATCGCAAGCATCGGCGCCGCGATCCGCACTCCCGCGATCACCCGTTCGAAGCTGCGTTCATAGCTCCCGGCATAAAGCGCGACATCCGTCGATGTGCCCCCCATGTCGAACGTGATCACCCGCTCGAACCCGGCCATCGCGGACGTGCGCACCGCGCCCACGATCCCCGCCGCCGGCCCGGAGAGCACGGCATCCTTGCCCTGAAACGCGCCGGCGGCCGCAAGCCCTCCGTTCGACTGCATGAAATAGAGCTTCGTTCCCTGGAGCTCCCCCGCCACCTCGGCGACATAGCGGCCGAGGATCGGAGAAAGATATGCGTCAGCAACGGTCGTGTCGGCGCGCGGAATGAGCCTGAGCAGCGGACTCACCCGATGGCTCGCGGAGACCTGGCCGAACCCGACCCTGTGCGCGATCTCCGCCAGCCGCCGCTCATGCTCGGGGTATTTCCAGGCATGCATCAGTGCGATCGCGCAGGCCCCGATTCCCCGCACCCGTGCGGCCTTGAGCGCCGCCTCCGCCTCGTCCTCATCGAGTGCTTCGATCTCGCTGCCGTCGGCACCGATTCGCCCACCAACCTCGATCACTTCCTCGTAGAGCATCGAGTGCAGCCGGATCGCGAGATCGAAGAGCCGCGGCCGCGCCTGATTCCCGATTCTGAGCGCATCGGCGAAGCCGCGATTGACGACGAGCACCGTCCGCTCGCCGCGCCGCTCGAGCAGCGCGTTGGTCGCGACCGTGGTGCCCATCTTTACCGCGTCGATCACGCCCGCCGGAATCCCGGCCCCCGGCGCAAGCCCCAGCACCTCGCGAATGCCCGCGATCGCGGCATCACGATATTGGCGCGGGTTCTCGCTCAGAAGCTTCCGCGCCGTGAGCCGGCCCTCGGGATCGCGGGCAACGATATCGGTGAAGGTGCCGCCGCGATCGATCCAGAACTGCCAGCCCGCCATCATCCCGTCCACTGTCTTGAGAGGGGCGCGGAGGATGGAGAGGCCGGCTCCTCACGGCAAGGTGCCCGTGCAGGGGTCGTGGCGGTTTTGCTGCCGTCAACCGGCGCATGCTACGTTGCAAAGCTTGGTCGCAAGGGTGCGATGGGATACTGGGGCAAGATCATCGGCGGGATGGCGGGCCTGGCCATGGGCGGGCCGTTCGGCTTCGTCGTCGGCGCGGCCATCGGTCACGCCGCGGACGCGGGCGTGCTCGGCGATCTCCGCCGCCAGATGAGTGGCTCCTTCAGCGCCGGTCCGCGCTCGCCGATCGGCCCGGCGCGTATCGCCGCCCTCTTCGGTCGTCGCGACGAGGTCTTCGCGATCTCCGTCGTCGTGCTCGCGGCCAAGCTTTCCAAGTGCGATGGGACCGTAAACCGCGCCGAGATCGAGGCCTTCAAGCGCCATTTCCGCATCCCGCCCGAGTCGGTGCGCCAGGTCGGCCGCCTTTTCGACCAGGCGCGCGAAAGCGCCTCCGGCTACGAGGAGTTCGCTGAGCAGCTCGCCCAGACCTTTGCGGACAATCGCGGCACGCTCGAGGAGGTGCTCGCCGCGCTCTTCGTCATCGCCCGCGCGGACGGGCCGGAGAATGGGCGCGAGGAGGCCTTTCTCGCCCGCGTGCACCGTGCCTTCGGCCTTGATCAGGCCGCCTGGGACCGCGCGCGCGGCGCGGCCCCGCGCCACGGCACCGAGACCGGCGATCCCTACGCCGTGCTCGGCCTCAAGAAGACCGCAACCGATGCCGAGATCCGCGCCACCTGGCGGAAGCTGATGCGCGAGAACCATCCGGACAGCCTCGCCGCGCGTGGCGTGCCGGAAGCCTTCATCGCCAAGGCGAGCGAGAAGGTCGCGCGCATCAACGCCGCGTGGGACCGGATAAAGCGAGAACGCGGCCTTTGAGGCAGCGCCCGAGCCCCAACCACAACGAGCGCCCTGCCGCCACCCCGATCGACACGCTGGTCCTCCACTACACCGGCATGCAATCCGCGGCAGCCGCGCTCGACCGCCTCTGCGACGAGGAAGCGCGCGTCTCTTCGCACTATCTCATCGAGGAGGACGGTACCGTCTGGCAGCTCGTCCCCGACGAACGCCGCGCCTGGCACGCCGGCCCCTCCTTCTGGCACGGCCACACCGACATCAATGCACGCTCGATAGGAATCGAGATCGTCAATCCCGGGCACGAATGGGGCTACCGCCCCTTTCCGCCAATCCAGATGGACGCCGTCATCGCACTCTGCGGCGACCTCCTCACCCGCCACCCGATCGAGGCGCGCAACGTCGTCGCCCACAGCGATATCGCGCCCGACCGCAAGCAGGACCCGGGCGAGCTCTTCGATTTCTCCCTCCTCGCCCGCCACGGCATTGGCCTCTTTCCCATCGATATCTCCGAACCCGGCCCCGAAGACCTCATCTCGGTCCGCGCCGCGCTCGCCACCATCGGTTACGATGTGAATGCGAACGGCGAGTGGGACCACAGGCTCGGCCTCGCGCTCGCCGCGTTCCAGCGCCACTGGCGCCCGGACTCCATCACCGCCCGCCCAGACGCCGGCACAAGAGCACGCCTCATAACGTTGTGCAAAATACTGACGATGTGATGCCAAATCCTCTTGAGGAAGGCGGGGGCTCGGCCCCTGCACCCCACCAGGGCCCGAGGGTTCAAGCTTGGGGGCTATGGGCCCCCAACGTTTTGAGCCAATGGATTGCAAAGGCTCCGCTTTTGCCGGGGGTGGGGCTCCCATCGCGCTTGCGCGATGGGGACCCGGTGTCAGGGGCGGAGCCCCTGAACCTTATCCGTTGAACAAACCAAAAAGGAGAAACGCCATGACGGCCACCACGCAATCCGAAAAGGCGGCGCGCTTTGCGGCACTGCATCAAGCGCCGGGGGCGTTCCTCATCGCCAATGCCTGGGACGCGGGGTCCGCGCGCATCCTGACCGGCCTCGGCTTTGCGGCACTCGCGACCTCGAGCGGCGCGGCCGCCGGCGTGCTCGGCCGCCGTGACGGCGCGATCACGCGCGACGAGGCGCTCGTCCATGCGCGCGCGATCGTCGTCGCGACCGATCTTCCGGTTTCCGCCGATCTCGAAAAGGGTTTCGGCGATTCGCCGGAAGATGCGGCAATCACCATTCGTCTTGCCGCCGAAACGGGGCTCGTCGGCGGCTCGATCGAGGATGCGACGGGCGATCCCGCACGGCCTCTCTTTCCCCTCGCGTACGCAACCGAGCGGGTCGCCGCCGCCGTCGCGGCGGCGCGCGCGCTTTCCTTTCGCTTCATGCTCACCGCGCGAGCCGAGAATTTCATCCGCGGCAATCCCGATCTTGCCGATACGATCGCGCGGCTGCAATCGTTCGAGAAAGCAGGCGCGGACGTGCTGATGGCGCCCGGCCTGCCGGATCTTGCTGCGGTGCGGAGCGTCTGCGCCGCGCTCTCGCGACCCTTCAATTTCATGGTCGGGATCAGGGGAAAATCCTTCACGGTTGCGACACTCGCCGCGGCGGGCGTCAAGCGCATCAGCCTCGCCACATCGCTCTATCGCGCCGCGATGAGCGGGCTTGCCGCCGCTGCGCGCGAGGCACATGACGAGGGCACGTTCGGCTATCTCGATACGGCGATTGCCACGCCCGAGCTCAACGCGTTCATGGCCGGATGAGGATGAAGGAAAAACTTGTCGCCGTGACCGGGGCGAGCTCCGGTATCGGGCGCGCGGTCGCGAAAGCGTTCGCACGCGAGGGCAATCCTTTGCTGTTGATCGCACGACACATGCCCTCCATCCCCGATCTTGCAGGCGCTGAAGTCACGTACGCGGAAGCCGACGTTACCGATTATGAGGCGATCGAGCATGCCGTGCGCGCCGCCGAAACGCGCTGGGGCGAAACAGAGTGCCTGGTCAACAGCGCGGGTTTCGCGGACGCGCGGGATTTCCACGCCGTCTCGCATGCGGATTTTTCGCGTGAGATCGACGTCGATCTCAAGGGTGTCCTCAACTGCACGAAAATCGTGATCGATGCGATGTCGCGCCGCAAATCCGGCACCATCATCAATATCAGCTCGATCAGCGACAGGAAGACCGCACCGGCCGCTGTCGCCTACACCGCCTCCAAGTTCGCCGTCCGCGGCGCCTCCGAATCGCTTCGCGAGGCCGAGGGGAAGAACAATGTGCGCGTGATCAACATCGCACCCGGCTACGTGAAGACGAACATCCACGCCTCGATGGGCATCAGCTTCGAGCAATATTGTGCGCTGCTCGGCAACCCGGACTTCATGTCCGCGGAGATGCTCGCCGATATCGTGCTTTTCTGTTGGAAGCTTCCGCAATCGGTCTGCATCCGCGATCTCGTCGTCGCCCCCACGCGCACGAGCTTCTGATCCGTTTTCTGTGAAGTGCCGCTTGTCCTGGATTTTCGTATCGTATCCGGGATAATCTCTGCTGCATCGGTGCATCGCGGGGGGGAACCAAATGACGAGCGCGCGCTTTCTCGATGCCTATCTCGACCGCATCGCGTGGGGCGGCGGCACGCTGCCGACATTGGAAACCCTCACCGGCTTGCTGCGCGCCCACATGTCCGCGATCCCATTCGAGAATCTCGATGTCCTGCTCGGTCGTCCCATTCGCCTCGACCTCGACTCCACCCACGAAAAACTCGTCGCCGCGTGCCGCGGCGGCTACTGCTTCGAGCACACCACCCTCTTCGCCGCCGCGATCGAGGCGTTCGGATTTCGCCCTGTCCGTCACTCCGCCCGCGTCGTGCTCTTTTCCCCACGCACGGAATCACCTCGCGCGCACATGTTCCTCACGGTCTCGCTCCCCGAGGGGCGCTTCGTCGCGGACCCTGGCTTCGGCGGGGCCGCGGCGCCATTCCCGATCCCGCTCATCGATGCGGGAGGCAAACGGCCCGGTGAGGCAACGCATTGGATGGCGCGGGACGGCGATGACTGGGTGCTGCGCACCGCAACGGGTGAGGCACAAGCAGATGCATGGGTCTCGACCCTGGAGGCGGACAACCCGATCGATTTCGAGATGGCGAATCACTTCACCGCGACACATCCGCGCTCGCCCTTCGTCAACCGCATCATGATGAGCGTTTTCAAGCCGGATGGGCGCGTCACCGTGATGAATCGCGACGTCACGATCCGCCAGGGCACCACTTCCCGGGTACTTCAGCTTGCGGACCGGGCTGCGCTCCGCGCGCTTCTTCCCGTAGAGTTCGGCTTCGACCTGCCGGAGGTGGAGCGGATCCGCGTTCCCTCGATCCCCGAGTGGGGCTGAGCCCGCGCTTCAGCCCTGCTCTGCCGCTCCGCCCTCGATCTCCTGCGCCGGCGCATCCTCCTCGTCCGGTACGTTCGGCTCATGGTTGAGGCGGAACGTGAACCTGAGAGGCTTGCTCTCGACGCCCTGCAAGCCAAGCGCCAGCGCCGTCCGTGGGGCATAGCGCTCGGGCGCGTGCGCGCAAAGCAGCAGCGTGAGCAGACGGTCGCTGTAGCGCCGCACCGTCACCACCACCTCGCTCCCGCGTATTCGCGGCTCCTCGCATCCCTCGACCGCCCGGCGATAGGCCTCCGTCTCGAGCGAGGCGAGCGCCGCGTTGATTGCATCGTCCCATTGCAGGGCGAAGAACGGATCATTCTCGCGCCACTGGTACACGGCCGATTTCGACCGGCCGGCGGCCACGATACCGGCCGCAACGCTGCCTGTCGCGGCCAGCCGCTCCAGAAACCGCCTCTTGGCCTCGGCGGTGGCGAGCGAGTACGCTCTTCCGTTCGCATCTCGCATCGAATCGCATTTCGGCATCGCCGGGCGGCCCGGCGGCCGCCCGGTTGCATAATCGCTCACGCAATCGCCTCCTGCCCGATTCACCGGGCGCGCGCAAACTCGGCCGCCTTTCGGGCCGTTCCTGCCGCGGATCGTCGCCGCGCCACGAACGGAAGATTACGTACCAAGTCCCATTGAATCAATCACGTTTCGCGACCCACCAACCGCGCGTGGCTTTTCTCAGCGCACAGCGATCGGTGCGTCACTCGCATCGTCCACACATGTGGGGACAGCGCAGCTTCGGTTGACTCGCGCGCGCCGGGCGGACATTATTATGAAACGGCAACGGTGGCTCGCCGCGCGGCTCAGGGAGAGACGTCGCACGTTGCGGTAGCGATAGCGTCGTTCGGCCCGTGGGCGCCGGCGGTCAGGCCGCGATAAATGATCGTCTCCGGAGGAGCGTCATGCGAGCAATATCGAAACGCCTGAGCTTGGTCGCGATGGCGGCCGCGGCAATCGCGTTCATCTCACCGCATGGCCGCGCCGCTCCGGTCACGGCGGATGATCTTCTGAACGCACAGAACAACGCCGGCGAGTGGCTGATGTACGGGCGCGACTATCGCAACTGGCGCTACAGCCCGCTCGATCAGATCACGCCGGAGAATGCCGCCCAGCTGAAGCCGGTCTGGGCGATGTCGACGGGCGGCAAGTTCGGCGGGCTCGAGGCGACGCCGCTCTTCCACGACGGCGTGCTCTATTTCAGCGCGGACTATGCGCGCGTCTTCGCCGTCGATGCGCGCACCGGGACCATCCTCTGGCACTACGAACCCGAATACGGCACCGGGTTCGACGCGATGCTCTGCTGCGGCCCGATCAGCCGCGGCGTCGCGATCAAGGGCGATCTCGTCTATGTCGCGCGCCTGGACGCGGTGCTCGTCGCGCTCAACCGCACCAACGGCAAGATCGTCTGGCAGCAGAAGATCGACGACTGGAAGCGCGGCGTCACCACGAACTCGGCACCGCTGATCGTCGGCAACCATCTCATCATCGGCGTCTCGGGCGGCGAATACGGCGTGCGCGGCTACCTCAAATCCTACGACACCGAGACCGGCGCGCTGCAATGGACCACATACACCGTTCCGGCCCCCGGCGAGCCCGGCAGTGACACCTGGCCCAAGGACGATAGCTGGAAGACCGGTGGCGCCCCGACTTGGCTCACCGGCAGCTATGATGCCGCAACCAACACGCTTTACTGGGGCACGGGCAATCCAGGGCCATGGGCAGCCGGCCAACGCCCGGGAGACAATCTCTGGTCGGACTGCACGCTCGCGATCGACCCCGACACCGGCAAAATCAAATGGGGCTTCCAGTACACCCCGAACGACGCCTGGGATTACGACGCGATGGCGACGCCGATCCTGATCGACATCACCATCGGCGGCAAGCCGATCAAGGCGGCTGCGCTCGCCAACCGCAACGGCTTCTTCTATGTCATCGACCGCAGTAGCGGAAAATTCGTCTACGCGATGCCTCTGGTCCAGGGCATCAACTGGACCACCGGCATCGACCCGGTGACGGGGCGCCCCTCCGAAGTGGCGGCGATGAAGCCGAAGCAGGGCGGACCCACTGTCCAACCGATCATTCCGGGCCTCGAAGGCGGAACGAACTGGTTCCCGCCGGCCTATGATCCCACCACGGGCACCATGTTCGTCGGCCAGAACCAATGGGGCATGGGGCTCACGGCCTGGGAAAAGAAGAAGCTCGTCTACAAGCCCGGCGATCTCTACATGGGAGTCGATTACCAGATGTATCGCATGGGCGACACGATCGGCCGCATCAAGGCGATCGACGTCGCCAACAAGAAGGTGATCTGGGAGATCCAGAGTCCGTTGCCTGTCTTCGCGGGGATGCTGGCCACCAAGGGCGGCGTTCTCTTCACCGGCGATCAGCGCGGCCGCCTGCTCGCGATCGATCAGAAAACCGGCAAGCTTCTCTGGAACTTCCAGACCGGCTCGGGAATCAACGCCTCGCCCATCACCTACGAGCTGGATGGCAAGCAATATGTCGCCATTCTCTCCGGCCTCGGCGGCGATCCGAGCTTCTATTACTCGGCGCCGAAAGGCGGAATGCTCTGGGTGTTCGCGATCGACGGCAAGGTCGACGAAGGCAATCTGTACAACCAGGAAGTCATCCAGAACGCGCTCCCGGTCTACAAGCCGTAAGATCTCCCTCGCCGTGCCTGCCATCGTACGCGCATCGTCGCGTCCCGCCGCCGCAGTTTCGCTCCTGCTGCTCATCGGTGCTGTTTCGCTCTGGGTGCTTCGTCCCCTGACCGGCCGTGCCGACGATACCGTCACCGATCCTTATCTCGGCCAGCCCGCGGCGATCGACGCGGGCGAGCAGATCTACCGGGAGCATTGCATCATCTGCCATGGCAGGGCGGGCGGACGTGGGCCGGATCTCTTCGCCGTCACCCTCACCGACGAGGAGTTCCTCGACACCGTCCTCCACGGCCGCCCGGGCACAGTCATGCCCGCTTTCAGCACCACCCTCTCGCGCGACGATATCTGGAAGGTGCGCGCCTTCGTGAAGGCCACTCCGAAGGGGCTCTGACGCAATTTCCCCCGGCTGGATATTGATTCCCGCAGCAGGCTCGATAGGCTCGCGCGCCGCATGGCGGGCGACCGGCCGTTGATCAAGGGAATCGCAGACCGATGCGCCTCCTTCATCTTGCCCTGTTTCTGCTCCTCGGTGCTCCCGCCGCCGCGCTCGCGACCGCCCTGCCGGTGAAGGTGATGGTGCTCACCGCCTTTCCGCCCGAGCTCGCACCCTGGCTCGCGCATCTCGATCACCCCGTGCCGCTCGAAATCGCCGGCGCCTACGCACCCGTTTGGTGCGACACGCGGGCCGTCTGTGTCACCGAAACCGGCGAAGGGCAGATCAACGCCGCAGCCAGCGTCGCCGCCATCCTTGCCAGCTCCGCGCTCGATCTCTCCCAAGCCGTGTTCCTGCGCGCCGGCATTGCCGGTGGCCCGCCCTGGGGCAACGGCACGCTTGGTGGCGCGAACTGGGCCGACTGGGTCATATCCTGGGATTTCGGCTATCATCTCCCGGACGTTTCGAACGACCAGAGCGAGCCGCACTTCATCCCGCTCTCCGCCTCCGAGCCGCCGCTCGGCACGCTTGCGTTTCATCTCAATCCTGCCCTGGTGGCGCTCGCTTTTTCGGCAACCAAGGACACGCCCCTGGCCGACGATGCGGCCGCGCGCGCCGGCCGCGCGCGCTATCCGGTCCAGAGCGGGCGCCTTCCCCGCGTTGCGATCGGCGCCTCCGTGATCAGCGACCAGTTCTGGATCGGCGCCGCCTACTCGCGCGAGGCGCAGTCCATCGTCTCTGATTACACTGGCGGAACCTCCTCCTATGCGAGCTCGGCTGAGGAAGACACAGGCGATGCCGGCGCGCTCGCCCGCCGCTCGCTCCTTTCGCACTATCTCAGCCTGCGCACGATCAGCGATTACGACCAGCCGCCCGCCGGCGAAACCGCCGCCGCCATGGCGCTCGCGAACGAATTTCCGGGAAGCACCATCGCCGTCGAGAATGCGTACCGGGTCGCGCAGGCGTTCATCGCCTACGCGCTCGCCAATCCGCGGGCGGTCGCCACTGCGATCGGCGCGGACACCGTCCCCAGCCCGCGCTACCCGCTGAGCGCCACGCAAGCCGCGGGAAACTGAAGCCGGGCTCTACCCCCTCCGGTTCCGCGCGTCCCAGTAGCGCTCGAGATTGGCGATCAGCGTGGGGCTGAAATGGCACGCGGCCTGCTCGCGCGCATAGGCCGCGAAATAGCGCCGGAAAAGATCGAGCGGCTCGGCCGCCACCCGGAAGGCCCGCCGGTTCCCCACCGCGCTCACCGCCCCGGAATTGGTGAGCCCCGCAATGGTCCGCGCAATCGCCGCCTCCATCTCGGAGGCCGGCACGATCTCGTCGCAGATCAGCCGCCCCTCCGCACTGTCGCACGCAATCCGCCGCTCGTACTGAACGAGTTGCCGCGCCAGCCGCTCGCCGGTGAAGCGCGGCAGCCGCAGATTGGCCGCTCCCGGAATGATGCCTTCCTTGCGCGCGGGCAGGCTGAGATACGCATCATCCGCCGCCAGAACATAGTCCACGGCGAGAAGAATCTGGCAGTGCCCGCCGATCGCGAAGCCGTCCACCGCGGCGATCCACGGTTTCTCGATTCCCCATCCGTGCACGTCGTCGGGCGGCGCCTCTTCCTGCGCCACACCGCGCAGAAGCTTATGCATGAAGCCGAGATCGCGCTGGAGGAACCAGACGAACGGAATTTTTCCCTGATAGAGATGCGTGAGATTGATCCCGGCCCCGAAGATGTGCCGGCCGTGATATTTCGCGTGCTCCACAAGGCCGCCGCGCAGCACCGCGATCTCGCTCGCGGGGTCGAGGATCGCGAGATCCACAGCGATCTCCATCGCATCGAGCGTCGTCTGGTCCTCGGCATTCAGGAAACGGGGATTTCCCGCAACCAGCAGAACCCCCTTGCCCCGTCGCTCGAGCCGCGCCGGGCCGAGATCCATCACACCCGTCTTCGCGAATGCTTCCAGCCGCTCGCGGCTCTCCGCGCGCGGCAACAGCATCGCGTGGCACAAATGCAGCCCCGCGCGCTCATTGCCCAGAATCGCCGCGAGCAGTATCCCCTGGTCGATCTCGAGCCCGTCCTTGTCGCGCTGAAGCGTCGCTTCCTCCGCCGCGATCTGCTCGCGCCGCGGCACCAGGCCGGCAAACCGCTCCGCGGCCCGCAGCACGAGCGCCTCGAGCCGCACGAAACGGGAAAATCCTTCAGTCAGATCGGCGTAAACTTCCTCCGCGTGCGCTGCGAGGAAGCGCGCCCGCGCTGCCCGCGCCCGCGCCTGCACCAGCTCCACCGCCCGCGCTTCCGCCTCGTTCCGCGCGGGCTTGCGCGGCAGCAGCGCGATCAGCCGCTCGCCCAGCAGCCAGAACGCCGAATAGGCTTCGCGATCCTCCGCGAACCCGCCTGTTGCCACCCTCTCGCGCGCAAGCCAGGCTGCCGCCTCCGCGCCCGGCAGGCCGGCCGCCGCAAGCACCGCCTCGCAGCTCATCGCTGCCTCGTCCCGCGGGCTCATCAACGCATCAATCCTTCGGCCTGAAATCGAAAATCCGCACCACCTTGCCCTCGGAGCGCGCAATCGTCCCCGGCGCAACCACCTGCACCCGCGTCGTCACGCCGACGAACACCTTGATCAGCCGCTCGACGTTTTCCGCGATCGCCGCATGGTCCCCATCCTCAGCCCGCGCCTCCACCACCACGTCGAGCTCATCGAGATGTTCGGGCCGCCTGAGCTCGAGCCGGTAGTGCGGCACCACGCGTTCGTCCTTTGCCAGCACCGCCTCGATCTGGGTCGGAAAGACATTGACGCCGCGCACGATCATCATGTCGTCGCTCCGCCCCGTCACGCGCGCCATCCGCCGCATCGGCCGCTCCGCCGCCGGCGGCACGAGCCGCGTCAGATCGCGCGTGCGATAGCGGATCACGGGCATCCCCTCCTTCGTGAGCGTGGTCAGCACCAGCTCGCCCGCCTCGCCCTCGGCCAGCGCGCGCCCCGTCTCCGGGTCCACGATCTCGGCAAGGAAATGATCCTCCCAGATCGTCAAGGCGCCGCGCGCGTCCGGAAACTCCTGCGCCACGCCCGGCCCCATCACCTCTGAAAGCCCGTAATGGTCGAGCGCGGTCATCCCCATCCGCTGCTCGATCTCCATGCGCATCGTCTCGCTCCAGGGCTCGGCGCCGAACATCCCAAGCCGGAGGCTGCATGCACGGGCATCGAGCCCCTGCCGCGCGAACTCATCGGCGATCGTGAGCGCATAGGAAGGGGTCGCCATCAGGATATCGGGACGGAAATCGTTGATGAGCTGCACCTGCCGCGCGGTCGCGCCGCCGCTCACCGGAATCACCGCGGCACCAAGATGCTCGGCCCCGTAATGATAGCCGAGCCCGCCGGTGAAGAGCCCGTACCCGAGCGCATTGTGAACCTTCTCGCCAGGTTTGCCCCCCGCCGCGCGGATCGACCGCGCCATCAGCTCCGCCCAAATCCCAAGATCGCCCCGCGTATAGCCCACGACCGTCGGCTTGCCGGTGGTGCCGCTCGAGGCATGAATGCGCGCAATCTCTTCCATCTGCGCGGCGAACATCCCGAACGGATAGGTCGCACGCAAATCCTCCTTGGTCGTGAACGGAAATTTTTCGATATCCTCGAGCCGCCGCAGATCCCGGGGCGCCACGCCGGCGGCGGCGAATTTCTCACGGTAATGCGGCACGCGCTCGTGAACGCGCGCAATCACCGCTTTCAATCGCTCGAGCTGAAGCGCACGCAGCGCCCCGCCGTCCCCTCCGTCACGCATCGCCCCTCCCGGCCAGGGCGCTGCCCCCTGGACCCCCCAGCAAAGGCGGAGCCTTTGCAATCCATCTGCTTAAAGCGGATGGAGGTCCGGGGCCTCAAGGCCCGGCGGAGACCCGTCAAGGGGCAAAGCCCCTTGCCCAACGGATTGACGCCGCGCCGCCGCCGTCTCATTTCTGTCCCGTCAGACGGCCGGACGGCCGCCGGCGCGGGCCGGAAGGCCCGCGCGGGAGGAAAGTCCGGGCTCCACGGGAACGCGGTGCCGGCCAACGGCCGGCGGGGGCGACCTCAGGGAAAGTGCCACAGAAAACATACCGCCGGCACCGCCGTCAGGCGCTGCCGGCAAGGGTGAAATGGTGCGGTAAGAGCGCACCGCGCGCCCGGCAACGGGCGCGGCAGGGTAAACCCCACCGGGAGCAAGACCGAATAGGGGCGGCAGGTGGCGCAGGCCGCCAGGGACGTTTCCGACCCGCCGCTCGGGTTGGTCGCATGAGGCGCGCCGCAAGGCGCGTCCTAGAGGAATGGCCGTCCCGCCGGCGCGAAGCGATTCGCGCCGGCGGACAGAACCCGGCTTACAGGCCGTCTGGCGTTTTCTCTTCGTATCTTCATTTTCCCGTCGCATGTCCTTGGGCGAGATTTTATCGGTTTGCGCCGCGCCATTGATTTTCGTCGCTGCAATCTTGCGTCGCCTCCAGAACAAAACGCGAAAGGTGATCCATGCGAAGAGAGACGCGCTCAATTTCGAGGCAGTGACGAACAAAATGTTAAAGGGGCGAATCGAAAACATGGCCCATAGTGGCGCACCATCCTGAATCTCCTTTACCGGCCATGTTCCCCCATGTTATCCCATAGCTTCCCATAACGCGGCACCGCGCAGGGTCAGCACGCCTGCAAATTCGGGCAGTCCCAAGGAGCGAACGGGCCCAGCCGGATGAGTCAATTCTGGGGCACGCATCAGAACAAACGCGATGGCAAAGGCCGCGTGTCCATCCCTGCGCCCTTCCGCACAGCACTTCGGGACGGCAAGGACGATGATCCGGTCGTTACGGTCGTGCTCCGCGCCTCGCATCGCTACGCGTGCATCGAGGGCTGGCCGGTTGGCGAGTTCGAGCGGCTCGCGAGCCGCGTGACCAAGCTCGACTTCTTCAGCGCCGACCAGGAGGACCTCGCCACGACCCTTTACGCCGACGCGCTCCTCGTCGAATCGGACAAGGAGGGCCGCATCCTGCTACCTGAAACGCTCGTCCGCCATGCTGGCCTCGACGGCGCGGTCGCCTTTGTCGGATTGGGTCAGATTTTCCAGATCTGGGAACCCGCCGCCGCCGAGCACCGCCGCGCCGAGGCGCGCGAGCGCGCGCGCAACCTCACCTTGCCGCAGGCCGGTCTGACCGCCGCTTCAGAGCCGCGCGCCGCCACGGCAGCAGCGGGGGGTGGGGGATGAACGCCCAGCTCCGCACCGCGCCCGGCCACATCCCGGTTATGCGCGAGGAGGTGTTGGCGCTTCTCGCCCCGCGCGATGGCGGCACCTATCTCGATGCCACCTTCGGCGGCGGCGGGCATGCCGCGGCGATTCTCGAAGCCGCGCGCTGCACGCTCTTTGCGATGGACCGCGACCCCGCCGCCATCGTTCGCGGTGCAGCGCTCGCCGCCCGCTTCCCTGGCCGCCTCACGCTCATCGAGGGCCGCTTCGGCGACACGCTCGACCTCCTCGCCCGCGCCGGCGTCACCCGCCTCGACGGCGTGCTGATGGATTTCGGCGTCTCCTCCTTCCAGCTCGACGATCCCGCGCGCGGCTTCAGCTTCCGTTATGCCGGTCCGCTCGACATGCGCATGGGCGCCGCGGGCCCCACCGCCGCGGATCTCGTCAACACTCTCCCGGCCGACGAGCTCGCCGCGCTGCTTTCCGAATATGGCGAGGAGCGTCATGCCCGCCGCATCGCCCGCCGCATCGTCGCCGCGCGCGCCGAAGCCCCCATCACCACCACCACGGAACTCGCCCGGCTCATCCGCGAAGCCCTGCCCCCTTCGCGCGAGCGAATCGATCCTGCCACCCGCAGCTTCCAGGCGCTCCGCATCCGCGTGAACGACGAGCTGGACGAGATTGCGCGCGGCCTTGCGCAGGCCGCCTCGCTTCTCGCCCCCGGCGGCCGCCTCGTCGCCATCGCCTTTCATTCGCTCGAAGACCGGCTCGTCAAGCGCTTCATGGCGGAGGCCGCCGGCCGCGCAGCCCGCCCCTCCCGCCACGCCCCGCCTGCTGCCGAATCGGCACCGGGCTTCCGCCTCCTCACCCCGCGCGCGCTCCGCCCGACGGAGGCCGAAATCGCCGCCAATCCCCGAGCCGCCTCGGCGCGGCTCCGCGCCATCGAGCATTTGGCGGAGGCCGCTCCATGATCCGCCCGGCAACCGTGCTCACAGCCCTGCTTGCCGCCGGCAGCGGGCTCTATCTCTATCAGGCCAAGCACCACACCCATGTGGTGGACGGCCAGATCGCCCAGATCGAGACCGAGATCCAGACCGCCCAGGCCCGCATCTCGCTTCTTCGCGCCGAGTGGGCGCTCGAGAACTCGCCGATCCGTCTCGCCGACCTGGCCGGGCGCTATCTGAGCCTCGAGCCGATGAAGCCTTCCCAGGCGGTGAGCTTTTCCGAACTGGCCTCCCGGCTGCCGCCGGTCGCGCCACTTGGCACTGAGCCCCATCCCCCCGGCGAGGAGCCGCAGCCCGTCTCGCCGCTGTTCGCCTCCCTCCCGGACGGCGCCAACACGCTCGCCCGCTATGCCAGCCTCGATCTCCTCAACGGCGCTTCATCCGTGCCGGCCTCATCCTCCACTGCGGTGGCATCGTCCAGGCCGCCCTCGCTCGCGGATATTACGGCAGCGGTCGCCTCGGTCGCGGATGCCGACGTGAAGTCGCTCCCCTCCACCCCGGCGGCGCCCGCCTCCACGGCACCCATGCCGCCCGCGCCCGCCGCCCCCGCGGTCGTTGCCTCGCTCA
>JASHRV010000108.1 GCA_030037175.1 Acetobacteraceae bacterium
GAGATCGACGACAAGACCTTCGGCAAAGGCTTCGACTGCTTCACGGAAAACGCCGAATGCCGCCTCGGCGTCGCGGTCTGGAATGGCCGCGAAACGATCCGCGAGAATCTCCGCGCCTTCATCGACACGGGCTTCACCGCGCTCCACGAGGTCACCGAATACTGGGACGGCGGCTCGCTCAAAGTCTTCCGCGGCACCGTGCGCATGACGCCCGACGATCCCGCCCGGCCCGTCGTCACGCCCGTGATGACGCATTTCTTCTACATGGACGAAACGAATCCGGCCAAGGTCCGCGCCTGGTACGGCTCGGTCGGCCCGATCGCATTCTGAAGAAGTCGAGCAGGCTCGGCTCGGTCGGGGGCTTCGCCCCCGACCACGCAGAGCCCGATCTGATAAGCTCCCAATCCCCGTCCACGCCGTCCATCGATTGGGAGCTCCGCCATGAACCGCCGTGCACTCGCAGGCCTCCTCGCGGCCGGCGTCGCGCTCACCGCCACTTCCCGCGCGGTCCGCGCGCAGCCGGCAACCAAGGCCCGCCCAAAAGCCAACAACATCGTCCTCGTCCACGGCCTCTTCGCGGACGGCTCCTGCTGGTCCGAGGTCATCAGCCGGCTGTTGCAAAAGGGCCTCCGCGCGACCGCGGTGCAGAATCCGCTCACAAGCCTTCAGGACGCCGTCGAGGCAACCAACCGCGTCCTCGCCCTCCAGGAGGGGCCCACGGTCCTCGTCGCTCATTCCTTCGCCGGCATGATCGCGACCGAGGCCGGCATCGCCCCCAACGTCTCCGCCCTCGTCTATGTCGCCGCCCGCGCCCCCGACGCGGGCGAGGACTACACGGCGCTCGCCGCGCGATTCCCGGCCCCGCCCGCCACCGCCGGAATCTTCTTTTCGCAAGGCTGGGGCTGGCTCGGCGAGGAGGCGTTCCTGCGCGACTTCGCGGGCGACCTCCCCGCCGATCAGGCGCGCATCCTCTTCAGCGTCCAGGCGCCCTTCAAGCGCACCCTGCTCGCGGACAAAACCTCCCACGCCGCCTGGCGCGAAAAGCCGAGCTGGTACGCCGTCTCCACCGAAGACCGCACCATCAACCCCGACCTCGAACGCTTCATGGCCAAACGCATGAACGCAACCACGATCGAGCTCAAATCAAGCCACCTCTCCCTCATCTCGCACCCGGACGCGATCGCGAACCTGATCCTCGCCGCCGCCGGCCAATCCTGACCCGCTCCGGAACCGGCCCTCGCGGAGGTTGTCCCGCACCCCTGACGAAGCATCGAAAAGAATGAGGGGGAGAAAAACTTTTTCTGAAGAAAAGGAAGCAAAAAGACTTTTCCCCGTGAAACGCCGGCCGACTCGAAAAGCTTCAATTTCCGCCGGCCGTCTTTTGCAGGAACAGGGCGACGGCCGAATGCCAGGCATTGGGGCACCAATGGATCAGCATATGGCCGTCCGAGAAGCAGCCGGGCGCGTCCACGAACTCCGCGGTTGCGTGCGTCGTCGCGCTGAATCCCTCGAAGATGCTTTTCGCCAGCCTGATACTGAAATAGTGATCGTTGTTGGAATCGATGACGAGCACCGGAATGCGGGTCGTTTCCCCGAAGACGCGGGCCGCCGCAACCAGGCCGTTGCCGTCGCACACCTCGTCGGGAGCGCGCGAGGCGCGGCCCGGCGCAAAGGCCACGGCCGCGACCACTCCCGGCGGATCTTCGCTGGCGGCGGCAAGCGAGCCCCAGGCGCCCGCCGAATGGCCGACCAGCACGACGCGGTCCGCATCGACAAAGCTCTGCCCTCGCATATAGCGGACCACGGCCTCGATATCCTCGGCCGAGCTTCGCCCCGCGCGCACGAAATTCGGATGCGAGCAGGACCCGTATCCCTCGGCATAAGGGCCCTGCGAAAGCCCATAGCCGCGCCGCATCGGAATCGCGACGGCATATCCCTGACCGACCAGCCACGTGCCCACGTCCAGCAGATCGGCGGGGCTCATGGTGGGGCGATCGGAGTCCTTCCGCGGGGCGCCGTGGCTCAGCACCGCCAACGGGAAGCGTCCGCCGCCCTGCGGAACGAGCACCAGGGTCTGAAGGCGGAGCACGCCTCCGTTCGTCTCCGTGAACGGGATCTCCATGCTCAGCGTTCGGTAAAGCGGCGCCGCAATGCCCGGCGACCCGAACGCGCCCGTCAGCACCAGCATCGAAAGCGCCAGCGCCCAACGCACATGGCAGCGGTGCGGGATCACGCGTCCCTCCTCCCCCAAGCACCGCTCAGCATAGCAAAACGGCGCGGCGCGAGAGTCGAAATTACGAAGGCAGCCGTGATCATTTTCCCGCCTTCGCCTTCCCGCGCATCGCCGCCTCGGGCCGCGCCCGCCGCACGCCGCCAAGCACCATGCGCAGCAGCCTCTCGATCATCTCGTCCACGGTAAGATCCGGCCGCGAAATCCTGTCGATCACCAGCATCGTCAGGCCATGGGTGCCGGACCAGACCGCAAGCGCGGCGAGCGCGAGCCCGCGCGGGTCGTCGGGCGAAACGTCGAAAACGCCGGCCCGCGCGCCGCGCAGGATCACATCCTCCAGCACGCCCCGCGCCTCCGCCCCGGCCGATCTGACCAGCGGCGGGCGATCTTCCGTTCCGGTCGCGGAAAGTGCCGGGCCGAACATCAGCCGATAGAGCGCCGGGTTCCCGAGCCCGAGGCGCACATAGGTCGTGCAGATCGCAACCAGGATCGCCTCGGACTCGTCGATCCCGGACATCGCGCGGAGCAGCCCGTCGCGCAGCCTCTCGAAGCCCACGGCGGCCACCGCCGCCAGCAGATCGAGCTTGTCCGCGAAATGATTATAGGGCGCGCGGTGGCTCACCCCGGCCCGGCGCGCCACCTCCCGGAGCGAGAAAGTCCAGTCCTGCTCCTCGGTAACGACCTGCAGCGCGATCTCGATCAGGGTCCGGCGGAGATCGCCGTGATGATAGGGCCGGGGCTCGGTTGGGCGAATTCTTGCGGACACGGCGACTCCAGTGTTGACAGCGGATATATGCTCGATGTAGTCAGTGTCACCACCAACGCCCCGAATGTCAATCGTCGCGAATGTCAATCGCGCCCGATGTCAATCGCGCCCGATGTCAATCGCACCGGATGCCGGCCCGTCCGGTGACGGCCGATCCCCCTTTGTCCGCAAACCGAGGAAACAGCAATGACAGAGCTTCAATCGTCGCGCACGCTCCGCGCCCGGATCACGCCCGAGGAATGGGAACAGCGCGTGGCGCTGGCGGCAGCCTACCGCCTGGTCGCGCATTTCGGCTGGGACGATCTCATCTTCACCCATCTCTCGGCCCGCGTCCCTGGCCCCGAGCACCACTTCCTCATCAATCCCTACGGAATGACGTTCGATGAGGTCACCGCCTCCAGCCTCGTCAAGGTCGATCTCGACGGCAACAAGGTCATGCCCTCCCCGTACGACATCAATCCGGCGGGCTTCACCATCCACAGCGCGATCCATGCCGCGCGCGAGGACGCGAAATGCATCCTCCACGTCCACAGCGTGAACGGCGCCGCGGTCTCCGCGCAGGAAGGCGGCGTGCTCCCGGTTTCGCAGCAATCCATCTTCGTTCTCTCCTCGCTCGCCTACCACGACTATGAAGGCGTCGCGCTGCGGGAGGAGGAAAAGCCCCGCCTCGTGCGCGATCTCGGCGACAAGAGCTTCCTCATGCTGCGCAACCACGGCCTGATCACCCTCGCCGGCAACGTGCCGGACGCGTTCCTGCTCATGTACACCTTCGAATCCGCCTGCATGATCCAGGTGCGCGCGCAGGCCGGGGGCGGAAAGCTCGTCCCGATCGACCCTGCCATCATCGCGACCGCCGGCGAGCAGGCCGCGGAGGTCACGGGCTCGGCGATCGGCGCGCTCGCCTGGCCCGCGCTGCTGCGCAAGCTCGACCGGATCGATCCCTCCTACCGCGACTGAGCCTACCGCGACTGAGCCTACCGCGACTGAGTTGGGCCCGGCCTCACGGCCCCGCCGCGCCCGCGAATGTATCCACTGTCATGTACCCACCGGTTATCTTCGTTCAGGAAAGCACCCATGCAGGACATCACGCCCCATCGCGCCCGCTTCCGCGCGATGACCGAAAGCACAAGCGAGGAATGGCAGATGATCGGCGGCGAGCTCGACCGCTTCGCAAAACGCCTGCCGGAACGGCTGATCGCGCATCTGGAGCTGCTGCGCGGCGACTATGGCGGATTCCCCGTCGATCGCCTGGAGCATTGCCTGCAGACCGCGACCCGCGCCCTTCAGGCCGGCCGGGACGACGAATATGTCGCCTGCGCCCTGCTGCACGATATCGGCGACACGCTCGGCCCCCACAACCACGCGGACATCGCCGCCGTCATCGTCCAGCCCTACGTATCGGAGGAAAATCACTGGATGGTCGCGCATCACGGGATCTTCCAGGGCTATTATTTCTTCCACCATCTCGGGCTCGACCGGGACATGCGCGAGAAGTTCCGCGGCCATCCGCACTTCGAAAAAACCGAGGAATTCTGCCGCGTCTTCGATCAGGTCGCCTTCGACCCCGCCTTCAGATCGATGCCGCTCGAGGCATTCGAGCCTCTGCTTCATAGGGTGTTCACCGTGCCGCGCGCCTCGATCTATGTCCCCAAGGCCGCCTGACACCGCCCTCCCGACAGCTCCGGAAACCCGGGCCCCGCCCCGGGTTTCCGCATTTTCTTCCGCCCGGCCTCAATACTCGTCGTGCAGCCTGAGCCAGCTCATGGTGCCGGCGCTCTCGTTGCGGCCCTTGGGCGCGAGATCGAGCCAGTTGAACGCGCCCATCAGTAGCTCGTTGCCGCGATGAAAGGTCGAGTACGCGTGGAAGATGGCGCCCTCGCCATCCTTCACGAAGATGCTCGTGCCGAACATGTCCCGGCTCTTTTGGATCACGGTGCCGTAATTGTAGATCGCGCGCCCGGCCGCGAGATCCTCCTCCGTGAACGAAACGCCGAAATCGTAGTTGAAATCGCTGCCCTGCGAGGAAACCCAGGGAAATGTCCAGCCCATCCGCGCCTTGACCTCCTCGATCCGCCGCGGCGGAACGCGCGAGACCGCGGCGAAGGAAAGATCGGCCTGCTCGAAATGCTGCCGCGCCGCGTCGATATGATCGGCGATGAAGGAGCAGCCCCGGCACACATGCTCCGAGCCCGGCGTCAGCATGAAGTTGTAGATGGCGAGCTGGCTGCGGCCGCGGAACAGATCCCCGAGCGTGCATTCGCCCGCGGGCTCCTCGAAAACGTAGGGTTTCTCGATCCTCACCCACGGCAGCTGCCGGCGCTCGGCGCGCAGCGCATCGAGCGCGTGGGTCATGGCGCGCTCCTTGGCGAGCAGCGCCTTGCGCGCCGCGAGCCACTCTTCGCGCGAAACGACCGCATGGTCCATGATCGTCCTCCCTCGTCTCCCGGCCGCTTGCCGGATCGCGCTCCATGTAAGCCGCCGCGCAACCCGCCCGGGAGTGACAAGCGTGACGCGATTTCGATGAACCCGCCTCTCGCGCAAGCGCCCCCGGCGCTTGCGGAAGGCGCCGCGGCCGGCGTCTAATCCGCTTCTCCGACTCGCCGCGAGGGATGTTCTCTACGACGGATGGAGTCCCTCGCCGGTGCCGGGTCCGGAAAACGGAGAAAAGTCTTTTTGCTTCTTTTTCTTCAGAAAAAGAAGGCCCTTCCTTCTGAGCGCGTCTTCATGTCCCGATTGATTTTTCGCTCCGCCCGCTCCGCCCGCGCCTTCTCTCTCGCCCGCGCCGCTGCCCTGCCGGCGCTGATCCTCCTCTCCCTTGCGGCGAGCCTGTTCACGTCCCTCGCGGCCGCCCTCAGCCTCGCGCAGAACTCCGATACCGTGCAGAGCTTTCTCGCCGCGCGATCCATCCTGCACGGAAACGTTCTCCTCTCGGGATGGTATCTCGCCCGCGACGATTTCTTCCTCACGGACACGCTGCCCTTCGCCGCCGCCGAATTTCTCGCGGGCTTCCATCATGCGCTGATCGCGATCGTTCCCGCGCTCGTCTATGTGCTGATCGTCGCCGCCGCACTCGCCGCCGCACTCCCCTCGCTCCGCTGCACGCGCGCGAATCTCGTCCGCCTCGCAACCATCGTTCTCCTCATCGGGCTTCCGCCCGCCAACGTGTACATGCCGCTGCTTCTCGCCGACACGCACGGCGCGAGCCTCCTGCTTTCCCTTCTTGCGCTGATGCTGCTCGCCGCCCTCGCCAACCCGGACCGCACCCGCCGTCCTCTCCTGCCCGCGCTCGCCTTCGCCCTCCTCACCGCAGCCACCGTCGCTTCCGACCCTTACGCGCTCGTCTTCGCCTTCGGCCCCGCCAGCCTCGTCATCGCCCTCGATTTTCTCGCCGAGCGCGAATCCCCCCGCACGCTCCCGCTTCTGGCGCTCACCGCCGCCGCCGCCCTCGCCGGCGCGCTCGTCCCGTCCGCCATCGCCCGCCTCGGCGGCTTCGTGACGAAATCGACGGTCGAGACCGGCTTCGTCGCCCCGCACGCCCTCGGCGGCACGATCACCGCGTTCTTCCTGGGCCTTCTCTACATCTCGGGCGCCTACGTCTTCGGAAAGTCTCTCGTCTCGCTCGGCGCCCTGGCCTGCCTCGCCCGCCTCGCCGGCTGGGCGTTCGGCGCCGCCGCCGTGCTCCGCCGCGTCCCCGCCCTTTGGCGCGCCGTTGGCCCGGCCACGCTGGACCGTTTCTTTCTCGCCTCCATCGCCGTCGTGGCCCCGGCCTGCATCCTGAGCCGGATGTTCGCCACGAGCATCCAGGATCAAATCCGCCTCGGCGGGCACGGCACGCGCTATCTCTCCCCCGTCATCGTTTTCGCCGCCATCCTCGCCGCGCGCGCCGCCCCCTCGCTGATCGCCGCCCTGCCCACAAGCCGCTTCCGCCTGGCCGCCCTCGCCCTTGGCGCCGTCCTCTCGGTCGGGCTGCTCGCCGGCCACAGCGCGGAGACCTTCCGCCGGCTCGGCACCCCGCCCTGGATGGGCAGCAGCCCCGATGAAGAGGTCGCGCGCTGGCTCGAGGCGCATCACCTTGCCTGCGGCATCGGCGAGTACTGGTCCGCCTCGATCGTCACGGCGCTGACGGACGGGCGGGTCACTGTCCGCCCGGCCAAGGCCCCGAAGCATCTGCTTCTGCCGCTGCCCTGGACCGCGGACGCGCATTGGTTCGCCGGGCCGGACCTCCCCGCCTTCGCCATCTGGCGGGAGGAGGACGAGCCCCTCTACCGTTTCGATGCCCGGGCCGTCGCGGCCACCTACGGCCCGCCCACCCGCATCCTGCGCGTGGCGGGCTTCACGATCGCGCTTCTGCCGGGCTCGCCCCATCCCCACGCGCTTGCGATCGCCTGTCCCCAACCCGTTGCTTCGCCTTGACTTTTTTCCTTTTCCTTTTTCCCCTCAACCTTGTATAGTTGATTCTAAAACATATTTTTCCTCAAACCGCCCCCCGCATGTCCAATCCGTCCAACCGGAATTTTTCCGGTTCCTCGAAACCGCAGCAAATCCAACGCGCTCGGCCCCGTTCATCTTTCTTTTACCTGCACGCGTCAAAATCGCCGCGAAAAACGCATCGGGCCAAAATGCCCAAGGATTTCTCCGCCCCGCTCGAAACCCTCGCCTCCGGCCTCGCCCATCACCAGGCAGGCCGGCTCGCGGAGGCCGAAGCCGCCTACCGCGCCGTCCTCGCCGCCGAGCCCGCGCAATCCTCCGCGCTTTTTCTCCTCGGCCTTCTTCTCCTCGCCGCCGCCCGCCCAACCGAGGCCGAGCCGCTCCTCGCCGCCGCCGCTTCACTCCGCCCCACGCACGCGGAAACGCTCTTCGCCCATGCCAACGCGCTTCACCGCGGCGGCGATCATGCCGCCGCCATCGCGCGCTTCCGCGCCGTCCTCGCTCTCGATCCCGATCATCCCGGCGCCCGCGTCAATCTCTCCAATTCTCTTCGCGAAACCGGCGCGCCCGAAGCGGCGCTCGCCGAGGCAGAGGCCGCCTGCCGTATCTGCGAAAAATCCGCCCCGGCCGAGACCACCCGCGCCGCCGCGCTGCTCGCCCTCAAGCGCCCCGAGGAGGCGGTCTCGGCCTACCGCGCCGCGATTGCCGCCGATCGAAGCCACGCCCCCGCGCATGCCGGCCTCGCCGCCGCCCTCCTCCACGCGGAGCGCCCGGCCGAGGCGCTCGCCGCCGCCGATTGCGCCCTTCTCGTCGCCCCCAAGCTCGCCGAGGCCGAATTCCTCCGCGCCATGGCGCTGGCGAAGCTCGGCACGGCGCCCGCCGCCATCGCCGGCCTGGAGCGGGCGATCGCCCGCGATCCCGCCCATGCCAAGGCTCACCTCAATCTCGGCAATCTGCTCGCCGACGAGAACCGCATCGCCGAGGCCGAAGCCCTCTGCCGCCGGGCCCTGGCGCTCGATCCCGATCTCGTCGAAGCCCATGCGAGCCTCGCCCATCTGCTTACCGCCCAAAGCCGCGTCATGGAGGCCATCGCCGCCTGCGACGAAGCCCTCGCCCGCGATCCCGGCTTCGTGCAGGCCGAGTGGAATCAGGGCATCGCCCATCTTCTCGCCGGCGACTATGCGCGCGGCTTCGCACGCTACGAGGCGCGCCACCGTTCGCCCCGCTACGCCCCGCGCTATCCCGAGCCCGAAGGCCCGGTCTGGCAGGGCGACCCGCTTGCCGGCCGCAGCCTTCTCGTCCATGCCGAGCAAGGGCTCGGCGATACGATCCAGTTCGCCCGCTACCTTCCCCTTCTTGCCGCCCGCGGCGCGGCCGTCACGCTCGCCTGCGATCCGGAGCTCATCCCCCTTTTTTCCGGCCAGCTCGGCCTCGCCGCCGTCGTCCCCATCGGCGAGCCTCCTCCCTCCACCGATTTCTGGGTCAACCAGATGAGCCTGCCGCACCGCTTCGCGACCCGGCTCGACAGCGTTCCCTCGCCCGGCCCCTATCTCGCCGCCGATCCCACCCGCACGCGCCGCTTCGCCGCGCGCCTCCCCACCGGCCCCCGCATCGGTCTCGTCTGGGCCGGCAACCCCCGCCATTCCAACGATGCCCGCCGCTCGCTCCCCGCCGCGTGCCTAGCACCCCTGCTCGCCCGCCCCGGCGCCCATTTCGTGAGCCTTCAGGTCGGCCCGCGGGCGGAGGAAGCGGCCGAGCTCTCCGGCCTCCTCGATCTCTCCGCCGAGCTCACCGACTTCGCGGAAACGGCCGCCCTGATCGCCGCTCTCGACCTCGTCATCGCGGTCGATACCTCAACCGCGCATTGCGCCGCCGCCCTTGGTGCGCCGACCTGGATCATGCTCCCTCACGGGCCCGACTGGCGCTGGCTCACGGCCCGCGAGGATTCGCCCTGGTACGCCTCCGTGCGCCTGTTCCGCCAGCCTGCCCCGGGCGCCTGGGAGGCCGTCGTCGCGCGCATCGATGCGGCGCTCGCGCATCGTTACAATTTGGCGGAGCCGTAAGCCCCGTTCCAACCTGGCGCGATTCCCGCGTTTCGAGCCGGTTTCAGAGAAAAACCTTGTCCATGATGTCTGGCGCGGAGGTGGAGATTTTTTCCCTCGCGCAAAGGTTGCTTCTCGGTCCATGGGAGAAGAATCAACCAAGGGGGACCGAAGCCGGATGCATGGCTCGTGGATGATCGATCCGCTCTATGCGCTCTCCGGCCTGGCCGTCGGCTTCCTCGTCGGCCTAACCGGCGTCGGCGGCGGCTCGCTCATGACCCCGCTCCTGATCCTCATCTTCGGCGTGCACCCCGCCTCCGCGGTCGGCACCGACCTTCTCTACGCGGCCATTACCAAGGGCGCG
This sequence comes from Acetobacteraceae bacterium, assembly GCA_030037175.1. Lineage (GTDB taxonomy): Bacteria > Pseudomonadota > Alphaproteobacteria > Acetobacterales > Acetobacteraceae > JAKAWQ01. Next base: position 9,831 of record JASHRV010000108.1, read on the forward strand.
GGCACGATCACCCACCACGCCAACAATACCGTCGAATGGAAAATCGTCGGCCGGCTCGCCATCGGCAGCGTGCCGGCGACAATCCTCACCATCCTCGCCTTCCATCATTTCGGCGCGAGCGGGCCTGAGGCCTCGGCGGTGATCTCCATCACCCTCGGCGTCGCCCTTGTGTTGACCGCCGCCATGCTCTTCTTCAAGGCCCCGATCCTCCGCGCGGCGATGCGACGCAATCCGGATTTCGGCGTCAACACCTCGATTCTCGCCACCATCCTCGTCGGCTTCGTCGTCGGCGTTCTGGTCAGCATCTCCTCCGTCGGGGCGGGCGCCGTCGGCACCAGCGCCCTCTTCTTTCTCTATCCCCGGCTTCCGGCGGCGAAGATCGTGGGCACGGACATCGCCCATGCCGTTCCGCTCACCCTGCTCGCCGGGCTCGGCCATGCCTGGCTCGGCACGGTCCATCTTCACATACTCGTCTCACTCGTCGCCGGCTCCATCCCGGGCATCGTGGCGGGCAGCCTTGCCACCCGCTTCACGCCGGAGGGCGTGCTGCGCCCCGCGCTCGCCGTGATCCTCGCTGTGGTCGGCGTGAAGCTGCTCGGGTAGAACTGCAGCCCGGCCCGCTCGACGCCCGAGACTGACACGCCCGACATTGACAGGGGCCGCCGCCGGAGCAGGATAGAAAAATGTTCCTTCTGATCGACAACTACGACAGCTTTACCTTCAATCTCGTGCACTTCCTGGGCGAAGTCGGCGCGCGGTGCGAGGTCTGGCGTAACGATGCGATCAGCGTCGCCGACGCGCTCGCAAGAGAGCCGGAAGCGA
>JASHRV010000014.1 GCA_030037175.1 Acetobacteraceae bacterium
GCCGGAATGAAGACGAGAAAGACGACGTTCGGGATGATGGCGGCGAAGAAGGTCGCGATCCCGAGCAGCACGGGCTCCGGCATTCCCGCGACCCAGAAGCCGAGTCCCGCAAGCGCGCCCTGAGCGGCCGCCGCTCCCAGGATTCCGACCACGACACCGCGCAGAGTGAGATGGGCGACCGTGATCAGCTCGTCCGCCCGCTCGCCGGCGAGGTGGCGCAGCATCTCGCGCCCGCGGCGCGCGGCGCTGGGCCCGCCGAGATAGAAGAACGGCGTGCAGAAGACGGCGAGCGCCACTTGGAGCATGCCCGTGCCGAGGGTGGCGAAGGCGCCGAGCAACCAGAGGATGAGGGGACGGATCTCCGCCCCCACCAGCCGCTGCAACGCCGTGTCGTCGGTGAGCAGGCGGTTCCACTCCGAGAGGAGATAGGCGCCGATCAGCGGTACCCTGCCGAGCCAGGCGGGAGGGGCGAGGCCCTGATCGACGAAGACGCCGAGATGCGAGGCGAGCCGGGCAAGACTTTCGGCGAGGCGGCTAGCGATGAGGCCGAGAGGCGCCACCAGGATGATCGTGAGGAGGACGGTGGCGATGAGTGCTGCGAGCCGGCGCCGGCCGCGAAGCATGGCGACGAGGCGCTCGTAGCCGTGCCAGGTCGCGACCACGAGCACGATGCTCCAAAGCACCGCGGTGATGAAGGGCCGCAGCACCACGAAGCTCGCGACGATGAGCAGTGCAAGCAGGGCGAGAGTGAGCGCGAACTCGAGGTGCTGGCGGCGATCCCCAGGCGGCGGGAGGGCCGGCTGCGACGGTGCTTCTTCGGTCGTCATGGTCGGAGGGCGCGCTTCGCCCGGGGCAGACCCGGGAGCGGGTCAAGAGAGCGTCTCCTGAGAGGTGCCATGGCAGATCACGCCCGATCGGACAAAGAAGAGCGGCGCCGAATGCCCTCCCCTCGCCCGAAGATCAGCGGTTTTTCATCCCCGCGACAAGCACCGCCATCGCGGCCTGAGCGCGCGCCGCCGAGGGCGCGGCTGTTCTCTAGTGCCCGAGATACTGGGCGAGCTCTGCGGTTGCGCGCTGCCAGCTGTCGGAAGCCGCCACAGCGTTGTAGCTGGCGCCGCCGAGGATGAAATCGTGCTTGGTGTTCGGATAGGTGACGACTTCGAGGGGCGCCCCGGCGGTGCTCGCCGCGGCGGCGAGCTCGCGTGCGGTCGTGATCATACAGCAATTGCGGTAATTATCGAGCTCGCCGGCAAACATCAGGACCGGCACCTTGATCCCCACGACGAAACTGCCGGGATCCCGGATAGGGCGGGTGAGCGGATACCACGCGACGATGACCGAGACGAGGTCAGGCCAGCGCGAAGCGTATGCGAGCACCTCGCCCCCACCGAGCGAGAAGCCGACCATGCCCACCTTGCCGGACAGCCCATGGGCGGCACCCTGGGCCCTCTGGACGGCTTCCATCAGAGTCTGCCCATGGCTTCCTTCCATGTTGTTGCCGTCGAGCAGCACGACATCATAGCCGAGGGAAGCGATCTGCCGGGCGGGGGGCACATAGTTGGCTGCGCCCGACTGGCCGGAAACGACGACGACCACGGGCCCTCTGCCCTGCGGGGGCGGAAATTCCTGCTGCGCGTTCGCCGCCGTGAACAGGGAAAAGAAGATGATCGCGCCGAGAAAAGCGACGAAGCCGATCGCTCTCTTCATGAAACGAGCCCCCCAAAACTTGCGTCTCATCCATCGCGGTCGTCATTGGCAGAGCTATTCGGAAGCGTTGACGCTCGTGCCTCGGCGCGAATGGCTGGAACCGGCCTGATTTCCGAACAGGAGCGCGACCAGATAAAGCGACTCTTTCCGATGCGCAACGAAAACCGTGGCGGCTCGCGCCTCTTTGATCGGCGCTGGCGGCGGGGGGCGGTCGATATAGCCGCGCGTCGGGTCTGCACGAGCGGCGCGGTGGGGCGCCGGGCGGCGATTGGCGGCGAAGGCGTTTCGCCCGCGTAAACTTCTCCTCTCCTTCTTGCCAGCCGGCACAGGGGGACGCAAAAGGGAACGAAAGTCTGGGCGAAAGACGAGACCGGAGACCCTCTCATGCGACGCACCCTCTTTGCCGCTGCCGCTGCGGCCTGCCTGCTCCTTGGCGCCGCGCCGCGCCCGGCATCGGCCCAGACGCTCCGGATCGGACTGCGCGAGGATCCCGATATTCTCGACCCGACGCTGGGGGGCAGCTATGTCGGGCGCATCGTCTTCGCCGGCATGTGCGACAAGCTCTTCGATTACGATACCAAGCTCGACATCGTGCCGCAGTTGGCCACGAGTTACGAATACAAGGACCCGACGCATCTCATCCTCCATCTGCGGCCGGACGTGAGCTTCCAGGATGGGGAAAAATTCGATGCGGAGGCGGTGAAATACACGCTGACGCGCGACTTGACGATGAAGGGGAGCCTGCGCAAGGGCCAGATCGGCGCGATCAGCGCGATCGACGTCATCGACCCGCTGACCGTGGAGCTGGTGCTGAAATCTCCAGACTCGCCTCTGCTGGCGCAACTCGCCGGCCGCCCCGGCATCATGATCGCCCCGGGGGCGGCCGAGAAGGAGGGACCGAAATTCGGGCTTCATCCCGTCTGCGCCGGGCCGTTCAGCTTTGTCAGCCGCGTGGCGGAGCAGGAGATCACGCTCCAGCGCTTCCCCGGCTACTGGAACGCGAAGGCGATCCATTTCGACCGCGTGGTCTATGAGCCAATCGTCAATTCCGCGGTGCGGCTCGCCAATCTCCAGGCCGGCACGCTCGATCTCGTGGAATATATCGTGCCGACCGATGTGCCGGCGGTGAAGAAGGACCCGAAGCTCAAGCTCGCGATGAGCGATTCCCTCGGTTATGAGGGGATCACCTTCAACACCAATCACGGACCGATGGCGAAGAGCCCGATCGGGGAGAGCGCCGACCTCCGCCGGGCCTTTGAGCTCGCGATCGACCGCAAGGCGCTGATCCAGGTCGTCTATGACGGGCTTTTCACGGCGATCGCGCAGGCCAATCCGCCGATCTCCCAGTTCTACGTGCCCTCGGTCCAGCCGCGGCCGCGCGACATAGCGGCGGCGAAAAAGCTGGTAGCGGCGTCCGGCTTCAAACCGCCGATTTCGGTCACGATGATCGTACCAAACAGCCCCGACCTCCTGCAGGCTGCGCAGGTGATCCAGGCGATGGTCCAGCCTGCCGGCTTCGATCTCAAGATCCAGGCGATGGAGTTCGCCTCCTCCCTCGCCACCGCGGAAGGAGGCGACTTCCAGGCCTATCTGATCGCCTGGTCGGGCCGCGCGGATGCGGACGGCAACACGTATTCGTTCCTGCACTCGGGCTTCGGCTTCAATTACGGCGCCTTCTCCGACCCCGCCATAAACACGCTGCTCGAGCAGGCGCGGCTGACGACGGATATCGCGGCCCGGCGCGACATTTACGCGAAAATGTGGATCGAGGAGCGGAAAGAGATGCCGATCATTTATCTCTGGGCGCTGAGCAATATCGTAGGCATGAAGAGGCAGCTCATGGGCTTTGAGCAGGTGCCGGACGGGATCATCCGCCTTCAGGGCATGTACATGGCGAACTAGGCGGGGCGAGCTGGCGGAGGCCCGGCGCGCGACGGCGATGCGCGGCTTTCTCGGTTCCCGGCTCGCGCAGATCCTGCCGACGCTCTTTCTCGTCAGCATCATCGTCTTCGGCTTGCAGCAGCTGATGCCCGGGGATCCGGCGCTCGTCATCGCGGGCGACAGCGCGGGCGATCCGCAGATCGTGGCGCAGATCCGGGGCGAGCTGATGCTGAACCGGCCGATCCCGGTGCAATATCTCCATTGGCTCGACAATCTGCTGCACGGCAATCTCGGCTATAGCTGGCGACTGCAGGAGCCGGTTTCCGAACTGGTGGCGCAGAAGCTGCCGGTGACGGCGCAACTATCGCTGATGGCGTTCGTCTTTGCCGTGATCATAGGGGTGCCGATGGGCATCCTCTCGGCGGTGAAGCGGAACACCGCCTGGGACTGGCTCGCCAACAGCATCGGGCTTTTCGGGCTTTCGATCCCGACCTTCTGGCTCGGCATCGTGATGATCCTGGTGGTTTCGGTCTGGCTCGGCTGGCTGCCGCCCTCGGGCTATGTGCCGCTGGCGCAGAACTGGGTGCGCTCGCTCGCGACCACGGTCATGCCGGCCTTCGTCCTCGGCAACGCGATCGCGGCGATCCTCATGCGCCATACGCGGAGCGCGATGCTGGTCGCACTCGGGCAGGATTATGTGCGCACGGCACGGGCAAAGGGGCTTTCCGAGTGGGTGGTGGTGCTGCGCCATGCGCTGCGCAACGCGTTGATCCCGGTGGTGACGCTGGGCGGGCTGCAGCTCGGTACGCTGCTTTCGGGCGCGGTGCTGACGGAGCAGGTGTTTTCGGTTCCGGGGTTCGGTAAGCTCGTTGTGGATGCAGTGTTCAACCGCGATTATCCGGTGATTCAGGGCGTGGTGCTGGTGACGGCGCTGCTCTACGTGGTGCTCAACCTCGTCACCGACCTGCTCTACTTCCTGATCAATCCGCGGATGCGCGCGGGATGAGCAGCGCCGCCCTCGCCCCGTCTCTGCCCCCGTCTCCGCCCCCGTCACTGCCCCCCGGCCTGCACGTGCCGGAGAGCCCGACGCGGGTCGCGCTCAGGCGATTCCTCACCCACCGCTCGGCGATGCTGGGGCTCGCGCTCTGCCTCCTTTTCGTTGCGATCGCCGTGGCCGCGCCGCTGATCTCCCCGGTGAGCCCGATCGCGACGGACTGGTCCGCGATTCGCCAGCCGCCCTCCTGGGCGCACTGGATGGGCACCGACGAGATCGGCCGCGACGAGCTGGCGCGGGTGATCTTCGGGGCGCGGGCGAGCCTGCTCGCGGGCGTCGTTTCCGTGGTGATCGCGGCGGCGATCGGCGTGCCGGCAGGGCTCGCGGCCGGGTTCGCACGCGGGCGAACGGATGCGATTTTGAGCCGGATCGTCGATGCGATGCTCGCGATCCCGTTCCTCGTGCTGGCCATAGCACTCGCGGCCTTCCTCGGCCCGAACCTGCGCAACGCGATGATCGCGATCGGGGTGACAACGGCGCCGATCTTCATGCGGGTTGCGCGCGGGGCGACGATGGACGTGATGACCCACGATTACATCGAGGCGGCGCGGGCGGTCGGCAATCCGTCCTGGCGGATCGCGGTCCGGCACGTGATGCCGAACATCTTTCCGCCGATCCTGGTGCAAGGCACGCTCTCGATCGCAACCTCGATCATCGCCGAGGCGAGCCTCTCCTTCCTCGGGCTCGGCGAGCAGCCGCCGACGCCGGCCTGGGGCTCGATGCTGAACGCGGCACAGCAGTTTCTCACCCAGGCGCCGTGGCTCGCGATCTTTCCCGGGGCCGCGATTTTTCTCACCGTGCTCGGCTTCAACCTTGTGGGCGACGGGCTTCGCGACGCGCTCGATCCCCGCGGACTCTGACGACTGCGTCCTTCTTTTTCTGAAGAAAAAGACTTTTCTCCGTTATCCCGGACCTCGCCGCACCTCGGGACTCCAAACGACGGACGAAAAACGGATAGAAGTTCTTTGGTTCTTTTTTTCAAGAAAGAACATCCTTCCTTGCCGCACGCTTGCCTGCCGCACGCTTGCTTGCCGCACGCTTGCCTGCCGCACGGGGCGCCGTGGAAGGTTCATGACACGCTTCAGGTCTTGGGCTGGACGAGGTTGGCAAAAAATTGCCGCCAGGGCTCGAGGCTCGATGCGTCCGGGAACCACATCCGCAGCAGCGCCTCGGGCTGCATGGCGGCGAGATTGGCCTTGAGCCGCGCCTCCACCTCCTTGAGCATGGCCTCCTGAAGCGGCTTCACGTCCGGCAGGCCGAAGAAGGTGCGGGCCTCCTCCGGCGTGCAATCGACATTGACGATGACCTTCATCGGCGCTGCTCCCACCGTTTCGCCCTTAACGTCGCCACTGCATCGAGCGAGGACAAGAGTGCCGCGAGGCTCTTGCCGACGCGCGTCATCGCCTCCTCCCAGGGGAGGATTGCGAAGCGGTCGAACTCCGGCAAAATTCTTCCCTCCGGCGTCGTGAAAGTCGAGCGGCAGCGGAGCGCGGCGGGGTCGGGCAGAGGCTCCGGCATCCAGGCGAAGAGCGCGAGACCCTTGGTGCGGAGATAGGGGTGCCGGCCGAGATCGACCAGCACCGAGGCGGGCGGCGCGAGGCTGGTCTCCTCCTCGAGCTCACGGAGCGCAGCGGCGGAGAAATCCTCGCCCGGCCCGGCGACGCCCTTGGGAATATCCCAGCGCGGGGAGCGGGTGGCGTGGCCGAGAAGCAGGCGCGCGCCGTCCGTCACCAGGACGCCGCAGCTGACTTGGCGGGCGGCCGGCCTCCGCCGCTTAGGGCCATGTGGGTTCGGCACCGTTCCAGCTTAGCTCGTCTTTGCGGCGGTCGGTCCCTCCGCCTTGCGCCGGGGCGGCGGGCGCGCGAGGCTCGGGACGGTGCGATTGGGGGGAACAATGCGGGTTGCGGTGCTGGATGACTGGCAGGGTGTTGCGAAGACAAGCACCGACTGGACACGGCTCGGCGCGCGCGGGATCGAGGCCACGTTCTTCGCCGAGCCGCTCGGCAGCGGCGATGCGGCGGCGAAGGCGCTCGCCGGTTTCGAGTTTCTGGTCGCGATGCGCGAGCGCATGGCATTTCCGGCGGCGCTGATCGCGCGGCTTCCGAAGCTCAGGATGATCTCGCTCACCGGGCGGCGTTCGCCGGTGCTCGATGTCGAGGCCTGCACGCGGCAAGGCGTGCTGGTATGCAACACCGGCGGCGAGCTTTCCTCGGCGGCGACCGCGGAGATCGCGCTCGGGCTGCTGATCGGGGCGATGCGGCACATGCCCGCCGCCGACCAGGCGGTGCGGACGGGACAATTCCAGAGCGTGGTGCCGCCGGGCACGGTGCTCGACGGACGGGTCCTCGGGGTGATCGGGCTCGGGCGGATCGGGGCGCGGATGGCGCGCTACGGCCACGCGCTCGGCATGCGGGTGCTGGGATGGAGCCCGAACCTGACGGCGGAGCGGGCGGAAGCGGCGGGCGCGGAATTCGCAACCAAGGAAAAGCTGCTCGCCGAGTCCGACGCGGTGAGCCTGCACATCGTCCTCTCGGAAAAGACGCGCGGGCTTCTGGGCGCGGACGATCTCGCGCGGATGAAGACGGGAGCGGTGCTGGTGAACAGCTCGCGCTTCGGGCTGGTCGACGAGGCGGCTTTGACGGCCGCCTTGCAGGCAGGAAAGATCGTCGCCGCTTTCGATGTTTTCCCCGAGGAGCCGCTGCCGGCCGGCCACCCCCTGCTCGCCTGCCCGCACACCGTCTTCACCCCGCATCTCGGCTATTGCGTGAGCGACGTTTATGCGCAGTTCTACGGCGACAGCGTTGCGAACATTCTTGCGTTCGCCGACGGAAAGCCGGTCCGGATGATGAATCCGGAGGCGCTGCAGAACCGTCCGGCAGTGGTTCAGTAGAGGAGGAAGCCGAGATGCGCGCATGGGCGGTGGTGGAGAACGGAGCGCCGTTGCAGGAGATCGAGCTGCCGACGCCGGAGCCAAAGGGCGCGGAAGTCCTGCTCGCGGTGACGCATTGCGGAGTCTGCCATTCGGACCTGCATATCTGGGAAGGATGGTACGATATCGGCGGCGGGCGAAAGATCTCGCTCAAGGATCGCGGCGTGACGCTGCCGCTGGCGATGGGCCATGAGATCGTAGGACGGGTGGTAAAGCTCGGGCCCGAGGCGGCGGGCGTGAAGGAGGGCGATCTGCGCATCGTCTATCCGTGGGTCGGATGCGGAGCTTGCGCGAAATGCCTCGCCGAGGAAGACAATATGTGCCTGACGCCGAAGAGCATCGGCGTCTTTCAGAACGGCGGCTACGCGACGCACGTGCTCGCGCCGCATCCGCGGCATCTTATCGATCTCAAGGGGGTCGATCCGGCGATCGCCGCGACCTATGCATGCTCGGGCATCACCGTTCATTCCGCGATCCGCAAGGTGATGCCGCTGCCTCCCGACGAGCCGGTCGTGGTGGTGGGCGCGGGCGGGCTCGGGCTCAACGCGATCGCGATCCTCACGGCGATGGGGCACGAGAACATCGTGGTCGTGGATGTGAGCGCGGAGAAGCGGCAGGCGGCACTCGCGGAAGGAGCCACGAAAGCCGTCGACGGCAACGGCGAGGGCGTGGCGCGCGCCATCATGGAAGCCTGCGGCGGGCCGGTGGAGGCGATCATCGATCTCGTCAACGGCACCGCCTCGGCGCGGTTCTCCTTCGATGCGCTGCGCAAGGGCGGAAAGCTCGTCCAGGTGGGGCTTTTCGGGGGCGAGCTGATGCTGCCGCTGCCGCTGATGGCGATCCGGGCGCTGACCGTGCAGGGTAGCTATGTCGGCAATCCGGCGGAGCTGCGCGAGCTCGTCACGCTCGCCGCCGCGGGCAAGCTGAAGCCCCTGCCGGTGACGACGGTGCCGCAGAAGGAGGCGAACGCGGCGCTGATGCGGCTCAGGGACGGGAAGGTGACGGGGCGGATCGTGCTCCGGGCCGAGGCGGCCTAACCGGCCGGCCGCGCCCCGGCGGGGGCGCCGGCGCAATCGCCAGGCGCGATCATCACGGGTCAGGAAAAATCAACCATCTGGTTTCACGATTCCGTCATCCGCGCCGCTTGCCGGTTGCGGGACCGGAACGCTCGTGATTCATAGGACGATCATGCCAGAGGATCATTTGGAACGCCCGACCGTCAGGCCCGGCTCCTACAGCGACGGCAGCCCGCTCGACACCGTGCAGTATCTCGAGTGCAAGGTCATTCTGAAGCCGGACCGGCTGACCTCGCTCAAGGCGCTTCGGGATTACGGGGCGATCGTGCAACAGGCCGCCACCAGGGCGGGCGTGGGCTATTCCGCCCAGGGGCTGGAGAATGTACGGCCGGCAGTGCGCGAGATCCGCTTCTACGACACGCCCGATTTCCGGCTCTACAACAACGCCTTCATCCTGCGCCAGCGGGTTCGTTATGAGGACGGATTCCCGCTCGGCGAGCCGGAGATCGTGTTCAAGTTCCGCCACCCCGACCTGCAGGCAGCGGCGGAGATGGATGTGCGGCCCAAGTTCGACATCAGGCACAGGATCAAGTTCAAGGCCGAGGTGCTGCCTTTGCGCGAATATGTGGGCGGCGCGCGCGTGCTCTATTCGCACAATGCCCAGTTCCCCCTGAGCGAGGCGCCCCAGGTGGACCGCACCTCAATGGTAATGCTGGGGCGCGCTTTCCCATGCCTCGAACCGCTGCGCGAGACCGGAACGGATCGTGTCGATCTCGTCAACCAGGCGATCGTCGAAGAAGTGATGCTCGATCTCGCCGTGCTGGACTTCGGAAAAGGCATCAGCGCGATGGCCAATATCGCGCTCTGGCGCATGCGCGGGGACCATTCGCCTCTGGTGGGCGAGTTCGCATTCCAGGCCCGATTCAAGCGCGCGGACGAACTGCACGACAAGGTGATCGAGCGCTGCCAGCATTTCTTCAAGCTGGTTCAGACACTCGGCGAAGACATGGTGATGCTGGGCACGACCAAGACCGGGGCGGTGTACCGCTGCAACGGCAACGCGCCCCAGCGCCATGAGTAAGGCGCAGGGGAACGCTGCGATCGGGCGGACCCGGCGGCGGCGGGGAGAACGCGCGGTACGGGCGACGGTCGGCGAGATTTTTTTCGTCTTTCTTTCGATCGGCGCGACGAGCATCGGCGGCGGCCTGGTCGCCTATCTGAGGCGCGGCCTGGTCGGCCGGAAGCGATGGCTGAGCGATCCGGAGTTCGTGCGGATGCTCTCGATGTGCCAGGCGCTGCCGGGCCTCAACGGCACCAACATGGCGATTTTGATGGGCGATAAGCTGCGCGGCGTGCGGGGCGCTGCTGCCGCCATCGTCGGGATCTGCTTGCCGGGCGCGCTGATCATGATGGCGACGGCGGTCATCTACGCCCATCGCGGCGACCGCGCGATCGTGACCGTGCTGCTCAGCAGCGTCGCGGCCGCGGCGACCGGCATCACCTTTTTCGTCGCGGCCGATCTCGGGCGGAAGTCGCTCAGCGGGATCGGCGATATCGTGCTCGTAACCCTGACCGTGGCCCTGGTGAACCTGTTCCATTTTTCCGTGCTGGCGGCTCTCTTTCTCGCAGGCGCGATCGCCATCTGGTGGCGCCGGCCGCGCCCGGCGGCCGCAAGGCTCAGCGCAAAATGAAGCAGCTTCCCGCGCTCGTCGCGGTTTTCGGCTATCTCTCGCTGCTGACGGTGGGCGGCGGGATGGCGGCTTTCCCGGAGATGAAGATCCTCACCGTCGAAGTCCATCACTGGCTGACATTTCCGCAGCTCATTCATTTCTACAGCGTCGGTCAGCTTTCGCCGGGGCCGAACATGATGATGGTGGCCGCGATCGGCGAATGGGTCGCGGGGCCGGCGGGCGCGCTTGCCGTCGTCATCGCGTTCTTCCTGCCGACGGCGCTGCTCACCTTCGCCGTCGGGCGGGCCTGGAGCAGGCTCGAGCAGTGGCCGTGGCGGCTTTCCGTCCAGCGCGGGCTGGCGCCCGTCTCGATCGGGCTCCTGCTCGCCGGCTCGATCACCATGGCGAAGGGGGCCATGCATGGCTGGCTCAATGGCGGCATCGCGCTCGTCGTCTTCGCGCTGCTGATGACGACCCGCACCAATCCGGCGTTGCTCATTCTGTGCAGCGTGGCGATCGGCGTGGTGCGCTACCTGGGCCGCTGAGCCGACACCGTATTTTTACCTCGAAACTCCCCATTGCCTCAACAAACGATTGGGGCCCGGGGCCACTTGGCGGCCGGGCCCAGTGCGCGGATACTGTCCTGATTGCAGACCGGGCCGGGAAGGCCAGGCTGCCAGGGAACGTCCGAGGATGATGAATGAGAGCGCCCCTCTCCCTTCCCGCATTGCCGACGCCCCCGACGAAAAGGGCGGCGCGCTTCTCGCCGTGCAGGGCATCTTCAAGGCGTTCGCGGCGACCCAGGCGCTTGCCGATGTGAGCCTCACGCTCGGGCGGGGCGAGATTCTCGCCCTGCTCGGCGAGAACGGTGCCGGCAAATCGACGCTGATAAAAATCCTCGCGGGCGTGCACAAGCCTGACGCGGGGCGCATCCTGTTTCGCGGCGAGGACGTGAGCGGAGCGGTCACGCGGCTGCCGATCGCCTTCATCCACCAGGATCTCGGCCTCGTCGAATGGATGACGGTGGCGGAGAATATCTGCCTGACGCTCGGCTATCCGCGCCGCTTCGGGCTCGTCGATTACCGGGCGGCGGAGCGGCGTGCAGAGGCGGCGCTCGCGGTGCTCGGCGCCGACATCAACCCCGATGTGCGCATCCAGAGCCTGAGCCGGACCGAGAAGTCGCTGGTGGCGATCGCGCGCGCGCTCGCCGCGGAGTGCGAGGTGCTGGTGCTGGACGAGCCGACGGCGAGCCTGCCCGCCGACGAGGTGGCGCGGCTGTTCGCAGCACTTCGCCGGCTCCGGGCGAACGGGGTCGGCATGATCTATGTCTCCCACCGGCTCGACGAGGTGTTCGAGATCGCCGACCGCGTGGTGGTGCTGCGCGACGGGCGCGTGGCGGGCGAGCGGCGCATCGGCGACGTGACGGCGGAGGAGATCATCCTGCTGATCGTCGGGCGCGAGGCGGCGCAGGTGTTCCGCCGCCCGGCGCGGCGGGAAGGCGCGGCGCGGCTCGCCTTCGAGGAGCTTCGGATCGGCGAGGTCGGGCCGATCGATGCCAGCATTCACGCGGGCGAGGTGGTGGGGCTCGCCGGGCTGCGCGGCGCGGGGCAGGAGCGCGTGGGGCGGGCGCTGTTCGGGCTCGCCGCGCCGAGCGCGGGGCGCATCCTGCTCGATGGAAGGCCGATCATGCCGGATTCGCCGCGCGCGGCGATGGCGAGCGGCATCGTGCTGGTGTGCGGCGACCGCGCCGCCGAATCCGTCATTCCCTATCGCAGCGTGTGCGAGAATTTTTTCGTCAATCCGCTCGCCAAGGGGCGCGGCCTCTTCTCCTACCTCGCGCCGGGCGCGGAGAGAGATGAAGCCGGCCGCCTCGGGCAGCGCGTGGGGCTCAGGCCGAACGATCCGGGGCTGCTGATCGAGGCGCTCTCGGGCGGCAATCAGCAGAAGGTGGTCGTGGGGCGGGCGCTCGACCTCGCGGGCAAGGTCTATGTCTTCGAGGACCCGACCGCGGGCGTGGATGTCGGTGCCAAGGCCGAGATCTACGGGCTGTTCGAGACGGTGCTGGCGGCGGGGGCGGCGATCATCATCGTCTCGACCGATTTCGAGGAGATCGCGAAGGTTTGCCATCGCGCGCTCGTCTTCGACCATGGGATCGTGGCGGGCGAGCTCGGCGCCCAGGAGCTTTCCATCGCCAATCTGCTTGCCGCCGCTTCGGCAAGCCTCGGGGCAGAGCGTCAGATCGCCTGAAGGAGGGCGGCATGCTGTCGTTGAAATCGAATGCGCTGGAGCCGACCCGCGCCGAGTTCCGCGCGATGTCCCCGGGGGCCGCGTTCCGCCGGCGGCTGACGGTCTATGGGCTGCCGCTGCTCACCGTGGCGCTGATCGTCTTCTTCTCCCTGCTGCTGCCGAAGACGTTCCCGACCGCGCTCAACCTGCGCTCGATGCTCGCGGACAAGTCCGTGATCGCGCTTCTCTCGCTCGCCTCGATGATTCCGATGATGGCGGGCCGCATCGATCTCACCGTCGGCTACGGGATCGTGCTCTGGCACATCCTCGCGATCAGCCTGCAGGTCTATTATGGGATTCCCTGGCCGGCGGCGGTCGTGCTCGTTCTGCTGGCGGGGATCGTCAGCGGCTTCATCAACGCGCTGCTCGTCGAGGTAGCGCAGATCGATTCCTTCATCGCGACCCTCGGCACGGGCACGATCATCTATGCATTGGCGCTCTGGCACACCGGCGGGCAGCAGGTGATCGGCACGCTGCCGCCGGCGTTCCTCGCGATCAACGATCTCTCCTTCCTCGGCATCCCGATTCCGGCCTTCTATGTCGCGGTGGTGGCGGTGATCCTCTGGATCGTCTCCGAGCGGCTGCCGATCGGGCGGCATCTCTACGCAATCGGGGCCAATCCGCGCGCCGCCGAGCTCAACGGGATTCCGGTGCGGCGCTATGTGATGGGCGTGTTCGTCGCCTCCGGGTTCCTCACCGCCTTCACGGGCGTGGTGCTGGCGGCCAAGCTCAGGATCGGCGAGGCGAGCGTTGGGCTCGAATATCTGCTGCCGGCGCTGGTCGGCGCCTTCCTCGGCTCGACGACGATCAAGCCCGGGCGGGTGAATGTCTGGGGCACGGTGGTGGCGGTGGTGATCCTCGCCGTCGGAATCTCCGGGATCGAGCAGCTGGGCGGTACGTTCTTCGTCGAGCCGCTCTTCAACGGCGTCACGCTGGTGATCGCAATCGGGCTCGCCGGCGTGGCGCAGCGCCGCTATGCCGCCGCCAAGCGTGCCGGCGGGACGTAAATTTGCGGGACGTAATCTCCAAGGGAGGAAATTTCGCGATGGGGAAAAGCTTCCGGCGGGTCGGCGGAGGAATGATGGTTGCCGCCGCGATCGGGCTCGCGGCACATGGGGCGCGCGCGGACGACGCGTTCGTTCAGTCCGCGAAAGCGTTCGTCGCACAGGTGACGAACCCGACCATTCCCTGGACCGGCCCGACCACGGGGCCGAAGGCGGTGCCGGGCATGACGGTGGTTTACGTCTCCACCGACCAGCGCAATGGCGGGCCGCGCGGGGCGGCGGAGGCGGCGGCCGAGGCGGCGAAGGTGATCGGCTGGAAGTTCCGCATCCTTGATGGCCAGGGCACGGTCTCGGGGCAGAACTCGGCGCTCTCGCAGGCAATCGCGCTCAAGCCGAACGGCATCATCCTGGGCGGAGTGGACGCGGTGCAGTCCGCGCCGCTGGTGGAGCAGGCGGAGGCGGCGGGCATCAAGGTGGTGGGCTGGCACGCCGGGCCGACAGCGGGAGCGATGACGCATCCGGACGTGTTCTGGAATGTCTCGACCGATCCGGCGGAGGTTTCGAAGGCCGCGGCGCTTTACGCCGTTGCGACATCGGACGGGCATGCGGGCGTCGTGATCTTCACCGACAGCGAATATGCGCTGGCGATCGCGAAATCGAACGCGATGGCGAGCTGGATCAAGAAATGCGCGGGCTGCAAGATTCTCGCGACCGAGGATACGCCGCTCGGCCAGACGCAGAGCCGGATGCCGCAGCTCACCACCTCGCTGCTCGAGCGGTTCGGCAAGGCATGGACCTATTCGCTCGGCATCAACGACCTCTACTACGATTTCATGGGGCCCTCGCTTCAGGCGGCGGGAATCCCGGGCGACGGGCATCCGTGGAACATCTCGGGCGGCGATGGTTCCTCCTCGGCGTTCCAGCGCATCCGCACACAGCAATACCAGGTCGCGACGGTGGCCGAGCCCTTGCACCTGCAAGGCTGGCAGCTGATCGACGAGTTGAACCGGGCCTTCGCGGGTGCGCCGCCGAGCGGGTTCGTCGATCCGGTGCACCTCTTCATCCACGCAAATATCGGCACCGATGGCGGGCCGCAGAACGTGTTCGATCCAGATAACGGGTACCAGGCCGAGTACCGCAAGATCTGGGGAAAATAATCCGCGAGGGCCAGAAGGCCCCGCGAACGAGGAGGGAGAAACGATGCTGGAAAAGAACGGGCAAGACAAAAGAAGTTCGCTGCGGCGGGCGGCGCTCGCCGGACTCGCCGCGGCGGGGCTTTTCGCGGCAACGGCGCACGCGCAGGATCAGTTCGTCGATTACGCGAAGAAATTCGTGGCACAGGTGACGGACCCGGTGATCCCATGGACCGGACCGACCACCGGGCCCAAGGCGGTGCCGGGCAAGACGGTCGTTTACGTCGCCAACGACATGCGCAACGGCGGCGCGCGCGGCGTCGGCATGGGCGCAGAGGAAGCCGCGAAGATCATCGGCTGGAACTTCCGCCTGCTCGACGGCGCCGGGACGGTTTCCGGGCAGAATGCCGCGCTCTCCCAGGCGATCGCGCTCAAGCCGGACGGGATCATCCTCGGCAGCGTCGATGCGATCCAATCCGCCCCGCTCGTCGAGCAGGCGGAGAAGGCGGGGATCAAGGTGGTGGGCTGGCATGCCGGCGGCACAGCGGGCACGCTGCATGACCCCTACGTGTTCTGGAACGTGACCACCAACCCACCCGACGTGGGCAAGGCGGCGGCGCTCTACGCGGTGGCCCAATCCGACGGGCACGCGGGCGTCGTGATCTTCACCGATTCCGAATACAAGGTCGCGATCGCCAAGTCCGATGCGATGGTGGAATGGCTCAAGAAATGCACGGGCTGCACGATCCTCGCGGTGAAGGACACGCCGCTCGCCTATGTCTCCTCGCGCATGGGCCAGCTCACCACCGCTCTGCTCGAGCAGTACGGCACGAAATGGACCTACTCGATCGGAATCAACGACCTCTATTTCGATTTCATGGCCCCCGCGCTGCAATCGGCCGGGATCTCGGGCACGAGCCCGCCCTTCAGCATCTCCGCCGGCGACGGATCGGTCTCGGCCTTCGAACGCATCCGCACCCAGCAGTACCAGGTGGCGACGGTCGCCGAGCCGCTCCGGATGCAGGGCTGGCAGACGATCGACGAGCTGAACCGCGCCTTTGCCGGCGCGCCGCCGAGCGGGTTCGTCGACCCCGTGCACCTCTTCGTGCACAGCAATCTCGACAGCGACGGCGGGCCGCAGAATCTCTACGACCCGACGAACGGGTACGAGGATGCGTACAAGAAGATCTGGGGGAAGTAAGGCCAGGGGCTCTGCCCCTGGACCCCGCTGGGGCCTTGAGGCCCCAGACCCCATCCGTTTGTTGAGTCAATGGGGTTTATTGAAGTATAAGTCATGGATTGCAAAGGCTCCGCCTTTGCCGGGGGTGTCGGGGGCAGAGCCCCCGACCAGGGGGCAAAGCCCCCTGGGTCAGACAGAAAACTCCATGATCGCAAGGCCGGCGTTGTAGTCGGTTGCGTAGATCAGGCCGTTGCGGTCGACGAAGACGTCCGCGGTTTGGATCACCTGGGCGCGGTTGGGGCGGTGGTCCATCATTTTCGCCGGCTTCGGCGGGACGAGGGAAGCGACTTCCTCCGGGCGGTAGGGGTCGCGGATGTTGAAGACGCGGATGCCCGCGTTCTGGTAGGTCGCGAAGATGAGTTCGGAGCTGACGAAGCTGCCGGGCCGGTTCTCGTGGATGTTGTGCGGGCCGAAATGCCCGCCGATGCCGACATAGTCGGCCTCGGTCGGGTTGGGAAAGGTTGCGATGCTGACCGGGTTCGCGGGCACCCGGTTGTCGAAGACCCAGATCGGCTTCATGCCGTCTTCCTGGTGGTCGAGCACCGCCTCGTCGACAACGATGAGGAGGTTGCGGTCAGGCAGCGGCAGGCAGTTGTGGGTGCCGCCGCCGAAGGGCGGCGACCAGCTGCGGTGGGTGATGAGCTTGGGTGCGGCGCGGTCCGCCACATCGATCACGGCGAGGCAGCCGTCGCGCCAGGCGGCGTAGGCGGTGTCCCCGTGGACGACGGCGTGATGGAGGCCCATGCGGGTGGTGGCGGGCCAGGAGGGGGTTTCGCCGGCCGCGAGATTCATGCCGGGCAGCCAGAACCGGCCGGCTTCGCGCGGGTTGGCGGGATCGGCCATGTCGATGGTGATGAGGATGTAGTCGGAAAAACCGTCGATCAGCGCCGAGGCATAGGCCCAGCGCCCGCCGACATACCAGGCGCGGTGAATGCCGCCGCCCTCGATCGGGAGAAAGCCGATGCGGCGCGGTGATTCGGGCGCGGCGATGTCGTAGACGGCGAGGCCCGCGGACCAGTTGCGCTTGCCTTCCGTGCCGTGCGCCGTGCCGACCGTGTGACCGATGGTTCCCTTGTAATAGGCGTGCTCGTCGGCGAAGGCGGCGTCCGCGAACATGTCCTTGGCGTGGATGACGAGCAGAAGATCGTCGTGTGTCTGGAGATGGATGTTCCAGGTGTTGGGCGGGGCGGGAAAATAGTTGACGGGGCGCGGGCGGGCGGGATCGCGCACATCGACGATGCTGAAGCCCTTCGAGAACATGTGCCCGATATAGGCGTAGCCGCGATGGACCATGATCTGCACGCCATCGAGCCGGCCGCCCTGATCGCTCCAGCCGATGAGGCGCATGTTGTGGGCATGGTCGGGCTTCGGAAGATCGATGACGGACATGTGGTTTCCCCCGGAATGTCGTTCGTGTGCGGCGCCGAAAGGTAGCGGTTGGGCGGCGCGGGTCAATTGGACGGTTTGGACAAGAAAAAGGGGGTTTTTGAGTTTATTGTGTTTTGAATCAACGGGTTGGACGCAGGGAAAAACCGGGGGTGGAAGATTACCGTTTGTTTTCAATGAGATGGCAGGAGACGATATGGCCGGGACGGGCCTCCACCGGCGCCGGCGCCTCCGTGCGGCAGATGGGCATCGCGTGCGGGCAGCGGGGATGAAAGCGGCAGCCCGGCGGGATCGCGAGCGGGCTCGGCAGATCGCCCGCGAGCTGGGCGCGGCGGGCGCGGCCGGCCGCCCGTGATGAGGGATGGCGGACGGGGACGGCGGCGATCAGCGCCTGGGTGTAGGGATGGAGCGGCGCGGCATAGAGATCGCGCTTGGGGCCGATTTCCACGATCTTGCCGAGATACATGACCGCCACACGGCTCGCGATGTGGCGGACCACGGCGAGGTCGTGGGCGATGAAGAGATAGGTGAGGCCAAGCGCCTGCTGCAGATCGGTGAGCAGGTTGACGATCTGGGCCTGGACCGAAACGTCGAGCGCGGAAACGGGCTCGTCGCAGACGAGGAATTCCGGATGCAGCACGAGGGCGCGGGCGATGCCGATGCGCTGGCGCTGCCCGCCCGAGAACTCGTGGGGAAAGCGCGCGGCGGCGCGGGCGGGAAGCCCGACGCGGTCGAGCATTTCCGCGACCGTGCGGCGGGCGGCCTCGTCGGCGCGGGCGCCGTGGATGCGGAGCGGCTCCATGACGATCTGCTCGACCGACATGCGCGGATCGAGCGAGGAGAACGGGTCCTGGAAGACGATCTGCATCGCGCGGCGTGAGGCGGCGAGCGCGCGGCGCGGGCGGTGGGTGATGTCCTCCCCGCGGAAGAGGATGCGGCCGGCGCTGGGCTCGATGAGGCGGATGAGGAGGCGGCCGAGGGTCGATTTGCCGCTGCCGGATTCACCGACCAGGCCGAGCGTCTCGCCGGGGAGGATGGAAAGATCGACCCCGTCCACCGCGCGGAGCGTGCGGTGCGGGCGGCCCCAGAAGGCGCGGGCGCCGAGGGAAAAATGTTTTTCGAGAGCGAGGCCCTCCACAAGCGGACTCACGAGGGACTCAGGGCTCCGAGGCGGATGCAGGCCGCCTGATGGGTGGGGGTCAGGGGCGCGAGCGGCGGCAGGGAAGAAGTGCAGGCGGGCTCGGCATAGGCGCAGCGGGGCGCGAAGCGGCAGCCGGGCGGGCGGTGGCGCGGATCGGGCAGCGTGCCGGGAATGGCGGTGAGGCGGGCCTGGTCGAGCTCCAGCGTCGGCGCGGAGGAAAGGAGGGCGCGGGTGTAGGGGTGGGCGGGGCTGTCGAAGAGGGCGGCGACCGGCGCCTGCTCGACGATGCGGCCGGCATACATGACGAGCACGCGGTCCGCCGTTTCCGCGATGACGCCCATGTTGTGGGTGATGACGATGACGGCCATGCCGAATTCGTCGCGAAGATCGAGGATGAGATCGAGGATCTGAGCCTGGATGGTGACATCGAGCGCGGTGGTGGGCTCGTCCGCGATGAGGAGGCGCGGGCGGCAGGCGAGCGCGATCGCGAGCATGACGCGCTGGCGCTGGCCGCCGGAGAGCTGGTGCGGATAATCGCCCATGCGGGCGGCGGCGGAGGCGATGCCGACTTTTTCCAGGAGTGCAATGGCGCGGGCGACGATCGGCGCGGCGCGGCCGGGCTCATGGGCGCGGATCGTTTCCACGATCTGCTCGCCGATGGTGAGCACCGGGTTGAGCGAGGTCATCGGCTCCTGGAAGACCATCGCCATGCCGGGGCCGCGCAGGCGCCGCCATTGGCGCGGGGAGAGCCGGGTGAGGTCCTCGCCGGCGAAGCGCGCCGAGCCGGCGGCGATGCGGGCGGGCGGGCTCGGCAGCAGCCCCATGACCGCGAGCGCGGTC
>JASHRV010000109.1 GCA_030037175.1 Acetobacteraceae bacterium
GGCGGCAGGGATCAGGGCGACCAAAGCCTCGTCTCGCGCCGATCATGCCCGCCCCCGATCATCCCGGGAGCCGGCACCGCCCGAGCGGCGGCCGACAGCGAATGGATTGCAAAGGCTCCGCCTTTGCCGGGTCCAGGGCGGAGCCCTGGCCTTTTTCAACACCCTGCTCTAAACGCGGGGGGTTCCCATCCCGCCATCGCTCCCTATCTTCGCTGCGAGAGCCCGAGGAGAGAGCCTATGGATGCATTCGCTCCATCGACCGATCACGCGGCTTATTCGGCGGTTCGGTCACATACGGAGCACCTCGCCTCAGCGCTCTCGCCCGAGGATGAGTGCATCCAGTCGATGGAGGACGCGAGCCCCGTCAAGTGGCACCGCGCGCACACCACGTGGTTCTTCGAGGAATTCGTGCTGGTGCCTCACCTCGCGGATTACAGGCCGGTCCATCCTTCGTTTCGCTATCTTTTCAACTCCTACTATGAGGCCGTGGGGCCGCGGCACCCGCGCCCCCGACGCGGAATGATCACGCGGCCATCGGCCGCCGAGGTCAGCGATTATCGCGCTGAGGTTGATGTCGCGATGATCCGGCTGCTCGGAAGAGAGAGCGCCGATCTCCGCGCGCTCATCACGCTCGGGCTGCACCATGAGCAGCAGCATCAGGAATTGCTTGTCACCGATGTGACACATGCCTTTGCCGAGAACCCGCTTCGGCCGGCCCCCATGCCGTTCTGGCGCGAGCCCGGCACGCGAGAAGGGAAGGCGCGCTTCATCGGTTTCCCGGGTGGCGACGTCGCGATCGGGCATGACGGCTGCGGATTTCATTTCGATAACGAGGGCCCGCGGCACATCGTGCATCTGGAGCCCTATCAGCTTGCCGACCGGCCGGTGACCAATCGCGAATGGCTCGATTTCGTGAGCGACGGCGGCTACCGGACGCCCGCGCTCTGGATGTCGGACGGGTGGGAAGCGGTTGAGCGGAATGGCTGGCAGGCACCGCTCTATTGGCGGAACGAGGACGGTGCCTGGTTCGCGTTCGGCCCGGCCGGGTCGAAGCCGCTCGATCCCGATCAGCCGGTCCGCCACATCTCGTGGTACGAGGCGGATGCCTTCGCGCGTTGGGCTTCGGCACGTCTGCCCAGCGAAGCCGAGTGGGAGGCGGCGTCGGGCGATCCGCGTCTTCACGGAATGACAGGCCATGTCTGGCAATGGACCGAGAGCGCCTATCGCCCCTATCCGGGCTTTCGTCCTCAGGCCGGAGCGATCGGGGAATACAACGGCAAGTTCATGATCAACCAGATGGTGCTGCGCGGCTCCTCCGCGGCAACCCCTCCCGGTCATGCGCGGTCGAGCTACCGCAATTTCTTCCACCCGGACAAACGCTGGCAATTCTCGGGCCTTCGCCTCGGGCGGGACGCCTGAGGCGTGCAGAGCGTCGAAAAGACCCGAGCCAGCATCGGGGAGGGGATCGCAGCCGATGCGCTCGCGGGCCTTCTCTCGCCGCGCAAGTCGCTGCCGCCGAAGCTCTTCTATGATGAGGCGGGCTGCGTCCTCTTCGGCGAGATCACGCGGCTGCCGGAATATTATCTGACACGAACGGAGCGGGAGATCCTGGTCTCGCTCGCACCCGAGCTCGACGGGTTTGTCGCGCGGCGATCGTCGCTCGTGGAATATGGAGCGAGCGACGAGGCAAAGGCGGCGCTGCTCTTCGCCCCGCTCGATATCGCGGGCTACGTGCCGATCGACATCGCCGCGGATGCGCTTGCTTCGCTCAAGGCCAGGATGGCGCAGGCATTTCCGGCGATCCGGGTGCATCCGATCCTCGCCGATTTCCTCGACCCGATCACGTTGCCGCGTGATGTTCTCGGCACGCCGCGCCTCGGTTTCTTTCCCGGCTCGACGATCGGCAATCTCGATCCGCCCGCCGCGATCGGCTTCCTCAGGCGCGTGCGCGCCACGCTCGGAGAAGGGGCGACATTCCTTGTCGGCGCCGATCTCGAAAAGCCGACCGATCTGCTGCTCGCGGCGTACGACGATGCCGCCGGCGTAACCGCCGCCTTCAACCGCAACATTCTCGCAAGGCTCAACCGCGAGGCCGAAGCCGATTTCGACATCGAAGCATTCGCGCATCGCGCGGTGTGGAATCCGGCGGAGCATCGGATCGAGATGCATCTCGAAAGCCGGTGCGACCAGATCGTCCATGTCGCGGGCAAGCGCATCATCTTTCGGCGCGGCGAAACGATCCACACCGAGAACAGCCACAAATTCACCGAGCCGCGTCTCATGGCGCTTGCGATGCGCGCCGGCTGGCGCGTCAGCCGCATCTGGACGGACCCGCAAAAGCTCTTCGCCGTCGCGGCCCTGCAATAGAGCGGGATGCGTTCGCTCATGCTCACGCATCCCGCTCCAGCCTTTGTTTTATCGCGTGATCAAACGCCTCCGGTTCCCCCACCTTCGGCGATCACGCTCTAGCCAACGAATCCCGGGATGGCGCCGGGTCCGGAAAACGGAAAAAAGTCTTTTTGCTTCTTTTTCTTCAGAAAAAGAAGGTTCCTGATCCACCTTATTGTATCTCATTCAGGCTTGTTATTCTGTGGCCGATTTGGGCTTTGGCCCGCTCCCGGCCTCGGGTAGAATTTCCCGTAATTTCAATCCATTAACCCTATCCGAAACGCGAATACGGGCCAGATGGTACAGATCCTTGGCCACAGCGGCCGGACCGCGGCCCTAATCATTCATCGGATAGGACGCCATCAGCTCTTTCTGTCGCCGCCACAGGCGAAGGAGCTCGCGGATGCCGGGCGGGCGGTGGCCGCGGGCGCGGTTCGCGCGCCCGATCGCGAAGGCCGCGTGATAGTGGAAGAACTGGGCGGCATAGGCGTCCGTGAGCCGCGTGCTCGGGTCCCAGATATGGGTGGCTTCCGAGCCCGCGCCGTTGATCTCGATGATGCGGAAGCTGCGGCCGCGGCGGAGCTCGGCCAGGGACGCGTAGCGCACATCGATCCGCCCGAAATGAAATTCCGGGATCGCCCGGGCGATGCTGTCCACCACCTGCGTCAGCGCGGCGGTGATCTCGCCGGCGCCGTTGCGGAAGGTCGAGCCCTTGCAATGGTTGCCGACGAAGACGAGCCGCACGGCCTCGCCCGTTGCCGGCACGTCCGCAAGCCGCCCGGCGAGGCGGGGCAGATAGAGATGCGGCACGAGTCCTGCCCGCGGGTCCTTGCGGATCAGCTCCTCGAGCGTCGAGCGCCCGTCGCCGATCACCACCGGCGCCGATTTGAGCGTGAGCGAGGTGACGCGCCCCGTGCTCTCTCCGGGCAGCCGGACATAGAAGAGCCCGGCCTCGCCCTCATAGGGAACGAACTCCTGCAGGATCACCCCGACCCCGCGCGGATAGTCGGCAAGGAAGCGCGCGAGGCTCGCCCGATCCCGGATCATGCGCACGCCGGTGCCGTTGCAGCCGATATCGGGCTTGCCGACGAGCGGGTAGGAGAGGCCGGCGCGTTCGAGCGCGCTCTCGGCGGCCGGCAGGTCGCGGGCCGGATCGGCATCCGTGACCAGGCTCGTATAGGGGGCGATCCAGCCTCTCGCCTCGCCCTCCACCTGGTCGAGGATCGAAGTCTTGGACTCTCCGCAGAGCCCGCCCGCGGCGATGCGCGGGTTGGCGGCGGTGAGCAGGAGCGGCGAGCCATAGCGGAGGCTCAGCGCGATCCATTGCAGCGCGACCGGGGCGTAGAAGAGCCAGGAGGGCCAGAATTCGAAGAACGAAAGCGGCTGGGAGGGACGGACCCGGAGCCACCAGAAGGCCCGCGGCCGGGTGGCCTCGCGCAGTGCGGCATCCATCGCCTAAGCGCCCGCCTTGCCCGTCAGCTTGCGCCGCGACCGGCACCCACCTTCGCCCATTACCCCGAGCCTCCTCAAGCAGACGAAAGGACAGAGCCGTACGCGCATGCGGCGCCGCGTGCCCGGCGGGCAGGACGGCCCGCGCCCGGACGGCACGACGGGCGCATAGAGACATGGTCTTCCGCGCCGTGGCAACCCGGGATTTGGTAAGGATTTGTTTTTCGCCCGCCCCCTTGGACGGCGGGGCGCCGCTCCGGCAGACTCACGGCGGAAAACCGCGGGGTGACGGAACCAGCGTGAAGGAACCGGAGACGGTGCGCCGCGCCGCGAGCCTCGCGGTCTTCACCGCGACCTATGCGGTGATCGCGATCGGCCGCCTGCCGGGCTTCCGGCTCGACCGCGCCGGAGCGGCCTTCCTCGGTGCGAGCCTCATGGTGGCGGTGGGGGCGCTGAGCCTGCCCGACGCCTATCGGGCGATCGACATGAACACGATCACCCTCCTGCTCGGGATGATGATCGTGGTCGCCAATCTCCGCCTCTCGGGCTTTTTCCGCCTGCTCACCGCCTGGGCCGCGGCGCGGGCGCGGCATCCGCTCGTGCTCCTCGCCGCCGTGGTGCTGCTTTCCGGCGTGCTTTCGGCATTCCTCGTCAATGACGCCGTCTGCCTCGCCTTCACGCCGCTGGTGCTCGACCTCGTGCTCAGCCTCAGGCGCAACCCGGTGCCCTATCTGCTCGCGGTGGCGATGGCGGCGAATATCGGCGGTGTTGCGACCATCACCGGCAATCCGCAGAACATGATCATCGGCAGCCTTTCGGGGATCGGGTACGGACGGTTCGCAGCCGCCCTTCTGCCGGTCGCGTCCGTCGGGCTGGTGCTCGCCTTCCTCCTGATCGCGCTTGTCTGGCGCTCGGAATTCCTGGCCGGCGGGCGGCTCGAGGCACGGCTGCCGCCGCCGCGGCCGAACCCGGTGGTCATGGGCAAGGCGCTGATCGTGACACTCGGGCTGATGCTCGCTCTCTTCGCCGCCGTCCCGCCGGCCGAAGCCGCTGCGGTGGCCGGCGCGGTCCTGCTGCTCTCGCGACGGGTCAAGATCCAGAAGATCTATGACGAGATCGACTGGACGCTGCTCCTGATGTTCGCCGGCCTCTTCATCGTCGTCGCGGGCTTCGAGCGGGAGGTGTTGACCCCGCCCGTGCTGGCCGCGATCGGCGGGCTGCATCTGACGAGCACGCCTATCCTAAGCCTGATCACGGCGGTGCTCTCCAACATCGTGAGCAACGTGCCCGCGGTGCTGGTGCTGCGCCCCTTCGTCGCCGGCCTGCCCGATCCCGGTCGGGCCTGGCTGGTCGTCGCCATGGCCTCGACGCTCGCCGGAAATTTCACCATTCTCGGCTCGGTCGCCAACCTGATCGTGGTGAGCCGGGCGCGGGCGCGGCGGGTCGAGATCGGATTCGGGACCTACTTCCTCGTCGGCGCGCCGCTGACGGTGCTGACGATCGTCGCGGGCGTGCTGCTGCTCTGACCGTTCGGGGGAAACGAAGAATGGACTTTTCCGACGCGGAAAAGGTGCAGGCGCTCCGCGCCCGGCTCGGCGCCTTCATGGAGGCGGAGATCACCCCGAACGAGCCGACCTACGAAGCCGAGCGCGCGCAAGCGGCGGATCGCTGGCAGCCCGTGCCGGTGATCGAGCGGCTCAAGGAAAAGGCGCAGGCGGCCGGGCTCTGGAATCTTTTCTCGCCCAATCCGGCGCATGGGCCGGGGCTCGCCAACCACGAATATGCCCCGCTCGCCGAGATCATGGGAAGCGTGCCCTGGGCTTCGGAGGTGTTCAACTGCTCCGCCCCGGACACCGGCAACATGGAGATCCTCGATCGCTTCGGGACGGCGGAACAGAAGGAGGAGTGGCTCGGGCCGCTGCTGGCCGGAAAGATCCGCTCCTGCTTCGCGATGACCGAGCCCGAGATCGCCTCCTCGGATGCCACCAATATCCGCGCCCGCATCGCCCGTGACGGCGGGAGCTACGTCGTTGACGGGCGGAAATGGTGGACCTCGGGTGCCGGCGATCCGCGCTGCCGGCTGATCATCCTGATGGGCAAGACCGCGCCGGATGATCCCGACAAGTACCGCCAGCAATCCATGGTCCTGATCCCGCGCGAGACGCCGGGCATCACGGTGCGGCGGATGCTGCCCGTCTTCGGTGCCGATGACGCGCCGCACGGCCACGCCGAAATCACGTTCGAGGGCGTGCGTGTGCCGGCCGAAAACATCCTGGGGGACGAGGGAATGGGCTTCGAGATCGCACAGGCGCGGCTGGGGCCGGGCCGGATCCATCACTGCATGCGCGTGATCGGGCTCGCCGAGCGCGCGCTCGCGCTGATGTGCCGGCGCGCCCGGGAGCGCGCGCCCTTCGGCCGCCCGCTCGCCGAGCAGGGGGTGAGCGTCGAGCGCATCGGGGAAGCGCGGATCATGATCGACCAGGCCCGGCTTCTGGTGCTGCACGCGGCCTGGAAGATGGACAAAGCGGGCGCCAAGGAGGCAAGGCGGGAGATCGCGATGATCAAGGTTGCCGCGCCCGCAATGGCCTGCCGGGTCATCGACTGGGCCATACAGATGTTCGGCGGCGCCGGCGTGGCGGATGATTTCGGCCTGCCCGAGATGTGGCGCATCGCGCGCTCATTGCGCATCCTCGACGGCCCGGACGAGGTCCATCGCCACCAGATCGGGCGGATGGAGCTCCGCCACGGGGGCCGGGCATGAGCCGGGATGGCGGGGAGGGACCGCTCCCGATCGAGGATTACGCGCTGATCGGCGATTGCCGCTCGGCCGCGCTGGTCGGCCGCAACGGCTCGATCGACTGGCTTTGCCTGCCGCGCTTCGATTCCGATGCCTGCTTCGCCGCGCTGCTTGGCAATCGCACGCATGGGCGCTTCCGGATCGCGCCGACAAGCCCGGCCCCGCGCGTGCGGCGGACCTACCGCAACGGCACCCTCGTGCTCGAGACCGAGTTCGAGACCGAAGAGGGCACGGCCGTCGTGATCGATTTCATGGTCTGGGGCGCCTCGCAGCCGACGCTCGTGCGCCTCGTCCAGGGCAGGCAGGGGCGCGTGGCGATGGAGCTCGATCTCGTCGTCCGCTTCGATTACGGCCGGACCATTCCCTGGGTCACGCAGCTCGAGGACGGCAGCGGCATCAGCGCGATCGGCGGGCCGCACGCGCTCGTGTTCCGGACGCCGGTTGCCCTGCGCGGGGAGGATATGGCCACGCGCGGGCATTTTTCGGTGGGCGAAGGCCAGACCATCCCGTTCGTGCTCGGCTATTGGAGCTCGAACGAACGCGTGCCGCCCGCGCTGGATGCCATGCACGCGCTTGGGCGGACCGAAGCGCATTGGCGGCAATGGAGCCGGCGGATGCGCGAGGCCGGCGAATGGACCGAGCCCGTGCGGCGCTCGCTGCTCACGCTCAAGGCGCTGACCTACGAGCCGACCGGCGGGATGGTCGCGGCGCCGACGACCTCGCTGCCCGAGGCGCTCGGGGGCACGCGCAACTGGGACTACCGCTATTGCTGGCTGCGCGATGCGACGCTGACGCTCGTGGCGCTGATGGAGGCGGGCTATTTCGACGAGGCCGCCGCCTGGCGCGACTGGCTGCACCGCTCGGTCGCGGGCAGCCCCGAGCAGGTGCAGATCATGTACGGGATCGGCGGCGAGCGCCGGCTGTCCGAGTGGGAGGCGGCCTGGCTGCCGGGATACGAGGGCGCGCGGCCGGTGCGGATCGGCAACGCGGCGGCGGAGCAGCGCCAGCTCGACGTGTATGGGGAGGTGATGGACGCGCTGCACCACGCGCGCGAGGGCGGGCTGCCGCTTGCGCATGCGCCCTGGGCGCTGCAGCAGGCCGTGATGGAGCATCTCGAGGCGATGTGGGAGGAGCCCGATGACGGGATCTGGGAGGTGCGCGGCGGGCGGCGGCACTTCGTTCATTCGAAGGTGATGGCCTGGGTCGCGTTCGACCGCGTGGTGCGCGATGCGGAGACCTACGGCCTGCCGGCGCCGATCACGCGCTGGCGGGCGCTGGTCCGGCGCATGCACGAGGAAATCTGCGCCAGGGGATTCGACACCACGAAGAACAGCTTCACCCAGAGCTACGGCTCGCCGGCGCTCGATGCGAGCCTGCTGATGATCCCGGTGGTGGGATTCCTGCCCCCCGACGATCCGCGGGTGGCCGGCACCGTGGCGGCGATCGAGCGGGAGCTGCTCGTGGATGGATTCGTGCGCCGCTACCGCACCGATGACGGCGTGGATGGGCTGCCGCCGGGGGAAGGCATGTTCCTGGCGTGCAGCTTCTGGCTCGCGGACGTGTACTCGATGCAGGGGCGGATGCGCGAGGCGCAGGCGATGTTCGAGCGGCTGCTCGCGCTGCGCAACGATGTCGGGCTGCTCGCGGAGGAATACGACCCGAGGGCGAAGCGGCAGGTCGGAAATTTTCCCCAGGCTTTCTCGCATCTCGCGCTGGTGGGCACCGCGCTCAATCTGGTCGCGCGGGGGCCGGCGCAGACGCGGAGCCGGAGGGGAAGAAAAAATTGGACGCACTAAGGGCGGTTTTCGTTCGGGGACGGCAAAAAATGCAAATGGAATCAATGGGATAAAAATCCGGGCGAAAACGCGTTGTCCAACGGCTCAATGATTTCAAGGGATTGGACAAGCCGGGTTTCGGGGGCGCTTGCGCCGGCCCCGCGGGCCGCGTTCAATCCATCCGCCTCACCGGCACAACCAGGAGGAAACAACGATGTACGACATGAAGAACCTCGGCGCGCTGAAGACCATGGATGCCGCCGCCGAGGCCGGCATGAAAGCCTTCTGGGCGTTCGACAAGGCCGCCTTCACGCCCGGCGCGCTCGACGCGAAGACCAAGCAGATCATGGCGCTCGCCGTGGCGCTCACCACCCAATGCCCCTACTGCATCGAGATCCACACCGGCGAGGCGCGGAAAGCGGGCGCGACGGACGCCGAGCTCGCCGAGACCGCGGTGGTGGCCGCCGCCATGCGCGCGGGTGCTGCCATCACCCACGCCACGCATATGTTCAAGAAGTAGATCTATTATTCGTCGGGGGCTTTGCCCCCGACACCCCCACTGGGGCCCAAGGGTTCAAGTATGGGAGGCCCCAGACCCCCAATGGTTTTTCTTAGTCTGTGGCCGGGTCCGGACTCCTCCGCTGCGCCAGCAGCATCGAGCCGAGCCAGGCGAGGATGAAGGCGCCGATGATGGCGAAGCCGATTGCGTTGAAGTTG
>JASHRV010000110.1 GCA_030037175.1 Acetobacteraceae bacterium
ACCCACCGGACAGTACGACTGCCCGATCGGCGGCGATACCACTATAGCGCGTAAGAGGCGTGATCGTTCAGGGTTTCGCCCGGTGGGTGTTATGTGCCCCGATGAAGCATTGAAAAGGAAGAGTCTTCGGACTGCGAACCGAACGAAAAAAGCTCTTCGGTTCTTTCTTTCAAGAAAGAACAGAATTCCCTGCCTGCCGGAGGCGCATTGTCGGGGCGGGCTCTCAGATGCGTTCCTTGGTCGTATTGAACCGAATGCGGGGCCATTTCTCGGTCACGTAATTGAGCTCCCAGCCATTGCGGGCGAGGAAGACGGGCGCGCCGTCACGATCCTCGCTCATTGCGTGGCGGTTGGCCTCGATGAACTCCTTCACATGCGACGGCTCGTCGGCGCTGATCCAGCGTGCCGTTTCGTAGGCGGCGGATTCGAGGCCGACACGAAGCCTGTATTCCTGCTCGATGCGGGTGGTGAGCACGTCGAGCTGTAGCGCGCCGACGGCGCCCACGATCCACTCGGAACCGATGAGAGAGCGGAAGACCTGGACGACGCCCTCCTCGGCGAGATCCTCGAGAGCGCGCCGCATCTGCTTGGCGCGCATGGGATCGTCGAGCCGCACGCGACGGAGGATTTCGGGCGCGAAATCGGGCACGCCGGAAAAGCGGAGCCGCTCACCCTCCGTCAAGGTATCGCCAACGCGGAGCGTGCCGTGATTGGGAATGCCGATGATGTCCCCGGGCCAGGCTTCCTCCGCGAGCGCGCGCGATTGCGCGAAGAAGAAGATCGGGGCCTGCACCGAGAACGTCTTGCCGGCGCGGACCTGGAACAGCTTCATGCCGCGCTGAAACCGGCCGGAGCAGATTCGCATGAATGCGATGCGATCGCGATGGTTCGGGTCCATGTTGGCCTGGACCTTGAAGACGACGCCGGTGACGCTGGGCTCCGAGGGCGCGACGAGGCGTGTGTCGGCGGGCTGGCCGCGCGGGGGAGGTGCGTGGGCGACGAGCCCGCGAAGCAGCTCACGCACGCCGAAATCCTCGAGCGCGCTGCCGAAATAGATCGGTGTCAGGTGACCCGCGCGATAGGCGTCGAGATCGAAGGGGGAATAGCCGGCTTCGATCATCTCGGCATCCTCACGGAGCTCCCCGGCCTGGGATTCGGGCACGATCGCCTCGTGCGATTCGCTCGCGCCGGCTTCTTCGTCTCCGGGACGGCTCAGGCCGATGAAGCGGTTCCGGCGCAAATCCCAGCAGCCGCGGAACAGGCCGCCCATGCCGATCGGCCAGGTCATCGGGCAGACATCGAGCGCGAGGGTCGCAGCGATCTCATCGACCAGCTCGAACGGATTGCGGCCCTCGCGGTCGACCTTGTTGATGAAGGTCGTGATCGGAATGTCGCGCAGCCGGCAGACCTCGAAGAGCTTTCGTGTCTGCAGCTCGATGCCCTTGGCGGCATCGATGACCATCACCGCAGAATCGACCGCGGTGAGCGTGCGGTAGGTATCCTCGCTGAAATCCTGATGGCCCGGCGTGTCGAGAAGATTGAAGACCGTGTCGTCGAATTCGAAGGTCATGACCGAGCTCGAGACGGAGATGCCGCGCTGCTGCTCGATCTTCATCCAGTCCGAGCGCGTATGCCGGCGCTCGCGCCTTGCCTTCACCATCCCGGCCTCGCGGATGGCGCCGCCGAAAAGCAGGAGCTTTTCCGTCAGCGTGGTCTTGCCGGCGTCGGGGTGGGAGATGATCGCGAAGGTCCGCCGCGGCCGCGGCGGCGCGAGCATGCTCTCGAGATCCTCGCGCGGGGCGGGCGACGCAGCATCGTTCATCATCATTCTCTTTCGCGGCCCCGCGTTTGCGCGGCACGCGCAGGAAGGCATGAGGAGGCGGGGGGAAGGCCCGGCGGCTATATAGAGAGGCCCCGGCCGATTGTGTAGAGCGCCCGGACTCCGGCGGGGCGAAGCGGGCCGCTTTCTTGCCAATTCCGTGCTCGAAGCCCAGGATATCGCGCAATCGCGATCGAGAAGAGGGCGGCGATGTCCGATGAGGCGCTGAAGAGCCGGGTGGCGGGCGCGGGCTCGGCGCACACGGACTGGCCCGGGAGGGTGCGGGCGCTGGCTCCGCGCATAGCCGCCGCGGCGGCCGAGATCGAGCGCGAGCGGCGGCTGCCGGAGCGGCTCGTTGCGGAGCTGCGGGCCGCCGGGATGTTCGGCCTGCTGATTCCCCGCCCGTTCAACGGCGCCGAGCTCGATCCACCGACCTTCGTTGCGATCCTGGAGGCGGTGGCCGCGATCGATGCGAGCACGGCCTGGTGTCTCGGCCAGACCAATGTGTGTGCTTCGGTCGCCGCCTTCCTTCCCGCGCATGCCGCGAACGAGATTTTCGGCGGCGATTCGCAGGCGATCCTCGCCTGGGGCGCAGGTTTCGGGGGCAAGGCCGCCGCGGTTGCGGGCGGATATCGGGTGAGCGGCAAATGGTCGTTCACGAGCGGCGGCCATCACGCAACCTGGATCGGCGCGCATTGTTTTGTGACCGAGGAGGATGGGCGCGAACGGCGCGGGCCGGACGGCAAGACGCTGACG
The DNA here is from genome assembly GCA_030037175.1 of Acetobacteraceae bacterium. Taxonomy (GTDB): domain Bacteria; phylum Pseudomonadota; class Alphaproteobacteria; order Acetobacterales; family Acetobacteraceae; genus JAKAWQ01. The sequence continues at coordinate 2,576 of JASHRV010000110.1, forward strand.
CGAACGATGCTGTTTCCCGCCTCGGAGACATCGCTTCAGGACATCTGGCACGTGATCGGCCTGCGCGGGACGGGCAGCGATTCCTACGCGGTCGAGAATCTGTTCGTGCCGGAAGAGCATTCGCTGGCGCGCGACGAGCCCGGGGAGCGGCGCTATGCCGCCCCACTCTACCATTATTCGAGCAACAGCCTGTTCGGTTCCGGATTCGCGGGCGTGGCGCTCGGGATTGCGCGGGCGATGCTCGATGCGCTGATCGCGCTGGCGAAGGAGAAGACGCCGCGGGGGCTTGCCAACCCGATGCGGCTGAGCCCGGTGAGCCAGTATGAGATCGCCGAGGCGGAAGCGCGGCTGCGCGCGGCGCGGATGTATCTGATGGGCACGATTTCCGAGATCTGGCAGGAGGTGCTGCGCGCCGACCGGATCACGCTCGAGCAGCGCATCGCGATCCGGCTTGCGGCGACGCACGTCATTCGCGAGGCGACGCGCATCGCCGACTTCGCTTATTCCTGGGCGGGTGCGACGGCGATTTTCGAAACGAGCCCGTTCGAGCGGAGGTTCCGCGATATCCACGCGGTGGCGCAGCAGATGCAAGGACGGTCTTCGCATCTGGAGACGGCGGGCCAGTTCCTGCTCGGCGAGGAGCCCGATCTTTCGTTTGTCTGATCTTAACCCACGGACGGGTACGCCATAAGAAAAATCACTTCGGCCGGATATCCAAAAATTCAACCGCCTGTTACACGAAAGTCTGGCGGGGATGCTGCGAGGAAATTGCGTGCCGCGCGGCCTCTCCACCGGCCTAGCATCCGCCGAGATATATTTCGGGATGCTCCGCGATGCCCCAGCAGGTTACGCTCAATGTGAACGGCGAGGACCGGCTCGTCGAAGTGGAGCCGGACAGCATGCTGCTGTACGCCTTGCGCGACAATCTCGGCCTGCACGGCCCGAAATTCGGATGCGGGCTCGGAGAATGCGGCGCTTGCACGGTGATCATGAACGGGTTCGCGACCCGTTCCTGCGTGATGCCGATGGCCGCGACGAAGGGGGCCAAGATCGTCACGCTGGAAGGCCTCGGCACCATCGAGAAGCCGCATCCGGTCCAGAAGGCCTTCATCGAGGAGCAGGCCGCGCAGTGCGGCTACTGTATCAACGGCATGATCATGACCGCCGCGGCCTTCCTCGCCCGCGAGCCGCATCCGAGCCGCGAAGGCATCATAGAGGCCCTCAACGCCAATCTTTGCCGCTGCGGCACGCATATGCGGATCGTGCGCGCCGTCGAACGCGCATCCCATGAGGGCGCGTGAGATGGAGCGGCAGGACATGGCGCCCGCTCTGCGGCGCGGCCTCGGCCGGCGCGGCTTCCTCCAGGCATCGGGAGGCCTCGTCATCGCCTTCAGCCTGTTCGCCCCGGCAGCGGCAGAGGCGGCAGCGGCAGAGGCGGCGGCAAGCGGGAGCACCGTGCCGCGCGGTATTTTGCCGCCGCCTGCCGGAAAGCTCTATGCCTGGCTGGCGGTGAGGCCGGACAACAGCGCGACCCTGTTCACCGGCAAGGTCGAGACCGGCACGGGCGTCGCGACCGCGCTCGCGCAGATCGCGGCCGATGAGCTCGATTTTCCGGTGGACCGCCTGGATGTCGTCATGGGGACGACATCGGAGACCGTGGATCAAGGCCCGAGCTACGGCAGCCGCACCATCCGCTATGCCGGCCCGCAGATCCGCCATGCGGCGGCGGCGGGAAGGCTGGTTCTGCTTCGCCTCGCGGCCAAGCATTTCAGCGTTTCGGTCAATCAGCTCATGGCGAGCAACGGCACGATCACGCTCATAGGTTCACCTGGAAGCACGGTAACATATGGTGCGTTGGTTGCCGGCAGGCGCCTCAATTACGAGATCGGCGCCAGCGGGACGAGCTTCGGCATGCGGGTTGCGCCCGATGTGCGCACGAAAGATCCCTCCAGCTACACCGTGGTTGGCCGGTCGGTCCCGCGGAAGGACATCCCCGGCAAGATGACCGGGCAATTCACGTATATCCAGGATGTCCGCGTCCCCGGCATGCTGCACGGGCGGGTGGTGCGGCCTTACGGCGTCGGCGCCAGCCTGCTCAGCGTGGACGAGAGCGGGCTCAAGGAGATCCCGGGCTTCGTGCAGGTCGTGCGGCGGGACAATTTTCTGGGCGTCGTCGCCGAGACGGAGTGGGGCGCGATCCAGGCGGCGGAGAAGCTCGGGTCCACCCTGAATCCGGGCGGCCCGGAGGCAGGCCAGGCCAAATGGTCGGCCTGGAACGGCCTGCCGGTGATGGACCGGATCTGGGAGACCCTGCGTCAGGAGCCCGGCGCCAATATCACCGCTGTCGATCACGGCTCGGTGGACACGGCGTTCGCCTCGGCGCCGCGCATGGTGAAGGCGACCTATCAGACGCCGTTTCAGATGCATGGCTCGATCGGTCCCTCATGCGCCATCGCCGATGTGAGGAGCGACGGGGCGACCTTCTGGTCCTGCACGCAGATGCCGCACGAGGCGCGCCGGGTCATGGCAGAGCTGCTCGGCATTCCGGTCGAGGGGATCGCGCTGCGCTGGTTCGAGGGGGCCGGCGCCTATGGGCGAAATGGCTTCGACCATGTGAACGCCGACGCGGCGCTGATGTCGCAGGCCGTGGGCCGGCCCGTGCGCGTGCAGTGGATGCGCTGGGACGAGCACGGATGGGAGCCGAAGGGGCCGGCGATCGTTCAGGATCTTGCCGGCGCGCTGGATGCGAACGGCCGCGTCACGGCGTGGCGGCATCACATGTGGATCCCGACGACTGGCGATACGCACCTGATCGCGGCCGAGCTCATCGGCAAGCCGGATATCGTCGGCCAGACAGGCCACGGCGTTCCCGCCGTCACCTACGCCTATACCTTCCCCAATGCCGATGTCGCCTGCCACGGCGAGGGACGCGTCGGGCTGCTGACCGCGTGGCTCCGCTCCCCGGCCCAGTTCGAGACGACCTTCGCCATGGAGGCGTTCATGGACGAGCTGGCGGCCGCGGCTGAGCAGGATCCCCTCGCCTTTCGCCTGGCGCACCTCTCGGACCCGCGCGCGATCGCGGTTCTGCAGGCCGCTGCCGAGACATATGGCTGGGAGAGCCGGCCGGCCGGAGCGGGCCGCAACACCCAGGCGGCCAATAGCCGGCTGGCGAAAGGCCGCGGCGTGGCCTGGGCCAACCGCGACAATGTCCGCGTTGCCACCATTCTCGATCTCACCGTCGATCGGGGCAGCGGGGCGATCAAGGTCGGGCGCGTCGTGGTCGCGCATGATTGCGGGCTGGTCATCAACCCAGACGGTCTCAGGAACCAGGTCGAGGGCAATGTCATCCAGTCGCTCAGCCGCACGCTGCACGAGGAGGTCACGTTCGACACCGCCCATGTGACCAGCCGCGACTGGGTCGGCTACCCGATCCTGCACTTCGCGGAAATTCCCGACAGCATCGAGGTCTTGCTGGTCAACAACCGGCCCGAATACCCAGCCTATGGGGCCGGAGAGCCCTCGACCTGCCCGACCGCGGCCGTCATCAGCAATGCGGTGTTCGACGCGACCGGAATCCGGCTGCGCCAGACACCCTTCCGGCCCGATCGCGTCAAGGCCGCCTTCAGCTGAACCAGGGGCTTTACACCGGGCCCCAGCAGGGGACGCCGTTTCCTGCACCCAAGCTGGGGCCTTGAAACCCCAGGCCCTCATCCGTTTTCAAGCAAATGGATTGCAAAGGCTCCGCCTTTGCCGGGGATGCGGGGCTCCCAACGCGCTTGCCGGGGCTCCCAACGCGTGCTGCGCGTTGGGGACCCGCCGCGGGCTATTCCTCGGGCTCGGTCGTGAAGAGCAGCGGATAGCCTTTGGCGCGGCCGGCTTCGGTTCCATTCGTGGCCTTGGTCTCGGCGACGTCCTTCGTATAGACGGCGACCACGCAGGCGCCGCGGCGATGAGCGGTCATCATCACCCGTTGTGCCTGGCTCTCGCTCATGCGGAATTCCGCTTTCAGCACCGTGACGACGAACTCGCGCGGCGTGTAGTCGTCGTTGAGGAGGATCACCTTGTGCAGGCGCGGCCGTTTGGTTGCCGGGCGGACCTTGGTGCGCCGCTTGGTCGAAATGTCACTCATCGGAGGGGCTCGCTCCCGATGACGGTGAATATGAACGGCAGCGCCGAACCTTAGAATTTATCGCATACACATGGCCGATTGTCCATCGCTGCGCCGTGCGTACTAGCCTTGCGCGAGTGCGATCGAGACGAGCAGAAGCACCGCGATCAGCCCGAGCACGCGCAGAATCGTTTTGAATCCGGGCCCTGGCATCATGCCCGGCCTTTCCGCCGGCGGCGACGCGCTGAGATGAGCACGCATGGGCCGCGCTGGATTCGGCGGAGAGGAGTCTCGTGCGGGGAGAAAAAGGGGTTGATTTGAATCAATGCCTCGCCGGGTGGCCACTGCGAGCCTGACAGGATCGAATCCAGTGCGGTGACGCGACCGCCGCAGTGAACCCGATCTACGCGCTGAAAAGGAGCGTCCCATGCCCAACGATCAACCCCAGATCTCCGTCCACACGTCGGCCAAATTGCGGAAACGCTATGACAATTTCATCGGCGGCAAATGGGTGGCGCCGGTGAAGGGCCGATACTTCACGGATCCGAGCCCGATCGACGGCCAGCCCCTGGCCGAAGTGGCGCGATCCTCGGCGGAGGATGTCGAGTTGGCACTCGATGCGGCGCACGCGGCACGTGACGCCTGGGGCCGGACCCCGCCTGCGGAACGGGCTCGCCTCCTCAACAAGATCGCCGACAGGATCGAGGAGAATCTCGAGCTCCTGGCGCATACCGAGACGATCGACAACGGCAAGCCGATCCGCGAGACGCGGGCGGCGGACATCCCGCTCGGGGCCGATCACTTCCGTTATTTTGCAGGCTGCATCCGCGCCGAGGAGGGAACGCTCGGCGAGCTCGACAACGATACCGTCGCCTACCACTTCAAGGAGCCGATGGGGGTCGTGGGCCAGATCATCCCCTGGAACTTTCCGTTCCTGATGGCCGCGTGGAAGATGGCGCCCGCGCTCGCCACCGGCAACTGCATCGTCATCAAGCCTGCGTCGGACACCCCGCTCAGCCTTGCGGTGCTGATGGATTTGATCGCGGACGTGCTGCCGCCGGGCGTGCTCAACGTCGTCAACGGCCACGGCTCCGAGGTCGGCGCGCCGCTCGCCGCGAACCCGCGCATCGCGAAAATCGCATTCACCGGCGAGACGACGACCGGGCGGCAGATCATGCAGTACGCCTCCGAAAATCTCATTCCCATGACGCTCGAGCTCGGGGGCAAGTCGCCCAATATCTTCTTCGCCGACGTCATGGCGGAGGACGATGCGTTCCTCGACAAGGCGCTGGAAGGATTTGCCCTCTTCGCCTTCAACAAAGGTGAGGTCTGCACCTGCCCTTCACGGGCGCTGGTGCAGGAATCGATCTTCGATAAGTTCCTCGAGAAGGCCGTGGCCCGCGTCGGCAAGATCAAGATGGGCAATCCGCTCGAGTCGACGACGATGATGGGCGCTCAGGCTTCTCGCGGCCAGCTCGAGAAGATTCTCAACTACATCAAGATCGGGAAGGAAGAGGGCGCGCGTTGCGCCATCGGCGGTGAGCAGGCGCATCTCGGCGGCGGGCTGGAGAATGGTTTCTACGTGAAGCCGACCGTGTTCGTCGGAAACAACAAGATGCGCATCTTCCAGGAGGAGATTTTCGGCCCGGTGCTCTCGGTGACCTCGTTCAAGACGCTGGGGGACGCGATCGCGATCGGCAACGACACGCTCTACGGTCTCGGCGCCGGCGTATGGTCACGCAACGGGACGACGGCGTACCGCGTCGGCCGAGAGATTCAGGCGGGCCGCGTTTGGACCAATTGCTATCACATGTATCCGGCCCATGCCGCCTTCGGCGGATACAAGCAGTCGGGCTTCGGGCGCGAGACTCACAAGATGATCATGGAGCACTATCAGCAGACCAAGAACCTGCTGGTGAGCTACAGCCCGAAGGCGATGGGATTCTTCTGAACGGAGCGTGGAAGGGGCCGGGCGGCGGAAAGGCTGCCCGGCTTCTTTTCTCCCGCCATTCATCGGAGGTGTCGACATGCCGCCGCGGGTGATTGTCACGCCGGAGGCCGCGGAGGTGATCCGCCGGCTCAAGGAGCAGCACGGGGCGCTGATCTTCCATCAGTCCGGCGGCTGCTGCGAGGGCACCGCGCCGATGTGCTTCCGTCAACGGGATTTCCATGTCGGCCCGCACGACGTGCTGCTCGGCGTGATCGAGGGCTGTCCCTTCTATGTCGGGGGCGCGGAATACAAATACTGGGAATATTTCCAGCTCACGATCGCGATCACGACCGGCGGCGGCGACAGCTTCTCGCTCGAGGCGGCGGACGGCGTGCGCTTTCTCACCCGTTCGCGGATGTTCACAGACGAGGAAGCGAAGGAGCTGGACGCGGCCGGGCCGCCGCCGCGAGGATCGGAGGCGTTTCGACCGGCAGAAGCGGGCGTTCCATAAAGGTTTTTCGACACTTTTCCGAGGCCCCTTGGCCGACGCGCCTTGGCAGGTGTTACACTGAAACGATCGGGCAGCTTGGGAGCCGCGATGGCGCAGGATGGTCTCTCCGTGGGCGTGAAGGCCGTCATCGGACGCGAGGAGATTGGCGCGCTGATCGCGGCCTTGAGCGCGCGCGGTTGGCGGGTGCTCGGGCCGAGAGTGCGCGACGGCGCGATCATCTATGATGACGTGGCCGGGTTGGATGATCTGCCCGCCGGCTGGACGGACACTCAGGAGGCGGGGCGGTACCGGATCGAGCGGCGTACGGATGCCGCCCTGTTCGGCTACGCAGTTGGGCCACACTCCTGGAAGCGCTTTCTCCATCCCCCCGTCGAGCGGCTCTGGCAGGCGCGGCGCGAAGGCGACAAGGTCACCATTATTGCGGAGAAGAACGATGAAAAATTCGCATTTCTCGGTGTCCGTGCCTGCGAGCTTGCCGCGATCATGGTCCAGGATCGTGTGTTCATGGAGGGGCCTTATCCCGATACGGCGTACCGCAAGCGGCGTGAGAACACATTTCTGATTGCGGTGAATTGCGGCGAGGCCGGCGGCACCTGCTTCTGCGTCTCGATGAAAACCGGACCGAAAGCGCAAGCCGGATTCGACCTGGCACTCACCGAGCTGATCGAAGGCGAACGGCACGAATTTCTCGTCGAGGTCGGGAGCGAGGCGGGCGGCGCAGTGCTTGCGGATTTGCCGCGCCGGCCGGCCGCGCCCGAGGACATCGCGGCGGCCGAGGCCGTGACGGCACGAACTGCCAACGCCATGGGGCGGACGCTCGAGACGGAGGGGCTCAAGGAGTTGCTGCAGGGGAATCCCGAGCATCCGCGCTGGGACGATGTCGCGCAGCGCTGCCTCGCCTGCGCCAACTGCACGATGGTCTGCCCGACCTGCTTTTGCACGACCATCGCGGATGTGAGCGCGCTCGACGGAACCGCAGAGCGTGTGCGCAAGTGGGATTCGTGCTTCAGCCTCGATTTTTCCTACATCCATGGCGGCAGCGTACGGAAGGAGACGAAGTCGCGCTACCGCCAATGGATGACGCACAAGCTTGCGCACTGGATCGACCAGTTCGGAACCTCCGGCTGCGTCGGCTGCGGGCGCTGCATCACCTGGTGTCCGGTCGGCATAGACATCACGGAAGAGGCAGCTTCCATTCGGGCGGACAGCGGGAAGTGTCAGGAGGGAGGGAATGGAAGGGCTTGAACGCATCGTGCTGGCGCACCCTTTCTTCGCCGGTTTCGAGGCCGAGCTGGGCCAGGTGGTTTCCGGCTGCGCGCGCAATCTTCGTTTCGAGACCGGACAATATCTGTTCCGGGCCGGGGACGAGGCGAACGAGATTTTCCTGATCCGCCAGGGCGTGGTTTCGATCGAAATCGCAGCGCCCGGCCAGAAGCCGACCGTCTTCGCAACCGAACGCGAGGGCGAGATCGTGGGCGCGGCCTGGATGGTGCCGCCCTATCGCTGGCGGTTCGACGCACGCGCGACATCGCTCACCCGTGCGATCGGGATTGATGCGCGCTGCCTGCGCGAGAAGTGCGAAGCCGACGATCATCTGGGATACGAGATGATGAAGCGCTTCCTGCCCGTGGTCGCCCGCCGGCTCGACGAGACGCGTTTGCAGATGCTCGACGTTTACGGAAAGCAGAGCGCGTGACGGCGGCGGAAGATCCCTTCATTCCCCTGCCCTATTGCGTAGGGCGCGTGCGGCGCGAGACCGGGGACACGGCGAGCCTCGAGCTCCTTCCCCTCGCCGGCCCGCGGCCTTCATTCAAGGCCGGGCAGTTCAATATGCTCACCGCTTTCGGCGTCGGCGAGGTTGCGATCAGCATGAGCGGCGATCCGGCCGAGACGGAAGGCTTCGTGCACACGGTGCGCAATGTCGGCGCGGTGAGCGGCGCGCTCGCCCGGCTCGAGACCGGCGCGGCGTTGGGCTTGCGCGGGCCTTTCGGCACCGCCTGGCCGACCGAGGAGGCCATCGGGGCGGACGTGCTGATCGTTGCGGGCGGCCTCGGCTTGGCACCGCTCAGGCCCGCGATCTACGAGGTGCTGGCGCGGCGGGAGCGCTATGGCCGCGTGGTTCTCCTCTACGGCACCCGCAGCCCACGCGACATTCTTTATCGCGCCGAGATGGGGCGGTGGCGCCGGCGGCTCGATGTCGATATCGAGATCACCGTCGATCACGCCGACCCTGCATGGCACGGCAATGTCGGTGTCGTGCCCAGGCTCATCCCGCGCATGAGCTTCGATCCGCAGAACACGTTCGCCATGGTCTGCGGTCCGGAGGTGATGATGCGCTTCACCGCGAGCGCGCTTCACGAGGCGGGCGTGTCCTTCGAACGCATCTGGATTTCGATGGAGCGCAACATGAAATGCGCGATCGGACTTTGCGGACATTGCCAGTTCGGCCCGGACTTCATCTGCAAGGATGGTCCGGTGATGCGCTACGACCGGATTGCCTCCCTCCTCGCCGTGCGGGAGATCTGAGATGGCCGGGAAAAAGCGGCTCGCGGTGTGGAAGTTTGCCTCCTGCGATGGGTGCCAGCTTTCCCTGCTCGATTGCGAGGACGAGTTGCTCGCGGTGGCCGAGGCAGTCGAGATCGCCTATTTCCCCGAAGCTTCGAGCCGGATGGCGAAAGGCCCTTACGATCTTTCCCTGGTCGAGGGCTCGATCACGACCGAACATGACGCTCTGCGTATCCGCAAGGTGCGCCGGCAATCGAAATTCCTGGTGACGATCGGCGCCTGCGCCACTGCCGGGGGCATCCAGAGCCTGCGCAACTTCGCCGACGTGGCCGAGTTCGTCGCCGCTGTCTATGCCTCGCCGCACTATATCAAGACGCTCGCGACCTCGACGCCGATCTCGGATCACGTGAAGGTCGATTTCGAGCTGCGCGGCTGCCCCATCAACAAGACGCAGCTGCTCGAGTTGCTTTCAGCGTTCCTTGCCGGGCGCAAGCCAGTGATCAGCGCCGATTCCGTCTGCACCGAATGCAAGCAGCGCGGGAATATCTGCGTCATGGTCCAGGGCATCCCCTGCCTCGGCCCGGTCACGCATGCAGGCTGTGGCGCGCTCTGCCCTGCCTGCAGGCGCGGCTGCTACGGCTGCTTCGGCCCTACGGAGAACCCGAACACTGCCGCCCTTGCCGCCGAGTGGCAGAAGCTCGGGGCTGCGCCACGCGATATTCGCCGTGCCTTCCGCACCTTCAATGCCGCCGCACCTGCCTTCCGCACGGAGAGCGAGGCTCATGGCGAATAGGAGCATCCGCGTCGATATCCTCGCCCGCGTCGAAGGCGAAGGCGCGCTCGATCTCCATGTGCGCGACGGAAAAGTCACGCGCGCGCATCTCAATATTTTCGAGCCGCCCCGCCTCTTCGAGGCGTTGCTCCGCGGCCGCGGCTTCATGGAGGCGCCCGACATCACGGCGCGGATCTGCGGCATCTGTCCGGTCGCGTACCAGATGAGCGCGGTGCACGCGATGGAGGACGCGCTCGGCGTCCGCGTCAAAGGACCGCTGCGGGCGCTGCGCCGTCTGCTCTATTGCGGCGAATGGATCGAAAGTCACGCGCTGCATGTGGTGATGCTGCATGCGCCCGATTTCCTGGGCTATCCGGATGCGATCCAGATGGCGCGCGATCATGGCGAGGCCGTACGGCGCGGGCTTGCGCTCAAGAAAACCGGCAACGCCTTGATGCGCCTTCTTGGCGGGCGGGAGATCCATCCCGTCAATGTGCGGGTGGGCGGATTCTATCGCGCACCGAGCCGCGCCGAGCTCGCTTGCCTGTCGGCGGAGCTCGAGCGGGCGCGGGACTTCGCGGTCGAGACCGCGCGCTGGGTCGCAACCTTCCCCTTTCCGGCGCTGGAGCGCGACTACGAGTTCGTCGGCCTTCGCCATCCGGATGAATATCCGTTCAACGAAGGGCGCATCGTCTCCAATCGCGGCCTCGATATCGAAGCGCGCGAATTCGACACCGAGTTCGAGGAACGCCACGTCGCCCATTCGACCGCGCTGCACTCCGTGCTCAAGCGCCGGGGCAGCTATCTCGTCGGGCCGATGGCGCGCTACAGCCTCAATTTCGATCGCCTCCCCGCCTCCGTGCAGGCGCTCGCGCGCGAATGCGGGCTCGGAGCGCAATGCCGCAACCCGTTCAAAAGCATCATCGTCCGCGCGATCGAAACAGTGTACGCCTGCGAGGAGGCGCGGCGGCTGATAGCATCCTATGAGGAGCCCGAGGCGGCTTCGGTGCCTATCGCGCCCCGCGCCGGCATCGGCCATGCCTGCACCGAGGCACCGCGCGGCATCCTCTATCACACTTACACCCTGGCGGAGGACGGCAGCATCCTTGCGGCGCGCATCGTGCCGCCGACCTCGCAGAACCAGATCAGCATCGAGGAGGATATCCGCGAAGTGGCGAGCGCCGCGCTCGAGCTTTCGGACGATGCGCTCCGCGACCGCTGCGAGCAGGCGATCCGCAATTACGATCCCTGCATCTCCTGCTCCTGCCACTTCCTGCGGCTCAACCGGCACCGGGAATGACGGGCGCCGCCGCAGCAGCAGGCAAGGTCCTCGCCATCGGCATCGGCAATCCGGACCGCGGCGATGACGGAATTGGCCCGCTGGTGGCGCAACGAATCGCCGAATGCCGGCTTTCCGGCGTCACCACGCTCATCCGCAGCGGCGACGCGCTGGCGCTCATCGAGGATTGGACCAGGCATGATGCGGTGGTGCTGATAGACGCGGCAGCGATGCCGAAAAGCCGATGCCCGACACCGGGGCGTGTGCACCGGATCGATCTCCTGACCGAACCCTTCCCGCCGGAGATTTCTCTCGCCTCCACGCATATGTTCGGCGTTGTGGAGGCGGTGGGCCTCGCCCGCGCGCTCGGCATGCTGCCCGGAAGGATGATTGCCTTTGCGATCGAAGGAACAGAATTCGGCCCGGGCGCCGGCTTGAGCCCGGAGGTCGCGGCCGCGGCGGGCGAGACAGCTGCTCGCATCGTCGCAGAGGTTCGGGGCATCCCGAACAGGGATTGAAAAGGAAAAGCCTTCTTTTTCTGAAGAAAAAGACTTTTTCCCGTCATCCCGGACCCGGCCCTGCCTCGAGACTCCGAATGACGGTCGGAGTCCCTCGCCGGCACCTGGTCCGGAAAACGGACAAAAGTTTTCTGGTTCTCTTTTTCAAAAGAGAACATCCTTCCTCTGAGAAAGGGGGGGCGTGCGCGGTTCGGACCAGCGGGCTAAATTCGCGCCATGCGCCTGCCGAAACCCCTCGAAGCCGTCATCCTCGACATGGACGGAACGCTGCACGATACGGAGGGCGTCTATCACGCCGCGCTCAAAAAGGCCGTGTCGGCGGTCGGATTCTCCGTCACCGAGGGCTTCGTCCATGCGCTGATCGGGATTCCCGGAAAAGAGACCGACGAGATGCTGAAGGCGCATCTCGGACCCGCCTTCCCGTTCGACGCCTATGACCGTCTCTACGACGAATATTGCGAGGCGCTGCTTGCCGAAGGAGTGAGGCTCAAGCCGGGCGCGACGGAACTGCTCGACCTTCTTGAAGAGCGCGCACTGCCGGTCGCGATCGCGACCTCGGCAAGCCGCCGCGCGGCCACGCTCCATCTCATGCGCTCAGGGCTGGCAGCAAGGATCGCGCGTGTCGTCACGCGTGACGACGTTGCCCGCGGCAAGCCGCACCCCGATGTCTATTTTGAAGCCGCGCGCCGCGTCGGCGCAGCGCCCGAGCACTGCCTCGCCGTCGAGGATTCGTTCAACGGAATCCGCGCCGCGCACGAAGCCGGCATGATGGCGGTGATGGTGCCCGACGTTCTGACGCCGACGGAGGAGATCCGCACGCTCTGCGTGGCGGTGGCGCCGGACCTCCACGCCGTGCGCGGTCTCCTCTTCAACGCCTGACCGTCGCCCCGCTCACGCCGCCTCGGAAGGCTCGGGCGGCGGCTCGGGCCGGTTGCGGCGCTCGGCCATGAAGCGATCAAACTCCTCGCGGTCCTTGGCACGGCGCAGACGCTCGAGATAGTCGAGAAACTCGCGCTGCTCGTCCTCGAGCCGGCGCAACGTCTCCGCCCGGTATTCGTCGAAAGCCACGTTGCCGCTCGAAGCCCGGCGCATCCGCCGGCGCCAGCCGCAGCCGCCGCCGCGAAAGGGCTGTCCGTTCTCGGTATTGTACCACCGGCCGGGCGCGGCGGCGCGGCAGCCAAAGATGCGGCCGCTCAGCCCGGCAAACGCCAGCATGGCAAGCCCGAGCGGCCAGGCAAGCCAGAAGCCGACGATGGTGAGCGCGATCCAGGCCGGCTTGCCGATCGCATCGATCTTCTCGAGGAGGAACATGGCACTCTCCGGTGCAGGCTGATGTGAATGTTAAGCACATTCACATCGCCGTTCAAGCCCAATCCCCCGCAAAACGTCAGAGCCGCCCGGGTCCCTCCATCATTTCCGAAAGCCGGAGCGCATCGCCCGCCGCGTAGCCGGCCTCATCATTGTCGAAATAGCAATAGGCATCGAGACCCGATCGCTGCCAGGCACGCAGGCGTCTGGCCCAGCCGGAAAGCGTCCTTCCATCGTACCGCCCCCGATAGGCGCCGTCCGGGCCGTGCAGCCGCACATAGACGAAATCGGCGGTCACCCGCACCGGCGAACGCCGCCCGTCAAGGTCATAGGCACAGCAGGCCGCCCCATGACGCTCGAGAAGGCGGAAGACCGGGGCCGTGAACCAGCTCTCGTCACGGAACTCGAATGCGAAGCGGAACCCTTGCGGCAGGGCGGCGAGAAACTGCCCAAGCCGCCCGGCATCCGCGTGCCAATGAGGCGGAAGCTGGAAAAGAATCGGCCCGAGCTTTTCCCCGAGCGTCGTGACGGCGGCGAGGAAATGGCGCGTCGCCGCCTCGGGGTCCTTGAGCTTCTTCATGTGCGTGATGTACCGGCTCGCCTTGCAGGCGAAGACGAAGTCCGCCGGTGTCGCTTCGCGCCATTCGGCGAGCGTCTCGGGTTCCGGCAACCGGTAGAAGCAGTTGTTGATTTCCACCGAGCGGAATTTCCCCGCGTAGAACGGGAGAAAATCGGCGGCGCCCGTCCCTGGCGGATAGAAGGGCCCGATCCAGTGGCGGTAATGCCAGCCCGAGGTTCCGATATGCAGCGTGCCGCGGGCCGTCACCGCCCGCCGAGGCCCTTGAGATAAACGAGCAAGGCGGCCTCGAGCAGCTCCTCGGCCGTCATGGGAATTCCCCGCCGCAGCCCCTCCGGCGAAAGGAAGAGCGAGGCGATGCCGTGCGCCTCCGCCCAGAGATGCAGCGCCACCATCAGCGCCGGCGGGCGCTCAGGGCCGGGATAGGTCGCCGAGACCGCCTCGGCCGCGCGCCGCAGCACCCCGAAGGCGCGATCCGCGGCGGCGCGCAGCGCGGGGTCGTCGGTCGCCGAAGCCCCGGCCCCGAACATCGCCGAGTAGAACGCGGGCTCGCGCCGGGCAAAGGCGAGATAGGCCCGGCCGCAGGCATCCATCGCCGCCACCGGGTCGGGACGGCCCTGATTCCACGCCGCTTCGAGATCCTCGGCGAAGCGCTCGAAGCCGCGCCGCGCCACCTCCGCCATCAGCGCATTGCGGTCACGGAAATGCCGGTAGGGAGCCGCAGGGCTCACCCCCGCGGCGCGCGCGACATCGGCATAGGAGAACCCGGCCGGCCCGTGCTTGCCGATGAGGTCGAGCACCGTCTCGATCAGCGCCTCGCGCAGATTGCCGTGATGATAGGCGTCGCGATCGGGCGGACGGTGGGAGCGGAAACTCATGTGAAAAGGTTTTACATCCGCTGCCCGTCGGCGAGAACCGGCCAAGCGGCCCGCGCAACCCGCCCCGTAGGATGTGGGGCCTTGGCAAGCCGGGAGAATCCTTCTTGCATGGCGCCCCGGGAAGCAGAACCGGGGAACAGAGAGAGAAGGAGCAGAGGCGGATGGCGGCCCTCGCGGAGGAAACGATCGAACGGCCGGAGGCCCGCCCCAACGTTCCTCTCCCCTACCCTTCGGGCATTTCCCGCCCTCCCGGCCCGCTGCCGCGAAGCGTGCGCGGGGTGCTCTCGCTCGAGGACCTCGAGCCGGCCGCGCGCCGGCACCTGCCCCGCTTCCTCTTCGGCTTCATCTCGGGCGGCGTCGAGACCAACGCCGCGTGCGAAGGCAACCGCGCCGCCTTTGCGCATCGGCGGCTCCTTCCCCGCGTGCTCGTCGATACGACGGCCCGAAGCCAGACCACCACGCTCTTCGGCCGCACCTATGCCTCTTCCTTCGGAATCGCGCCGATGGGTGCGGTCGCGCTCGCGGCGTTCGAGGGCGACCTCCAGCTCGCACGGGCAGCCGCGGGCGCCAACATCCCCTATGTGCTGAGCGGCGCCTCGCTCGTTCCGCTCGAGGCGATCATCGCCGCCAACCCGAGGGCCTGGTTCCAGGCCTATATCCCGGGCGACCGGATCCATATCGGGGCGCTGATCGAGCGCCTCGGCCGCGCCGGTTACGAAACCCTCGTCGTCACCGCCGACGTGCCCGTTCCCGCCAACCGCGAGAACAATGTCCGCAACGGCTGGTCCCTTCCTCTGCGCCCCTCTCCGCGCCTCGCCTATGACAGCCTGATCCGCCCGCAATGGCTGTTCGGCACCGTGCTCGCCACCCTGCGCAAGAACGGGATGCCGCATTTCGAGAACATGGCGGCCACCCGCGGCGCGCCCGTGCTCTCGCCTGTCGCGGAGCGCTCCTTCGGCCGCCGCGACGCGCTTTCCTGGGCCGACATGGCCTGGATCCGCCGCCGTTGGCCGGGCAAGCTCGTCGTGAAAGGCCTGCTCGCCCCGGAGGACGCGCGCATGGCCCGCGAAACCGGGTGCGACGGCGTCATCGTCTCGAACCATGGCGGCCGGCAGCTCGATTATTCGATCGCCTCGCTCGATGCGCTTGCCGCCGTGAAGGCCGAAGCCGGAGAGATGACGGTCATTCTCGACGGCGGCGTGCGCCGCGGCACCGACCTTCTGAAGGCCCGTGCGCTCGGCGCCGACTTCATCTTCCTCGGCCGGCCCTTTCTCTATGCGGCAGCGCTCGGCGGGGAGGCCGGCGCACGCCACGCGATCTCGCTCCTTTCGGAGGAGATCGACCGCGACCTCGCCCTCATCGGCTGCAGCAGCCTTGGCGAGCTCGGCCCGACCTTCCTCGCCGCAACTCCTCTCAGAGATACTTGAGCGCCGCGAAGCCTCCGGCGATCCCGAGCAGAAGCAGCGCCAGCACGAGCCGCAGCCGACGCTCGATGAATTCACGCACGGGCTCGCCCCAGCGCCCGAGCAGGAACGCGATGAGGAAGAATCGCCCGCCGCGGGTGGCAAGGCTCGCCGCCATGAAAAGCGGAAAGCTGAACGCCGCCGCGCCTGAGGCGATGGTGACGATCTTGTACGGGATCGGCGTGAATCCCTTGACAAGGATGACCCACAGCCCCCAGCGCTGGTAAAGCGCCTGGAAGGCTGCGAAGGCGTGGCCGTAGCCGTAGAATTGGATGAGGGGCCGGGCCAGTTGAGCCAGCAGCGCATAGCCGATGAGGTAGCCGAGCGCTCCGCCCGCGACGCTGCCGAGCGTGGCGATGGTAGCGAATCGCCAGGCACGGCTCGGCGCGGCCAGCGCCATCGGGATCAGCAACGCATCCGGCGGCACCGGAAAAACGCTCGCCTCGGCGAAAGCAACGCCCGCCAGCCACCAGCCGGCATAGGGGCTCGCCGCGAGCGCGATCACACGCTGATACCAGCGCTCCAGCATCAAGCGCCTCTCCAATCCGGGGAAAGCCTGCCCATGCCATCCCCGGGCCGGCGGCGCAACCGATGCGGCCGGGCTGGCCCCGCCCGCCGCAGCCCCGCTACACTCGTGCCCTTCCACCCTTGAGCCGGAAACATATCGATGTCGCTGCCCGGAGAGGCCTTCCTCGCCGTTTGGAACGACGTGCCGGAGGAGTTCGAGGACGAGTTCAATATCTGGTACATGCGCGAGCACATGCCTGAGCGCGTGGCAGTCCCCGGATTCCTCGGCGGCCGGCGCTACATCGCCTGGGAACGCACGTTCCATCGCTACTTCGCGCTCTATCCCACCCAGACGCTCGCGGTGTTGGACAGCGCGGAATACCTCGCGCGGCTCAACGCGCCGAGCCCCTGGACCCAGAAGATGTTCCCGAAGCTCCTCAACTACATGCGCGGGGCCTGCCGCATTGTCGCCAGCCGCAGCGAAGGCGTGGGCGGCTTCATCACCGCCATCCGCCTCTCGCTCCTGGACGCCACGCTCGGGCTGGAAAAATCAGCCAGCACCTCAGCAGCGGCGGAAATCCACGGCCTCGACGGCGTGACCGGCGTTCATATCGGCGTCGTCGATCCCGAGGTGACCGGCATTCAAAGCATGGAACGACAACTGCGCACGGCCGAGGAAAGCTTCGACGCCGTGGTCCTGGTCGAAACAACCAGCCGACGCTTCGCCGAAGAGGCCAAGCCAACCATCGAAGAAACACTCACCGCCCTGCCGAACATGGCCCCCAACCGCACCAGCGCCATCTACGGCCTCGCCCACCTGTTCGAACCCCCTTCGGCCTAAGGGGCCCGAAGGAAAGGCCAGGGGGCGGCTTGCCCCCTGGACGGGTCCCCATCGCGCAAGCGCGATGGGAGCCCCCTTGGTCTTACTTTCGTTCCCTCACGCCGAAAGGGCTTTCGGTTCGGTGCGGGTGCGTTTCACGAGCAGCTTATTGAGCGCGTGGAGGTAGGCGCGGGCCGAGGCGACGATGGTGTCGGTATCGGCGCCCTGGCCGTCCACGAGCTTGCCGTTCTCCTCGAGCCGGACGGTGACGCGGGCCTGGGCGTCCGTGCCTTCGGTGACGGCGCCGACGGAATAGAGCCGGAGCACGGACTCGTGGGGAAAGAGGGCGTGGATGGCGCGGAAGGTCGCGTCCACGGGGCCGTCGCCGGACTCGGTGGCGCTGCGGGTAACGCCATCCACCTCGATCTCGAGCGTCGCGGTGGGCTTGGCCTTCGAGCCCGCGTGCACGTCGAGCGAGACGAAGCGGATGTGGTCGCGGTCGCGCATCACCTCGTCGTCCACGAGTGCCACGATGTCGTCGTCGTAAACGACCTTCTTGCGGTCGGCGAGCTCCTTGAAGCGGCGGAAGGCGTCGTTGAGCTGGTTGTCGCCGACATCGTCGTAGCCGAGCGCCTTGAGCTTGTCGCGGAAAGCGGCGCGGCCGGAATGCTTGCCCATGACCAGGCTCGAGCGCGTCCAGCCGACGCTTTCGGGCGTCATGATCTCGTAGGTTCCGGCATGCTTCAGCACGCCGTCCTGGTGGATGCCGGCTTCGTGGGCGAAGGCGTTGCGCCCGACGATCGCCTTGTTCGGCTGCACGTCGAAGCCGGTGATGGTGGAGAGAAGCTTCGAGGTGCGCAGGATATTCTCGGTGACGACGTGGTTGGTGGTGGGAATCGCGTCGTGGCGCGTGCGCAGCGCCATGACGATCTCCTCGAGCGAGGCGTTTCCTGCGCGCTCGCCGATGCCGTTGATCGTGCATTCGACCTGGCGGACGCCGGCGCGGATCGCGGCGATGGTGTTGGCGACGGCGAGGCCGAGGTCATTGTGGTTGTGCGTGGAGAGAATGACCTTTTCGGCGCCGGGCACGCGCTCGCGCAGCATGGTGAAGATGCGCGTCACGTCCTCGGGCAGCGCGTAGCCGACCGTGTCGGGGATGTTGATGGTGGTGGCGCCGGCGTTGATCGCGGCCTCGACGCAGCGGCAGAGGAAATCGGGCTCGGTGCGGCTGCCGTCCTCGGCGGACCATTCGACATCGTCGGTGAAGCGGCGGGCGAGGGTCACGGAGCTGCTGACCGCCTCGAGCACCGCATCGGGCTCCATGCGGAGCTTGTATTTCATGTGCAGCGGGCTGGTGCTGAGGAAGCTGTGGATGCGCGAGCGCCCGGCCGGGCGCACCGCCTCGGCGGCGCGGAGGATGTCGTCGCGGCCGGAGCGGGCGAGGCCGGCGATGACCGGCCCGTCGGAGGACTTGAACTTCGTGGCGATGGCGTGGACGGATTCGAAGTCCCCGGGCGAGGCGATGGGAAAGCCGGCCTCGATCACATCGACACCGAGCTCGGCGAGCGCCTCGGCGAGGCGGAGCTTCTCGGAGAGGTTCATCGAGAAGCCGGGCGACTGTTCTCCGTCGCGCAGCGTGGTGTCGAAGATGATGACGCGGTCCTCGGCGATTTCGCCGAAGCTCGGGTGTCGGATGGCGGACATGGCGGGCACTCCTCGGGATTGATGCGACGGCGACTTCGATCCCCTGAACGGTGCCCCGGGCTCCATGGCCCGCGGCGTTACGCCCAGGGGGAAATAAGTCGCGTGCTAAGTCGGAGGAGAAGGCCGAGAGCGGCGAGACGCAGAACGCCGCGTGCGCAGCGGCACGGAACGCGGGCCAAGCAGAGTGCGCCTCTGACCATGGAAAATTTATATCCGCCCGGGCCCACCGGTGCAAGCCGGGAAGGCGCAAATCGGGGGCGGTAAGGCGTGAAGGGTAGACTTCCCCTGCGCGCCTGTCTTATCTCCGCTGCCAGACGCGCCGCTTTTCCGCCGAACTTTGTCGCGATAGCACCGTCCTCATCGATGTTTGCCAAGTCCGCCGTGCCAAGCTTGTGCCGTTTCCTTCTGGTCGCCGTCCCGCTCGGTCTCGCGGGATGCAGCGGCAGCTATTCCCCGAACACCTATGACGCGGCCGCCGCGCAGCAGGCGAACGCGGTCACGCGCGGGGTGATCATCGGCGTGCGGCAGGTGGAGATCACGCCGAGCGGGACGGTGGGCGCGGTCGCCGGCGGGGCGGCCGGCGGCGTCGCCGGATCGCAGACACCGGGCGGGGCGGTGGCCTCCGCGTTCGGCGCGATCGGCGGCTCGCTGCTCGGCGGGCTCGCCGGGAGTGCCGCCGAGCAGGCGGCCGACAGCACGAAAGCCTGGGAATACATCGTCCAGCAGACGGACGGAAAGCTCGTCTCGGTCACCCAGACGGACCGCGCGCCGCTCGCGATCGGCACCCATGTGCTGGTGATCGCGGGCAAGCAGGCGCGGGTGGTGCGGGACTACACGGTGCCGCTGCCGAGCCCGCCCAAGAAGGCGGTGGC
This sequence comes from Acetobacteraceae bacterium, assembly GCA_030037175.1. Lineage (GTDB taxonomy): Bacteria > Pseudomonadota > Alphaproteobacteria > Acetobacterales > Acetobacteraceae > JAKAWQ01. The sequence goes on from JASHRV010000110.1 coordinate 22,328, forward strand.
AGAGACCGAGCCGGCCCCCTCCCCCATCGTCGTGATGCCGCTCAACGCCCCGGCGGTGGCGGCGGACCCGCCCACGCCGGGCGCCTCGGGGCCTGAGCCGCCGGCCGCGGACACCGTCCCGAACACGGCGCCGGTCAACCCCTGAGGCTCATGTCAGAGGAGAGCGAGCTGGCGGCTCTCTGTCCTCAGACACTGGACAAATTGCACGGTATCAAGCGGTAGTGGCCTGTCCGCGAGGCCGTATTTCTGCGCCGCGCGGGCGAATCGCGCCGCGATCATGCCGGCGTATGGGCCGTTTCCGCGCATTCTTCCGTGAAAACTGGGGTCGTTCAGCCGCCCTTCCCGCGTCTGGCGGATGAGGCTCAGCACATGGCGGGCGCGGTCGGGCCGGTGCTCGGCGAGCCAGCCCTCGAAGAGCTGCTTCAATTCGTGGGGAAGCCGGAGAAGGACGAAGGCGGCGTGGCGGGCGCCGGCGCGGGCGGCCTCGGCGAGGATGCGCTCGAGCTCGGCATCGTTGAGGCCGGGGATGATGGGTGCGGCCATCACGCCCACCGTGACGCCGGCGCGGGAAAGCTCCGCGATCGCCGAAAGCCGGCGGGCGGGGGTGGAGGCGCGGGGCTCCATCCGCCGCGCGAGGTCGGGATCGAGCGTGGTCACGGAGATGTGAACGCGGGTGAGCCGGCGCTTGGCCATGCGGGCGAGGATGTCGAGATCGCGCAGGACGCCCGCCGATTTCGTCACGATCGTGAAGGGATGGCCGGCGCGCTCCAGCACTTCCAGCACCGAGCGGGTGAGCGCGAGCCGCCTCTCGACCGGCTGGTAGGGGTCGGTGTTGGAGCCGAGCGCGATCGGGCGGACGGCATAGCCGGGCTTGTTGATCTCCCGCTCCAGGAGGCTCGCGACATCGGGCTTGAAAAGGATTTTTGTCTCGAAATCGAGGCCGGGCGAATAGCCGAGATAGGCATGGCTCGGCCGCGCATAGCAGTAGATGCAGCCATGCTCGCAGCCGCGATAGGGATTGACCGAGCGGTCGAAGCCGATATCCGGGCTCTCGTTCCAGGCGATGGCCGAGCGGCTGGAATCCTTGATGAGCGTGGTTTCGAGCGGCGGGGGGAGATCGGGCATGCCGGGCGGGGACCAGCCGTCGTCGAACGCCTCCGTCTCCCGCGATTCGAAGCGGTTGGGGGGATTGAGGGTGGCGCCGCGGCCCTTGCGGGCGAGGCCCGGCATGCGCGCCTCCGGCGCGGGCTCGGGCGTGCCGGCGCGCTCCAGGGCGGCGAAGGCTTCCGGGTCGCGATCGGTATGGAGCATGATCGTGTTCCCTGTTCGTTCGTCGGGAACCTAGACGCTTGACCTGAGGGGAGTCAAGAACGTATTGTGAACACGCGGTTCACGGTGATCGTTCCGACGCTGGATGCGGCCGCCCTGCTGCCGGCTTCGCTCGCCGCGCTCCAGGGCGAGCGCGTGCTGGTGGTGGACGGGGGAAGCCGCGACCGGAGCGGGGCGATCGCGGCCGCGCTCGGCGCCTGGGTGATCGCCACGGCGGGCGGGCGCGGGGCGCAGCTTGCGGCCGGGGTGGCGAAGGCGGACACGCCGTGGGTGCTGCTCCTCCATGCCGACACGCGGCTGGAGGAAGGCTGGCGGGCGGCGGCGGA
>JASHRV010000111.1 GCA_030037175.1 Acetobacteraceae bacterium
GGATTGTGGGAGAGGTCGGCGCCCCAGAGCCAGCGCTCGATCGGGCCATTCTGCACCAGGCTCACGCCCTGCGCTTCCGCCACCCGCTCCCAGAGCCGGGCGATCGCGCTCCGCGCGCCTTCGGCCCCGCCGGCAGCCCAGCCTTGCGCCAGCATGGTGCCGAGCAGGGCGCCGGAAGAGACGCCGGAGACGCGATCCGGCGCAAAGCCGGTCTCCAGGAGACGATCAAGGACCCCGGCGGCGAAGGCACCGTGCGCCCCGCCCCCCTGCAGCGCGAGGGCAACGCGCCGATGTTTCCACATCATCCACATGAAACGTCACATGGTGCGTTGCACAATACGCTACTAGCCTCCGATGGCAGGTGTCGAGTGAGTGATGCGTGAAAGACACATCTTTGGGTTGAGTATTGGTTGAGGGTTATGGGAGCCGCGCCAGAAGACGCGCCAGGCCTCGAGTCCGGGCGGAGAAGAGAGCGGGAGCATAGAAGGCGCCGGCGGCCCGCTTGGCCGCCTCGGCCCGCGTCGGATAGGGCAGGATCATCCCGGCCAGCACGGAGAGCTTGAGCCGCTGCTCGATCGCGAGCGCAAAGAGGCCGATCATCTCCCCCGCGGCGCGGGAGAGGATGCCGGCGCCGATGAGCCGCCCGCGCCGGGTCGCAACAAGCTTGACGAGGCCGCGCGTATCCCCTTCGGCGATCGCCCGGTCGTTCTCAGCCATGGGAAGCCGTATCACCCGCACATCGTGCCCGGCCGCCCGTGCCTCGGCCTCGGTGAGCCCGACCTGGGCAAGCTCCGGCTCGGTGTAAAGCGCGCGCGGCAGCGCCCGGTAGTCGATGCGGGCAGGCAGGCGGAAAAGCGCCCGGCGGATGACGATGCCGGCATGGTAGCTGCCGACATGGGTGAAATAGCGCGGCCCGATCCCGGCCGGATCGGCAATGTCGCCGACGGCATAGACGAGACGGTTGGAAAGGCTGCGCAGGCCGCGGTCGGTGGCGATGCCGGCCGCGGAGGCGCGGATATCGCCGGCCTCGAGACCGAGATCCTCGAGGTTCGGGCGCCTTCCGACGGCGATCAGGAGATGGGTGCCGGTGGTCCGCTGTCCGTTCGCGAGAACGAGGGTGGGGCCCGGCTCTACCGCGGCGACGCCTGTGCCTTCGAAGAGGCGGACGCCGCCTTCGATGAGCGCCTCGCGCAAGGGAGCCACGAGCTCGGGGTCTTCGCGCCCGGCGATGGTGGCCGCCTCGACCAGGCTCACCTCCCAGCCGAGGGCGGCGTGCGCCGAGGCCATCTCGAGCCCGATCGGCCCGCCGCCGAGGATGAGAAGATTTCCTGGAGGGCCGGGAATGCCGAAGAGGGAGGAATTGGTGAGATAGGGCACGGCATCGAGGCCCGGGATCGGGGGCACGGCGGGGCGGCTGCCGGCGGCGATGACGAAGCGGCGGGCGGTGATGCGCCTGCCTTCGACCAGGATCGCGTCGGGGGCGACGAAGCGGGCCTCGGCCTTGAGCACGGTGGCGCCAAGTTTGCGGAAGCGCTCCTCGGAATCGTTGGGGGCGATCGCGGCGATCGCATTGGCGACGTGGGCGGAGACTTCGTCCCAGTCGATCTTCGGGGCCGGAAGATGAACGCCGAAGCGGCCGGCGGCGCGGGCGCCGGCGGCGGCATGCGCGGCGGCGAGCAGCGCCTTGCTCGGCACGCAGCCCGAATTGAGGCAGTCCCCGCCCATCCGGTCGCGCTCGACGAGCAGAACCTTCAGGCCGAGCTGGGCCGCGACGGCGGTGACCGAGAGGCCGGCGGCGCCGGCGCCGATCACCGCGAGATCGAACTCAGCCATGGCGGAGCTTCCAGCGGCGCCAGGCGATCGGCAGCAGCGAAAGCAGGGCGAGGGCGATGAGCGGGCCGAGCACGGCGGGCGAGAGGATGAGCGAGAGATCGGGGCTGCGGCCGGCGGCGAGCACCATCGAAAGCCCGGCGCCGATCGAGGCGAAGACGAAGGTCGCGGGCAGGATGCCGAGGAAGGTCGCCGCCGCGTAGGGCGCGAGGCGCATATGGGCGAGGGCGGGGGCGAGATTGACGAGCCAGAAGGGAAAGGCGGGGATCAGGCGAAGTGCCAGGAGATAATGGAAGCCGTCGCGCTCGAGGCCGGGGCGGATGCGCTCGACGAGGCTGCCGGCGTGGCGGATCATCAGGGGGCCGAGCGCGGTGCGGGCGATGAGGAAGAGAAGCACCGCGCCGGCGGTGGCGCCGACGACCGCGAGCGAGCCGCCGAGCCAGGTGCCGAAGAGAAGCCCGCCCGCGCAGGTGAGCACCGCGCCGCCGGGCAGGGAGAGCGCGACGGCGGCGGTATATATCGTGACATAAAAAACGGGCGCAGCTACCGGATGAGAGGCCACGAACTGGACGAGCAAAGCCTGATTCCGGGCCAGCGCGGGAAAGGAGATCGCGCCCGCCAAGCCTAGCCGCCAGGCGGCCACCATGGCAACCAGAAGCAGCAGGATCAACAGGATACGGGAATGGCGATGGAGCTTCATGCGCTATATACGCAGGCAGGGGCGTTCCGGAGCCAGCGCCGGAATTGGACAACGATGCTGCGTCGCGATTGACTGAATGGGCCGCGCGCCCTTAAAAACCACTGCCCGCAACGGGGCTGCCTCCGGGCGCCCCGTGTTCCTATATGCGTATTCGCATATGGCGGGCCCCGAACAAGCGGAGACGACCCCGTGAAGCGCACGTACCAACCCTCGAAGCTCGTCCGCAAGCGGCGGCACGGTTTCCGTGCGCGCATGGCAACCAAAGGCGGGCGGAGGGTCCTGGCGAACCGTCGCGCCAAGGGCCGCAAGCGCCTCTCCGCCTAGAGTGAGGCGCGATGCCGCGCCCGCCCGCCCGCCTCAAGCGCCGGCCCCAGTTCCTGCGGGTCGCCGCCGCCGGGCGCAAGCTGCCTTCCTCCGCGATGCTGGTCCAGGCGCTGGCGCGCGGGGACGAGGCGCCCGCGCGGGTGGGCTTCACGGTGACGCGCAAGGTGGGCAACGCCGTGGTGCGCAACCGGGCGAAGCGGCGGCTCCGGGAAGCCGCGCGGCTCGTGCTCGCGGAGCGGAAGGCCGCGGGCTTCGACCTCGTGCTGGTGGGGCGGCAGACGACCGGCTCCGTGCCCTTCGCCCGGCTCCTCGGCGAGCTCGGCCGGGCGCTCGACCGCGCCGGGGTGCCGTGAGCACGCCCGCACGCCTGCTGGGCGGGGCCGTGCGCGCCTATCAATGGACGATCCGGCCGGTGCTGGGCCCGGCCTGCCGCTTTCATCCGGGCTGCTCCGACTACGCGATCGAGGCGCTGGCGCGGCACGGGGCGCTCCGCGGAAGCGCGCTCGCCGCGAAGCGGATCCTGCGTTGCAACCCCTGGAACGAAGGCGGCTATGACCCGGTGCCGCCGGTTCCGGCCAAAGAGCGCGCGCGCGAGAGCTGATGGACCAGACACGATTGTTCATTGCGATCGCGGTCTCGATCGCGATCCTGCTCGGCTTCCAGTTCCTGATGCCGCACCCGCCGCGGCCTCTCACGCCGCCGGCGGCGAGCTCGGCCGAGCAGGCGGCCGGGCTCACGCCCTCATCCACGCCCGGAACCCCGCCCGGGGTGGCGCCTGGTGTGGTGACGCACGCGGCGGCGGCGGCGAACCGGGGGCCCCAGCTCGCGATCGACGCGCCCGCGGTCGAAGGCTCGCTCGACCTGCAGGGGCTCAGGCTCGATCAGCTGACGCTCCGCGACTACCGCGAGACGACCGCGAAAAACTCGCCCCAGGTGCAGCTTCTCTCCCCGGTCGGCGGGGACGCGCCCTACTACGTGCAGTTCGGCTGGTCCGCCGCCCCCGGCGAGAAAGTGAAGCTGCCCGACGAGAGCACGGTCTGGAAGGCGACCCAGGGCCCGGTCTCGCCCGGCCATCCGGTGACGCTCTCCTGGGACAACGGCGCGGGGCTTCTCTTCCGCATCACGCTCGGCATCGACGACAACTACATGTTCCGCATCGTCCAGCAGGTGGCGAATGCCGGGACGACGCCCGTCTCGCTCTACCCCTGGGCGCGCGTGCGGCGCGACTACACGCCGCAGGTCCAGGGCTCCTACCTCCTGCAGGAAGGACCGGTCGGCGTGCTCGGCGGCACGCTCCATCAGTATTCCTACGCGGGGATGCGCAGCCAGGCGAAGGACAAGCCCGACGGGGTCGTGTTCCACGCGGAGGGCGCGGGCGGCTGGGCCGGGATCACCGACAAATACTGGCTCGTCGCGCTGGTGCCGAACCAGGAGGAAGCCGGCGCCACGAGCTTCCGCTACCTGACCGAGAACGGCGGGAACCACTACCAGGTGGACTTCATCGCCACCGACCCCGAGACCATCGCGCCCGGCGGCAGCGTGGCGGTTGCCGAGCACGTCTTCGCCGGGGCCAAGGTGGTGAGCCTGCTCCAGCGCTATCAGGCCGAGCTGCACATCCCCTCGTTCGTCAAGGCGGTCGATTTCGGATATTTTTATATCGTAACGGAGCCGACCTTCTTCGCGCTCGACTTCCTGAACCGTCTGCTCGGCAATTTCGGGCTGGCCATCATGGCCTTCACGATCTGCCTGCGCGCCGCGTTCTTCCCGCTCGCCAACAAATCCTTCAAGTCGATGAGCCGGATGCGCCTGCTGCAGCCGAAGATGCAGGCGATCAAGGAGCGCTTCAAGGACGACGCGCAGCGCCAGCAGCAGGAGATGATGGCGCTCTACAAGACCGAAGGGGTGAACCCGGCCTCCGGCTGCCTGCCGATGGTGATCCAGGTGCCGGTGTTCTGGTCGCTTTACAAGGTGCTGTTCATCACGATCGAAATGCGCCAGGCGCCGTTCTTCGGCTGGATCCACGACCTCTCGGCACAGGACCCGACCAACGTCTTCAACCTGTTCGGGCTGGTTCCCTTCAACCCCGAGCTGATCTCGCCCTTCCTGCATATCGGCGCCTGGCCGCTGATCATGGGAGGCACGATGTTCCTCCAGCAGCGGCTGAACCCGACCCCGCCCGACCCCGTGCAGGCGCGGATCTTCATGTTCATGCCGGTGATCTTCACCTTCATGCTCGCCCACTTCCCGGTCGGGCTCGTGATCTACTACAGCTGGAACAATCTCCTCTCCGTGGGCCAGCAATGGCTGATCATGCGCCGGGTGGGAGCGCCGAAGCCGAAGCTCGCGCGGCCTTAGGGAAGAAGGCGAGGCGAAGGCGAGAAGGTAGGCGAGAAGGGCAGGCGAAGGGTAAGGCGAGAAGGTAGGCGAAGAGGAAAAATCTTCTTTTTCTGAAGAAAAAGAAGCAAAAAGACTTTTATCCGTTTTCCGGGGGCGGGCGGCGGCCGGGGACTCCGAACGGGAGAGTGAAAACGGGGAGAAGTTTTCTGGTTCTCTTTTTCAAAAGAGAACAGCCTTCAGAATGATCTTTTCTTCATGACTTCATTGGACGAGATGACCGCGGACGCGCTCGAGGATGGGAGGGTTCTCTTCGCGGGCGAGTGCCGCTTCGCGGCCGCGGCGGGGAGTCTCGCGCGGATACCGCCCGGCGTGGCGCCGGAGGTTGCCTTTGCCGGGCGGTCCAATGTCGGGAAGTCGTCGCT
>JASHRV010000112.1 GCA_030037175.1 Acetobacteraceae bacterium
GCCTTTGCCAGGGGTCCAGGGGACAGCGTCCCCTGGTCACTCATCGACCACGAAATTCCGCAGCACGCCGATTCCGGAGATCTCCACCTCGATCTCGTCCCCCGCCTTCATCCAGAGCGGTGGCTTGCGCGCGAATCCCACGCCCTCCGGCGTGCCGGTGGCGATGATATCGCCCGCGTCGAGCGGGATGAAATCGGAGATGTACGAGATGATCGTCGGAATATCGAAGATGAGGTCGTCGGTTCTTGTGTGCTGAAGCTCGGCTCCGTTGAGCCGTGTGCCGAGAACGAGCTCCGTCGGGTCGGGAATCTCGTCCGCGGTCACGATCCAGGGCCCGATGCTGCCCGAGTGGAAGAAATTCTTCCCCACGGTCAGCGAGTGGGTGAACTGGTAGTCGCGTATGCTGCCGTCGTTGAGGCAGGTATAGCCGAACACGTGTTCGAGCGCCTCCTCCTTCGGGATATGCCGTCCCGGCGTGCCGATGACGACCGCAAGCTCGCCCTCGTAATCGAATTTTTCCGAGATTCGCGGCCGTACCAGCGCGCCGCCGGGAGGAGAAAAACTCTCGAGAGTACGAAGGAAAACGCTCGGTTTCTCAGGCAGCTTCAGATTGCCCTCGGCCACGTGTGCTTTGTAATTCCGGCCGATGCAAATGATCTTCGCCGGAGCCGGAATCGGCAGATCGAGCACCACCTCCGCCATCTTCACATCCGCGGGCTCGTTCGCGAGGGACTGCATCGCCGGGAAGGCTCCGCCCGCGATCGCCGCGCGCAGGTCCGGCGCGCCCGCGCCAAGCCGGCGCGCGAGATCGACCAGCCCGTCCCCGGCCACGATCCCGTAGGCGCGGCGCCCGGAGAGAGAAAAGCTCGCAAGCCGCATCTTCGTTTCCTTCGCGCTCGTTAGTTTTCGCGCACGACGTAGGTCCAGAACTGCGTCGTCCCGTCCGGCCCCGTTTCGCGATAGATGCCCTGAATCTCGGTTTCGAATCCCGGGAAGAGATTGGCCGCGCGCTCGAAGGCCTGCAGATAGGCCACCATCGGCTTGGCGCGATCGTCCAGCCGCTCGCCCGGAATGATCGCGGCGATCCCCGGCGGATAGACCACCCAGAGCGTCGTCGCGATCCGTCCCGCGGCCTCGCCGATCGGCACGTAATCGACCTCGTTGCGCACGAGGCATTGCATCGCCTCGGAAGGCGCCATCGCGGGTGTCGGAAAATGCTCGGCGCGGAACTGCGCCTTTTGCAGCGCGCTGATATCGGCATCGCGGAAGAAGCCGTGCATCTCGGCGCAGAGATCGCCGAGCCGCACGCCGCGATAGCGTTGCGGGCGGGCGCGAACGAACTCGCCCATCGCCTCCTCGAGCGGCGCGTTGTCGTCGTGCAGACGCTTGAAATAGAGAAGCGCGCTCAAAAGATTGCCCGCCTTGCTGCTCTCCACCCCCGGGGTGAGCAGGAACAGGATCGAGTTGAGATCGTTCTTCTCGGGCACGATGCGGTTCTCGCGCAGCCACGCCGCGAGGATCGGCGCCGGAACGCCGTGCTCCGCGTATGTCCCGCCCGCGCTCTCGAAGCCCGGCGTCAGCAGGGTGAGCTTGTTCGGATCGGTCATCGCCCAGCCCGCGGCCGCGTGCCGGAAGCCGTGCCATCCGGCCCCCGGTTCGAGCGCCCAGAAGGCCGGGTCGGAGGCCAGCGCATCGGTGGCCACATCCTCCCAGGCGATCGCGCGCGCGCCCTCCTCGTCGCTCACCGTCACCGTCTCCGGCACGAACGGCTCGAAGAACCAGCGCCGCGCCGGGTCCGCCTCGCGCTCCTCCAATTCGCGGCGGATGGCGCGCAGCTTCTTCCTGAGCTCGATGCCGAGGCGGACCGTATCGTCCCACAGCACCTCGCCGCTCCGTCCCTTCATCATCTGCGCGCCGACATCGAGGCTCGCGAACAGCGGATAGAAGGGCGAGGTGCTCGCGTGCATCATGAACACCTCGTTGAGCCGCCGGTGCTCGAGCCGTCGCTTCTGGCCCTTCAGGTGCGAATCGCGGACATGGATCTGGCTCGCCTGGCTGAATCCGGCGAGCTGCTTGTGCGTGGACTGGGTGGCGACGATGCCGGGCGAGCGCGCATCGAGATCGCTGAGCCCCATCGCGAACCGGCCGCGATAGAGCGGATGGAACTTCATGAACCCCGCCCAGGCCTCGTCGAAGAGAATGTAGTCGCAGAGCGGGCCGATGCGGCGCAGAATCTCGTTCGCCGCATAGATCGTGCCGTCATAGGTGCACTGCTCGATCACGGCGACACGGAACGGCCGCTCGCGCCGCCACGCCTCCGGATCCGTCACCAGCGGGTGGGCACGGATCCGTTCGCGGATCGCGGTCTCGTCGAGCGCATCGAGATCGATCGGCCCGATCAGTCCATGGGCATTGCGGTCCGTCGGCAGGCAGAGCGGGATGCCGCCGCCGAGGAACAGCGCCCCGTGATGCGCCGCCTTGTGGTTGTTGCGGTCGAACAGCACGAGATCGCCCGGCGCCACCAGCCCCTGCAGCACCACCTTGTTCGACATCGAGGTGCCGTTGAGCACGAAGTAGGTGCGTTCCGCGCCGAAAACTTCCGCCGCCGCGCGCTGCGCGGCCAGCGCCGGGCCTTCATGGGTCAGCAGATCGCCGAGCTCGACCACCGAATTGTCGAGATCGTCGCGAAACAGCGCCTCGCCCAGATGATCGACGAAGATGCGCCCGATCGGACTGCGCGAATAGAACATGCCGCCGTTATGGCCGGGGCAGGTCCAGAGCTGGTTCCCCTCCTCGGCATAATCGACAAGCGCGCCGAAGAAGGGCGTCTTCAGCGTCTCCGCGTACTGGCGCAGCCGCCCGGCCAGGGTCTTCGCGATATATTCAGGGGTTTCCTCGGCCAAGAACACATAGCCGTCGGCCTCGTGCATCACCTCGGTCGGGATGTCCTCGAGGCGATGATGGCGGACAAGGATATAGATCGGCGTATCGAGCCCGCGCCCGCGGATGAACTTGACGAGCGCCGCCATCTTGCCCTGCGGCCCGCGCTTTCCCCAGTCGAGCAGCACGCAGCCGATCGCGGCATCGGTGCGGATCGCAAGCTCGGCATCGTCGGGCTTGCGCGCCTTCACCACCGCGAAGCCGATACGCTCGATCTCCGCGGCGATCTCGCCGATCCTCTGCCCCTCGAGATCATCGACGTCGGCGGGAGGGCCGCCACAGACCAGGAACTTGAACCGGCGCTCGTACTGCAATGCCGCCCCCTCCGTTCACGCGCTAACCCATACCGGCAAAGCGGCCGGCGGTCCGCGTCACTTTGGTTTCAACGCGCTTCGGCCGATCAAAGCGGCCGCACGCCGCTCAGAGACCGTTTGAAAATGCGCTGCGGTGAGTCGGAGGCGCCGCAGGCGCCGGCCGGCGCGGCTTTCGAGAACCGGAGCGGAGCGGCCTTTTGGGGCCGTGAGCACCGGAAGCGGAGAAAGACGCGTCGGACGACCACCGCAGTAGCGTTTCCAAACGGTCTCTCACTGGTAGTTGGTGAGCAGGAACTCGATGCGCCGGTTCTTGGCGAAAGCGTCGGGCGTGTCCGCGGGATCGAGCGGATGGGTATCGCCGAACCCGGTCGCGGCAAGGCGGTCGGCCGGCACCCCCTGCTCGACCAGAAGGTTCACGACATTGATCGCCCGCTGCGCCGAAAGCTCCCAGTTCGAGGGATATTGCGGGGTGTGGATCGGGGTCGCGTCCGTGTAGCCCTGCACGTCCAGAATCCAGCGCAGGCCCGAGGGAATCTTCTCCGCGATCTGCTGCAGCGTCAGCGCCAGCTCGATGATCTTGAGCCGGCCTTCGGGCGTGAGGTCGGCGCTGCCGATCGGGAACAGAACCTCGTTCTGGAACACGAACCGGTCGCCGACGACGCGGATTCCGGGCTGGTTCGCCAGCGCCTCGCGCAGCTTGCCGAAGAACTCGCTCCGGTAGAGCTCGAGCTGCTGCACGCGCTGCGCCAGCGCCGCGTTCAGCCGCCTTCCGAGATCGGCGATCTGCACGTCCTTCGCCTTGTCCGCCTGCTCGGAAGCGCCGAGCGCGGCATTGAGGCTCGCGAGCTGCGATTGAAGGGCCGCGATCTGCTCGTTGAGCAGCGCGATCCGCGCCACCGCGCTGTTGGCGAGATCCTTCTCGCTGCCGAGCAGCGCTTCCGCCGCCGCGCGCCTCTCGGCCTCCGTCGTCGCGCGGACCGCCGCATCCGCCACCTTCTTCTCGAGCTGATCGCGTAGCGCCTGCAGCGCCTGCACCTGCTCGGTGAGCTGGGCGAGGTCGGAAAGCTTCTCCGTGATCGTCGCCTGATTGACCTTCACCTCGCGATCGAGCGCCGCCATCTCGGCCTGCATGTCGGCGAGCCGCTTCTTGGCCGCCGCAAGCTCGGCCGCCGTCGCCACCAGCTCGCTCGCCTGGGCGTTGTTCGCCTGCACCGCCTGGTCCGCCCGCGCCCCGGCGGCAGCGAGGTCCGATTGCAACTGCGCGAGCCGCGCATTGCCGGACTGAAGCTGAAGCTCCGCATCGGCGAGCTCCGCGGCGAGCTTGTCGCGCGCGCTCAGCGCCGCGTTGCGCGTGCTCACCGCCTGCGTCTCCAGCGCCTGAAGCGAAGCGAGCTGCTGCGCGAGCGAGGTCCGCGCAGCCTGCTCGCCCTGCAGCTGGTTCGCGAGCTGCGAGACCGAAAGCTGCAGCGCCGCCGCGTGGCTTCTCTCCAGCGCCAGCATGTCGGTCAGGCTCGCCACCTGCTGGTTGAGCTGCTCGAGCGCCTTGTTCCGCCCCGAGAGCGCCATCGAGAGAAAGACCTGCGACAGCACGAAGACCAGCAGCACGAAGATGACGGTCATGAGAAGCGTGGAGAGCGCATCCACGTACCCGGGCCAGGGATTGAGCCCGAGTCCGCCTCCACGCCGGCGTGCGCCTGCCGGCATTCTTCCCTATCCTTCCCGCCCGGTCATCGCGGCTCGCCCTCGGCCAGCGCCGCGACCGTGCGCGTGAGCAGCCGCAGATCGTTGCGCAGATCGGTCGTGCTCTGCACGCGCCCATGCTCGGTCTCGGCGAGCAGGCGTTGCAGCGTGAGATCGATATTGCGCAGATGCGCCCGCATGGCTTCGTCGAGCCCGCCTTCCACGCGCGCCTCGGCGAAGCGGGTGAGCGCGGGTGCCAGCGCCGCATGCGCCTCGGCGATCCGCAGCATCAATTGCTGATTGGTGCGCATCGTGTCCGAAAGTGTCGCGAGCTTTTCGGAAAGCAGCGCCAGCGCATGGTTCACCTGCGTGCGCCCGTCCTCGCCGCGCACCAGGATGCGCTGCAATTCCTCCATGTTCTCCGCGGTATGCTCGAGCAGCGATTGCACATAGACGGGCACCGAGGTTTCGCCCTCGGCTCCGAGCACCCCGCTCGAAAGCCGCGTCAGGCTCGCCAGCCAGTCCTCGAGCTCGTTGTAGAAACGGTTCTGCGCCTGTCCGGCGGTGAGATCGAGGAAGCCCAGCACCAGCGCGCCGGCAAGACCGAACATCGAGCAGGAGAACGCCGTCCCCATCCCGTGCAGCGGCCCGACCAGCCCGGCCTTGAGCTGGCCGAACATGGCGTTGATATCGCCGCTGCCCACCGAGAGCCCGCCGATCACGTCGCTCACCGCGCCGACCGTGTGCAGCAGGCCCCAGAAAGTGCCGAGCAGGCCAAGGAAGATCATCAGCCCCGTCATGTAGCGCGAGAGCTCGCGGCTTTCGTCGAGGCGGCTCGCGATGCCGTCGAGCAGGCTCCGCATCGAGGAAGCCGAGAGCGTCACCCGCTCGTTGCCGTCGCCGTTCTTGCTCACCCGCCCGGCAAGCATGCTCGCCATCGAGGCGAGCAGGCGCGGCGCCGGCAGCGTCGCAAGCCGCGCGCGCCCGCGCTGGAACGTCTCCACCCACGTGACCTCGGGCTGCAGCCTCAGCACCTGGCGCAAATTCCAGGCGATGCCGCAGATCTCGACCAGGAAGATCAGGCTGTTGAGGATCGGGTTGTACCAGAACGCGGCGTGCAGCCGGGGCGAGAGGGCCGCGCCGACGAGCGCCACCAGCGCCAGGAACACCAGCATGCGCAGCAGGTAGGGCGTCGGCCGGGTCATGGCGTTCCCTCGGGCGTTCCCTCGGGCGTTCCCTCGGGCTTTCCGTCGGGCGATGCCCCGGCCGCCGCCGAAGAACCCTTCGGCGCCGCCCCACGCGCCAGCCGCGGCCCCGGCTTGAACGTCACATCAACGCGGTTCACCGGGACCGGCCCGGCATCGGCAAGCAGCGCGCGCATATAGATGTCTTCCGAACGGATTCCCGCCTCGCGCAGCACCGCCTGTGCCGCGAGCGCCCGGGAAAGGGAAAGCCGCCGCGCCGTCGAGGGATCGGAGGGATCGCTCTTCGCATAGGCATCGACCGAGACCGAAGGCGCATGCTCGCTCACGGCCGCGCCCGCGATCTCCCTCAGCGCCGCGAGCGTCGCCGGATTGAGCGCGGCCCCGTCGGCGCCGAAGGTGATCCGCACCCCGCCCTGAATGTGAACGGCGCGGCCCGGCGCGCCGTCGACGACATGGGGCGGCGGCGGCATCGGCTCGGGATGCGGCGGCCCGACCAGCACGATCGGCGCGATCACCGGCTTCGCCGGCGCATGCATGGGCGGCGGCGCGGGCAGCGGCCCGATCGTCGTCTGTCCGACCGTCGCGAACTGGGGCGCCGGCGGCACCGGCCCTGCCGGCGGCATCGGCGGCAGCGGCAAGGGCCCGGAGAATTTCGCTTTCGCCTGCGCCGGCGGCCCCAAAGGCGCGAGTGGAGGCGCAAACGCGGGCGCGCTCGGCTTCGCCGCCGGCGAGGCCGATCCGGTCGCGGGATGCGCAGGCGCGGGCGCGAGCGACTGAAGCGCGTTCATGTTCACGCTCACCTGACCGCGCGCCGCAGGCACGGCAAGCACCAGGACCGCCGCTATGATGAAGCCCCACCGCATGGCCGCGTCGAGACTAGCCGAGGCGTCTGCATGTTCCAATCTTCTGCGCAATTTTTATCCGTTTCACGGCTTTCCAATTCACGGATCAGAGAGCGCCGGCCCGGCCGCGCCGCTCCGCGGCCTCCATGCCTTCGCTCACCGCTTCCGAAAGACGCGGATGCAGAGCGGGATTCCCCGCCACCACATCGCCGCTCTTCAGCGGATCGCCGCCGGCGGGGTCGGTCGCGAATCCGCCCGCCTCGCGCACCAGAAGCAGCCCCGCCGCCATGTCCCAGGGCTTGAGGCCGAGCTCCCAGTAGCCGTCGAATCGGCCCGCCGCGACCCACGCGAGATCGAGCGCGGCAGCACCGAATCGCCGCACGCCCGCGACCTGCGGCATGAGAAGCCCGAGCGTGCGGGCAAAGGCGAGCCGGCTTTCCGCGGACGCATTGGCGAAGGGAATGCCGGTCGCGAACACCGCCTCGCCCATCTCGCGCCGCGCCGAAACCCGAAGCCGCCGCTCGTTCAGATAGGCGCCGGCACCTTTCTCCGCGCGGAACAATTCGTTCGCCGCCGGGTTGTAGACCACGCCGGCCACGATCTCGCTCGCCTCCTCGCCGAGCCGCCGCTCGAGCGCCACGCTGATCGCCCAGTGCGGCATCCCGTGCAGAAAATTCGTCGTCCCGTCGAGCGGATCGACGATCCATCGCCACGCCCAGCGGGCCGAGCCCGAAGCCCCGGACTCCTCCATCAGGAACGCATAGCCCGGCCGCGCCTTCTCGAGCTCCTGGCGCAGCGTCGCCTCGGCGCGCAGGTCCGCCTGGCTCACGAAGTCCGACGGCCCCTTCACGCTCACCTGGAGCTGCTCGACCTCGTTGAAATCGCGCAACAACCGCTTCGCCGCCTTCTGCGCGGCATTCATCATCACGGTCATATGCGGCGATTGGGGCGGCGGCATCAGGCCGTCCCCGGCCCGCCTTTTTAAGCCTTCGCCCGCTCCACGTAGCTCGCATCCTCGATGCGGACGACGATCTTCTCCCCCGTCTCGACGAAGGGCGGAACCATCGTCTTCACGCCATTGGCGAGCCGCGCCGGCTTGTAGGAGGAGGCCGCCGTCTGACCGCGCACGACCGGGTCCGCCTCGACCACCTCGAGCACGACCGTCTGCGGCAGATGCACCGCGACCGGCTCGCCCTCGACGAGATCGACCGTCACCGGCATGTTGTCCTGAAGGAACGCGGCGGCATCGCCCAGAAGCGCCACCGGCACCATCGTCTGCTCGTAGGTCTCGTTGTCCATCAGCACGAGGTTGGCGCCGTCGGTGTAGGAGTAGGTGAACTCCTTCTCGTCCGTCAGCAGCCGCTCGACCGTGTCGGCCGTGCGCCAGCGCTCGTTCGTCTTGTTGCCCGACTTGAGATCGCGCATCTCCACCTGGATGAAGGCGCCGCCCTTGCCCGGGGTGATGATCTGCTGCTTGAGCACGCTCCAGCGGCGACCTTCATGCTCGATCACCTGGCCGGCGCGAATCTGGTTCGCCTGCTGCTTCATGATGCCTTGGACTCTCGGAAATGCCGGGAAATGTTGGGCGGGCTTCTAGCCGCTGCTCATGGCCGGAGCAAGGCGGTGCAGCCGCCCGGCCGGATCGCGCACGGCCTCCTCGCCCGCGAGGAAATCCGGCCCGACCGGCACCTTGCCCGCCCCGCCGGGGATATCAAGCACATAGGTCGGAATGGCGTGCCCCGGGATCCGCCCCCGCAAGGCCGCGAGCAGCGCGCGCCCGCGCGCGATCGGCACATGAAACCGCGCCGTCCCGGGCGCGCGGTCGAGCTGATGGAGATAATAGGGCTTTATCCGCGCCGCGATCATGGCGCGAAAAAGCCCCGCCAGCGCCTCCTCGCTGTCATTGACGCCCGCCAGCAGCACCGACTGGCCGAGCACCGGAACGCCCGCCGCCAGCAGCCTCCGCACCGCCGCCCGAACTGCTTCGGTGATCTCGCGCGCATGATTGGCGTGCAGCACGAGCCAGAGCGGCGCACCGCCCCCCAGCGCCGCCGCCATCTCCTCCGTGACCCGCTCGGGTGCTGCCACCGGCACGCGCGAATGCACGCGCAGCGTCTGGAGATGCGCGATCGCCGAAAGTGCCGCGACGATCGCGCCGAGCCGCCGCGGCGAGAGCATGAGCGGATCGCCGCCCGTGAGGATCACCTCGCGGATGTCCGGCCGCGCCGCGACCCACTCGTACGCACGCGCCAGCGCCGCCTCGCCCAGAACCCCGCCATCCGGCCCCACCTGCTCGCGGCGGAAGCAGAAGCGGCAATAGACCGGGCAGGCGAGAATGGGCTTGAGCAGCACGCGGTCCGGATAGCGGTGCACGATCCCCGGGATCGGCGAGAGCGCCTCGTCCGCGATCGGGTCGGCGCTCTCCCCGGGCGCGGTGACAAGCTCCGCCTCGTCGGGCACGAACTGAAGCCCGATCGGGTCCGCCCGATCGCCGATCAGCGCGGCAAGCGCGGGCGGAATCGCCATGGCATATCTCTCCGCCACCGCCTCGATCGCGCCCTCGCGCCCGGGCGCGATCAGCCCCGCGCGCACGAGATCGCGCGCCGTGCGCAAACGAGCGGAAGGCAAGGAAGGCAGGGAAGATTGTTCTTTCTTGAAAGAAAGAACCAAAGAACTTTTACCCATTTTCGTTCGGAGTCCCGAGCTGGTGTCTGGTCCGGAAATCGGAAAAAAGTCTTTTCCTTCAGAAAAAGAAGGCTCCCCTAATTCCAAAGCCATGACGCCGCAATCGCCTCACCCTCACCCTCATCCCCCCTGGCACCCCGAACGCCTCGCCGCGCGCCTGCCCTATCTCCGCCGCCGCGCCCTGCTGGCCTCCGCAACCCGCGCCTTCTTCACCGCCCGCGGCTACGCGGAGGTCGAAACGCCCTACGCCGTCCCCACGCCCGGCGAGGAGGTCCATCTCCGCCCCTTCCGCACCGAGCTCCTCTCCCCCACCGGCGAACCGCGGACGCTCTTCCTCCATACCAGCCCCGAATTCGCGATGAAGAAGCTGCTCGCCGGCGGCGCGGGCCCGATCTTCCAGCTCGCCCGCGTCTGGCGGAACGGCGAGGCGAGCGCGCTCCACGCGCCCGAATTCACCATGCTCGAATGGTATCGCCCCAGCGCCGGCATGGACGACCTGATCGCCGAAACCTTTTCCTATCTCCGCGCCGTCCTGCCCCCCACCGTCACCTGCCGCGGCATCACCACCGACCTCTCGCGCTTCGAGCGCCTCACGCTCCCCGAGGCCTTCGCCCGCCATATCGGCGCCGATCTCCTCGCCACCGCCGGCGACGCCCCCGCGCTCGCCGCCGCCGCCTGCACCACGCTCCGCCCCGGCGAAAGCTGGGAGGATCTCTTCTTCCGCCTCCTGCTCGGGCGGATCGAGCCCCATATCGGCCGCGCCCACCCGACCTTCCTCACCCACTGGCCCGCCGCCCAGGCCGCCCTCGCCCGCCGCGATCCCGCCGACCCGCGCCTCGCCGAACGCTTCGAGCTCTTCCTCTGCGGCATCGAGCTCGCCAACGCCTTCGTCGAGCTCACGGATGCCACCGAGCAGCGCGCCCGCTTCGAGGCCGACCGCGCCCGCCGCCACGCGCTCTCCAGCCCCGGCACCGGCCCCGCCCCCGATTGGCCCCTCGACGAAGACCTCCTCGCCGCCCTCGCCCACGGCATGCCGCCCTCGGCCGGCATCGCGCTTGGCTTCGACCGCCTCGCCATGATCGCCGCCGGCGCGCCCCGCATCGCGGACGTGCTCTGGCTCCCCTCCCAGCGGTGACAATCCCGGCCGGCCGCCCCATCCTGCGCGCCATGCGCCGCGCCGCCTTTCTCGCCCTCCTCGTCCTTCTCGGCGCATGCACCGACCAGGCGGCGATGCAGCGCCGCGCCTATCTCGCCTCATTCGTCGGCCAGGACGAGGCCGATCTCGTCCGCGCGCTCGGCGTGCCGACCCGCAGCTTCACCGTGGGCGCCGACACGTTCCTCGCCTACGACAACCGCCATATCGAGGTCCTGCCCGGCTTCTACACCGGCCCCTGGTGGGGACCGGGATGGGGCTGGGGCCCCGGCTGGGGCGGCTGGAGCCCGCCGGTGATCGTCTCGCGCGGCTGCGAGACCACCTACGACATCCGCGCCGGCAAGGTCGTGAGTCTCGCCATGCGCGGCCCCGACTGCTGACGCAGGCTCTGTGCGCCTCACTCCCTCGGAACCCACACCCCTTCGATCTCGCGATACCGCTTCTTCACCGCCGCCCAGGCGACCCGAAACGCGATCTCCTCGCGGTCCATCCGGTCCGCATAGGACTCCCAGGCGGAATTGAACGAAGCGCGGAAGATCTCCTGCGCATGCTCGGGCATCCGGCGCACCGCAGGCGGCAGATCGAAGATCGAGGCATAGGGCATCGCCTTCTCCCCTACATCTCTGGCGCGCATCCTGGCGCGACGAAGATTGTTCTCTTTTGAAAAAGAGAACCAGAAAACTTCTTTCCGCTCCCCGGACCACCGTTTCACCTCGGGACTCCGAACGACGATCGGAGTCCCGAAGCGGTGGAAGGTCCCGAAAACGGAAAAAAGTCTTTTTGCTTCTTTTTCTTCAGAAAAAGAAGAAAACAAAGTCCTTTCTTTTCAATATTTCTTCAATACACTTCCTCAATACTTATTCAATCCTTCACGGGAGGACTTCATGGCCGCCGAGCAAGAGCATCGCCCGCTCGCGGGCAAGGTCGCGCTGGTCACGGGCGCGGGCAAGAATATCGGCCGCGCGATCGCGCTCCGCCTCGCCGCGGACGGCGCCCGCATCATCGTCAACGGCCGCGCCGACCG
>JASHRV010000113.1 GCA_030037175.1 Acetobacteraceae bacterium
GCGCTGTGGCGGGCGATGCTCGACGTGCTGCGCGAGCTTGCCCCCCAGGTACCGGAGGGCCGCGAAGTCGCCGGGATCGCGGCGGCGAGCTTCGGCGAATCCTGTGTGCTGCTCGGTGATCGCGGCGAGGCGCTGGGAAACGCCATGGCCTGGTTCGACCGGCGGACCGAACCCGATGCGGCCTGGCTTGCCGGGCGGATTGCGCCCGAGCGTCTCTTCGGCGTGACCGGCCTCGCGCCCGATCCGACCTATACGCTCTGCAAGCTGCTCTGGACGCGGAGAACGGCGCCGGATCGTTTCGCGGCGGCAAGAAGAATGCTCAATATCGCCGACTGGATCGCATTCCGCCTCAGCGGAGAGGCCGCGACCGATTTCAGCCTCGCATCGCGTACCTCATGCCTCGATCTTCGCAATCGGCGCTGGTCCGCGGAAGTGCTCGGCGCGCTCGATCTCGATCTCGGTCTATTTCCGCCGCTCTGCGCGAGCGGCACGAGGCTCGGCCCCGTTCGCCCGGATGTGCTGGCCGAGACGGGCCTTCCCGGCTCTCCGACGGTGAGCGTGGGCGCGCATGATCATGTCGCGGGCGCGTTCGCTGCCGGCGCGTTGGAGGACGATGCCGTGCTGGACAGCATGGGCACCGCCGAGGCGATTCTCACCGCCAGGCGCGAGCCCGTCATGACGCCGGCTGTCGTGCGGCAGGGCTATGTCCAGGGAGCGGTCGAGCGCGACCGGCCGCTCTATTACCTTGGCGGAACGATCTACAGCTCGGGCGGCGCGATCGAGTGGGCGCGGGGGTTGTTTGGCGGATCTCTTCCGCATGAGGCACTGATCGCGGAAGCGGCCGGCGTCGTGCCTGGCAGCAATGGCGTGAGCTTTCTGCCGCATCTGGCCTACGGCGCCCCGCCGCATGCCGGTGTCACGGCGCGAGGCGCCTTTCTCGGCCTCACGGCCGCGACCGGGCGGGGGGAGATGTTCCGGGCGGTGCTCGAGGGCCTCGCCATGGAGGCGCGCGGGGTCGTCGAGGGGATGGCCGTGCTTGCCGGGGGAATGCCCGAACGAATCACCGTCATCGGGGGCAATATCCGCAACCCGCTGCTGCTGGAAATCAAGGCGAGCGCATACGCGCGGCCGATGACGATCATTGCCGAGCCGGAAGCGACGTCACTCGGCGCGGCCCTGATGGCCGGCATTGCGGCGGGGCTCTGGCCGGATCTGCGGCACGCGCTGGCCGAGATCGAGCGGAAGCGGTTCGTGGTCGATCCGAGACCGGAGTGGATCGATCAGTACGACGCGCTTTTCAGGACCGTGCATGCGCGCCTCTATGCGGCGACAGAGCCGATCCACGCGGCGCTGGCGAAACAGGGGGGTAGGGGATGTCCCGAACCCTGATGACGAATTCAGAAGGAAGAGCCTTCTTTTTCTGAAGAAAAAGAAGCAAAGAGACTTTTCTCCGTTTTCCGGACCCCTGCGCCGCTCTACTGATTGGTCGTGGCCGGGGCGGGGCCGAGAGGCAGGGTGCCGAGAATGCCGCCTTGCGGCGTCGTGCCGCCGCCGGCGGCGGGCGCGGGGGCCGGGGATGGCGCCGGCGCAGGGGCGACGGTCGGAGGTGCTGCGGTCGGGGCGCCTGGGGCGGGGAGCGGCTGAGACTGGATCGGCGTCGGCGCGGCGGAGCCGTGGACCAGCCAATCGTTCAGCGTGCGGCGGAGCTGGTATTCGAACTCGACATTCATGCTGTCCATCATGTGCCGCGTGAGATCGTAGAGCGCTCCGCGCAGCCGCACGCCCGAGCCGGACGGGGCCGGCTCCGTCTGCGAGACCCGCGCCTCGGCGAAGCCCGCCCTCGTGTCGTCTGCGGAATAGACATCGAGCCGCACAGCGAGGTTGCCTTCGAGGTCCGAGCCGTTGCGGACCAGCGAGGCATCCTCGATCACGAACACGGCTTTGCCGGAGCTGCCATAGGCGCCCAGGCGATCCTCGGCCATCTGGCGGAGCGCTGCCTCAGGGGTTTCGGGCGAGAGCGATTCCAGGTGCTCGGCATCGCCGCCCGGCTGGAATTCGTCCTGGATCGAGATCGAGGCGACGTTGAGCTTCAGCACGGGCAGGTAGTTGTAGCGGAGCGGGGGGTAGTTCGCGATTTGCGGCCCGCCGGTCCCGCAGCCGGCCAACGCCAGGGTCAGCGCCAGCACGAAGCGGCGGGGCAGGCGGCGAACGGTCATGAAGAAGGCTCCTCGAGGTCCGCGGTCCAGCGTGACGCGGGGTCGGGCCAGGGTCAATGAGTGTGGTCAATGAGTGTGGTCAATCAGCGCGGTCAATCGGCGACGCTGCGGCCGGGAAGCTCGGCGCGGGGAAAGCGGAAATCGTGGTTGCAGAACTCGCAGGTCACGGTGATCGTGCCGTCGGTAGCCATGTGATCGAGATCGTCGGCACCGAATCCGGAGAGCACGCCCGAGAGGCGGGCGCGCGTGCAGCGGCAGCCGTAAGCGAGGGAACGGGGGCGATCGGCGGAGACGCCTTCGCTGTGGAAGAGCCGGTAGAGCAGCCGCTCGGGCGCGAGCCCGTCATCGAGGAGCTCGGAGTGGGAGAGGGTGGAGGCGAGCGCTGTGGCGGTGCGCCAGGCCTCGTCTGTCTCCTGAGAGTCGGGCGCTTCGGCGCCTCCGGTGTTCGGGATGCGCTCGAGGATGAGCCCGCCGGCACGCCATCCGGCAGGACGCCGCGCGGCGGCGAGCCGGACCAGTCCCGCGAGCTGGACGCTCTCGCGAAAATAAGCGAGCGCCATCTCCTCGAAGCTCTCGCCGCTGATGGCGACGATGCCCTGGTGCGGGCGCGCGCCGGTGCCCGGATCGACGGTGAAGGCGAGATAGCCCCTGCCGAGGAGGGCGGAGGCGGCGGGCGCCGGATCGGCATCCAGCAGAGGGGCGAGCCGGTCGGGCGCGGTGCGGACATAGAAGCGGAGCTCGCCCGTGTCGGTGCAGTCGACCAAGAGGTGCGGGACCGGCCCGTCGCCTTTCACCTGAAGGCTGAAGGTGCCGCGGAATTTGAGCGAGACGGCGAGCCCGGCGACGAGCGCCAGCGCCTGGCCGGCGAGGGCGGTGATCAGCGGGGGATGGGGATGGCGGGTGAGCAGGGCATCAGCGAGCGGGCCGAGCCGCACCAGCCGGCCCCGCACCCGGCAGCGCGGCAGGAAGAACGGCAGGACCGCGCGCGGGACGACGATGTCCGGCACGGCGGGCCGCATGCGGTCAAGGAACGCGGGCAGATCGGCCATCGGGACGCAAAACAAAATGGAGAGGGGCTGGGTTAAGACGCAAGACGGAGCCAGGGCGGCGGGCGGGGTGTCAGCATGGCCTCGCCGCAGAGGAGCGGTTGGGCGAGGGAGTCGAGGCGGAGAGAGGCGAGGCCGCAACCGGCGAGGCCCGAGCGCATCGTGCCGCGCACCACGCCGCCGGCGAGGACGGGTGTGTCGGGCGGCGGCAGAGGCCCCGCGACCGCGACCGGCAGAAGCCGCCGCTTGATGAGCCCACGATAGCGCGTGCGGGCGGTGAGTTCCTGGCCCATATAGCACCCCTTGGTCCAGGATACGCCGGCCAGCTCGTCGAATCCCGCTTCGAGAAGAAGCGTGCGCTCGGGCTCGAGATCGCGCGAGCCGTCGGGCAGGCCAAGGGCGAGCCGGTGCAGGTCCCAGTCCTCGAAGCGCGCATTGGTGAGAAGGGGAGCGGGCGAAAGAAGGCGCCATCCGGCGTCGGCGAGGCGTGGATCGGGCGCGGCGATGAGGCTGGTGGAGAGGTCGGGGACACCGCCCCAGGCGGCGTGGACGGCGAGTGCGTCCGTGGCGTCCTCGATCGAGACGCGGGCGCGGAGGCGGTAACGCTCCAGGCGGGCAAGCAGCATTGCGATCTGCGGGCGCTCGCAATCGAGCAGCAGGCGATCGGAGTCGGAAAAGATGAAGAAATCGGCGAGCCACTTGCCCTGAGGCGTGAGCAGCGCCGCCCAGACCGCGCGGCCCGGCCGCGCCTCGGCGACGTCGTTGGAGACGAGACCCTGAAGGAAGGCGACGCGGTCTTCACCGGCGATGGCAAGGACACCGCGTTCAGGCAGGCGCGCGAGATGGACCATGGCCAGGAATTGGGCCCTGGCGCCCGTGCCGGCAAGACGTGCTAGGCAGGGAGCTTGGTCGTCACGCTCCTGGGAAGGCCGGGGAAGGGCAGAAGGGTCGATGTGCGGAATCGCGGGCCTTGTTCTGAAAGCCGATGCGGCGCCGCCGGCGCCGGAGACGCTGGCGCGACTTGCACGCGCGCTCGCCCATCGCGGCCCGGACGGCACCGGGCAGACGATGGTCGGAAGGATCGCGCTGCTCAGCACGCGGCTCGCGATCATCGATCTCGAAGGCGGCGACCAGCCGCTCTTCGCCGGCGCCGCGGCGCTGGTCGCGAATGGCGAGATCTACAATTTTCGCGAGCTCCGCGCGGATATGAAGGAGGTGCATTTCGCGACCGGCAGCGATTGCGAGCCGCCGCTGCATATCTGGCTCCGGGACGGGGCTGATTTCGCAAAGCCCCTGCGCGGCATGTATGCGATCGCGGTGCATGAGCGAGTCGGTCGGACGGTGACGCTCGCGCGCGACCCGTTCGGCATCAAGCCGCTCTATCTCGCGCAGATCTCGGACGGGCTCGCCTTTGCTTCAGAGCCGCAGGCGCTGCTCGAGGCGGGCCTGGTTCCGCGGACGGTGCGTCCGGCGGCGCGCGAGGAGCTGCTGCAGATCCAGTTTGTCACCGGTTCGGAGACGATCTTCGAGGGCATCCATCGCGTGCTGCCCGGGGAGACCCTCACCTGCGCCGATGGCCATGTGCTCGATCGGAGACGGCTGGCGGCATTGCCGGATGGCGGGCCGGAGGAGATCAGCGAGGAGGCGGCGCTTGCGCGGCTCGACGCCGCGCTGGCGGAGAGCGTCGAACTGCATCTGCGGAGCGACGTGCCGTATGGGATCTTCCTTTCGGGAGGCATCGATAGCTCGGCGGTGCTGGCGATGATGCGACGCCTGACCAATCAGGAGGTGCTGGCGTTCACGGCCGGTTTCGCCGTTCCCGGAGTGGCCGATGAGCGCGAGGCGGCGGGCGCGGTCGCGCGGGCGGTCGGCGCGCGGCACGAGACGATGGCGATCACCGAGGCGATGGTCTGGGAACACCTGCCCGAGATTGTCGCGTGCATGGACGATCCGGCCGCCGATTATGCGATCATCCCGAGCTGGTTCCTCGCGCGGCAGGCGCGACGGGACGTGAAGGTGGTGCTCTCGGGCGAGGGCGGGGACGAGATGTTCGCAGGCTACGGCCGCTATCGCACGGCCATGCGGCCCTGGTGGCTGGGGGGGCGGGTGATGCGTGCGCGCGGCACCTTCGACCGGCTGGATGTGCTTAGGACGCGCCCGAGCGGGTGGCGGGACGGGCTGGCGGCGGACGAGGCAACGGTCACGCCCGGGGAAGGGAGAACCCGGCTTGCCAGCGTGCAGGCGACGGACGTCGCCGGCTGGCTGCCGAACGATCTTCTCATCAAGCTCGACCGCTGCCTGATGGCGCACGGGGTCGAGGGGCGGACGCCGCTGCTTGATCGGGGCGTGGCGGCCGCGACCTTCCGGCTGCCCGATCATCTCAAGGTTAGGCGCGGGCAGGGCAAATGGCTGCTGCGGCGGTGGCTGGAGCAGCACCTGCCGGCGGCGCGGCCGTTTGCGCGGAAACAGGGATTCACGGTCCCGGTCGGGGCGTGGATCGCGGCGGCGGGAGCGCGGCTCGGGCCGCTGGTCGCGGCTTCGCCCGCGATCGCGGAGATCGCCGAGCCCTCGCGGGTGATCGCGCTCTTCCGCAACGCCGCGGGCCGGCGCGAAGGCTTCGCGGCATGGTCGCTGCTGTTCTACGCGCTCTGGCACCGGCGGCATGTGGAAGGGCTGATGCCCTGCGGGGACGTGTTCGAAACCCTTTCGGTGCATTGATGGCCGAACAGTTCGATCTGATCGTGCGTGGCGGCAGCGCGGTCCTGCCGTGGGGAACCGAGGCGCTCGATATCGGGGTGCGTGACGGAAGGGTCGCGGCTCTCGGGGTGAGCGGAACGGCGGAGGCGGCGGAAGTGGTGGATGCCGCGGGCCTCATCGTGCTTCCGGGGCTGATCGATCCGCACGTGCATCTGAGGGATCCGGGCGATCCGGCGGTGGAGAGCATCCCAAGCGGCACGCGGGGCGCGGTGCTCGGCGGGCTCACAGCCGTTTTCGACATGCCGAACACTGGCCCGGCGATCACGGACGAAGAGCGGCTCGCCTGGAAGCAGGACTATGTCGCGCGCGTTTCCTGGTGCGATGTCGGGCTCTATGTCGGCGCGACGAAGGCCAACGTGGCCGAGCTTCCGGAGCTCGAGACCGGGCGTGGGGTCTGCGCGATCAAGGTTTTTGCGGGAAGTTCCACGGGCGATCTTCTGGTCGAGGACGATGAGAGCCTCGAGCGGGTGATGCGGGCGGGGCGGCGGCGGATCGCCTATCACTCGGAGGACGAGTACCGGCTGCGGGCGCGGCGCGGGCTTTTCAAGGCGGGCGAACCCTATGAGCGGCACATGGAATGGCGCGACGAGGAGACCGCCTGCCTCGGCACAAGGCGGCTGATGGCACTGGCGCGCGAGACAGGGCGGCCCGCGCATATCCTGCACGTCTCGACCGCTGAGGAATTTTCCTATCTCGGGGACTACCGCGATATCGCGACGGTCGAGGTGCTGCTGAACCACCTCACCCAGGTGGCGCCGGAGGCGTACGAGGCGCTCGGAGGATACGCGGTGATGAACCCCCCGATCCGCGGCCGGCGGCATATGGAGGCGGCCTGGGCCGCCGTGCGGGACGGCACGGTCGATACGATCGGCTCGGATCATGCCCCGCACAGCAAGGCGGCCAAGGAGAAGCCGTGGCCGGACTGCGCGGCGGGGCTGACGGGCGTGCAGACGCTGGTTCCCGTGATGCTGGATCACGTGAATGCGGGGCGGCTCGGATTGGGGCGGCTCGCGGATTTGATGTCGGCCGGCCCGGCGCGGGTTTACGGCGCAGTGGGCAAGGGGCGGATTGCGCGCGGCTATGATGCCGATTTCACGATCGTGGATATGGGCAAGCGGCGGCGGATCGACGAAGGCTGGCTGGCCTCGCCCTGTGGCTGGAGCCCGTTCATGGGGATGACGGTGCGGGGATGGCCGGTGTTCACCATCGTGCGCGGACGGGTGGTGACGCGCGAGGACGAGGTGCTGGGCGAGCCCTCCGGGAGGCTCGTGACGTTCAGCTGAGGGCTAGCCGCCAGCGCTCGGCGGCGGCGGCGACGTTTGCGGGCGCGGTGCCGCCTTCCGATCTGCGCGAGGCGAGCGAGGCCGCGACCGAGAGCACTTCGTAGACGCTTTCGGTGATGCGCGGTTCTTCCTCCTGCATCTCGGCCAGGGTGAGATCGGCCAGGGCGACATCGCGGGCCTCGGCCTTGGCGACGAGGCGGCCGGTGACATGGTGGGCGGTGCGGAAGGGAAGATTGAGCGTGCGCACCAGCCAGTCGGCGAGGTCGGTCGCGGTGGAAAAGCCGGAGCCGGCCATGGCATTCATGCGGGCTCTGTCGGGCGCAAGATCGCGGATCATGCCTTCCATCGCGGCGAGCGCGAGGGAGAGCGTGTCGGCAGTGTCGAAGACCGGCTCCTTGTCCTCCTGGAGATCCTTGCCGTAGGCGAGCGGAAGGCCCTTGAGCACCGTGAGCAGGCAGACGAAGGCGCCGGAGATGCGGCCGGTTTTCGCGCGGACGAGCTCGGCGGCGTCGGGATTGCGCTTCTGCGGCATGATCGAGCTGCCGGTGGTGAAGGCATCCGAGAGGCGAATGAAGCCGAAGCCGGGGCTCGCCCAGAGGACGATCTCCTCGGCGAGCCGCGAAAGATGCGCGGCGAGGATGGCGGCGGCGGCGAGGAACTCGAGCGCGAAATCGCGGTCCGAGACGGCGTCGAGCGAGTTGGCGGAGGGGCGGTCGAAGCCGAGGGCTCTCGCCGTCATCGCGCGGTCGATGGGAAAGGCGGTGCCGGCGAGCGCGGCGGCGCCGAGGGGGGATTCGTTGAGGCGGCGGCGGCAATCGGCGAGGCGCGAGCGGTCGCGGGCGAGCATCTCGACATAGGCGAGAAGGTGATGGCCGAAGGTGATCGGCTGCGCCGACTGCAGATGCGTGAAGCCGGGCATGGGATCGGCGGCGTGCTCGCGGGCGCGGTCGGCCAGCGCCTTCATGAGAAGAACGATCTGGCGGTCGAGCCCGTCGATCGCGTCGCGGAGCCAGAGGCGGAGATCGGTCGCGACCTGGTCGTTGCGGCTGCGGGCGGTGTGCAGGCGCCGGCCGGCCTCGCCGATGCGGGCGATGAGGCGGGCCTCGATGTTGGTGTGGATGTCCTCGAGCGCGGGATCGAAGGCGAATGTGCCGGCCTCGATCTCGGCGGCGATGGCGGCGAGGCCGTCGCGGATCGCGGCCTCATCCTCGGCGGTGATGATGCCGGTCGCGGCGAGCATCGCGGCGTGGGCGAGCGAGCCCTGGATGTCCTGGCGCCAGAGACGGCGGTCGAAGCCGATCGAGGCATTGATCTCCGCCATGACCGCGGCTGGACTGGCGGCAAAACGGCCGCCCCACTGCAAATTCGAGGGTGGTGCTGACAAGAAACGGAATCCTGGGCGATCTGGACAAACCGATCTGGACAGTAGTAGGGGCCGTGCAATGACATGGCAATATGGCCGAAACGGCCACAACTATTGACTTAATGGCTATTTCTCCGCCATCCTCCACGCCATGGACGGCAGGCTCCTCAACGCCCGCGACGCCCGCGATCAGAGCGCACGGACCCTTGCCAGGGCCCGCGCCCTGATCGAGCGCATCGCCGAGGCGCTCGCCCGCAGCACCCGCACCCTCGAGCGGCCCGAGGCCGTGCGCGCGGCGGACGGGGCGGCGAGCCTCCTTTCGCTCGCGGTCGATGCGCTGCGCGACGGGCTCGTGCTGCTGGCCGAGCGCGGCGACGAGGAGCTCACCGAGGAGCTGGCGGCGGAGGGAATGCGACGATGATCACGCTGGCGACACTCAGGCTCGACGACCGTTCGGGGCTCGCGCGCGAGGAGCTTTCGTTCGAGGCGGGGCTGACCGAGAGCGGGCACGTGGCGCTCACGCTCGCGCAGGGCTTCGAGGCGGGCGAGCCATGGGGCAGCATCACGGCGGTGATGCCGGTGCTCACGCTTGCCGATCTGCGGCGGCTTCGCGACCTGATGAGCTCGGTGATCTTCTCCGCCGAGGCGTGCCTGGAGGCGGCGGAGGGGCAGGAAGCCTCCCTCTTTCTTTGCGAGCCGGATCGGGGAGCGTGACCCGTCGCCCGCGCGAACGGGGCGCGCGGGCCCTCAGCCGCCGGCGCCGGATATGAGCACGTGCTGGCGTTCCGTCGCGCGCGCGAGCTTCGCGACCAGCATGTGCCGGACCGGCGGGAGGAGAAGAATGACGCCGGCGACGTCGCCGCCCATTCCGGGCAGGATGACGAGGAACGAGGCGAGGATGCACAAGGCGGCATCCCAGTCCGCCCGGCGCGCATCCTGGAAGGAAAGCAGGCTTCCGGCACGCTCGACATAGTCGAGGCGGCGGACGGCCGCGACCAGGACGACGAAGCCGAAGATCGCGAAGATGCCGTCCGCCAGCGCCAGATCGGCAAGACGGATGTCGCGCGAGCAACCCCAGTCAACGAGCAGCTCGAAGAGGACATAGAAGCATAGCAGCAACGCGTTCCGCGGCCGGAGCCAGAGCGCGCGCCAGCCGCTGCTCGTGCGATGCGGCGCGGGCGGCGAGGAGGCATCGCATTGCGCGCGCGCCGCGCGCGCGAAGCGGCGGTACTGCCCGAATGCGATCTTCGCCAGCACCCGCGAAAGCGCGGAAAGCCTGAGCGTCGGGCGTTCTCCGACGAACGCGTTGCGATCGTCGAAGCTCGGCGTTTGCCGCATCCGCACGCCGGAACATGCCTCGATGCGCTTTCGCACTTTGTCGTAATCGCCGACTAGATCGGGAAACATGACGATGCGGAGACGGTCCCGATAACGCCAGGCGCTGCGA
>JASHRV010000114.1 GCA_030037175.1 Acetobacteraceae bacterium
CGAGATAGCTGAGGGTGAGGAGCGCGCCTCCGGGGCGCATCATCGGCACCGCCTCGCGGGTGAGGGCGACGAACGAGTAGCAGGAAATATCGAGCGCCTGGAGGAACGCCTCGCGCGGCGTATCGAGATAGCGGCCGCGGAGATAGGCCTTGTCGGCAAAGCCGATGGCGTGGACCAGGAAATCGAGCCCATCCCAATGGGCGCGGAGGGTTTCGAAGGTCGCGGCGATCGCGCCGGGCTCGGCGACGTCGCAGGGCAGCGCGATTTTCGAGCCGAGACTTTCGGCGAGCGGCCGCACCCGCTTTCCCAGCGCCTCGCCCTGGTACGTGAAGGCGAGCTCGGCGCCCTGCGCGGCGCAGGCGGCGGCGATGCCCCAGGCGAGCGAGCGCTCATTGGCCATGCCCAGGATGAGGCCGCGCCTTCCCGCGAGCAGGGTGCCTTTGGCGGGACCGGGCGTGGCTCCTTCGGGCATGGCGAATCCTCGTGATGGCACCGGAAAGTCCGGGACTTGCCGGCCCTTCGAGTGGCATGGGCCGGCATGGCACGGCAAGGGGGACGGCGGGTCCCGCCGCAAGCCGTATTGATCTATTGCTGCGCCGAGGGCGAGGGAGAATGAGGGCATGGCCGAGATCGGGGCCGAGGTCGGGGCCGAAACCGTGGCGAACGGGACGCCCTTCGGCCTGTTCCGGGAATGGTTCGCGGCTGCCGCGGCGGCCGAGCCCGACAACACCAATGCGATGACGCTCGCGACCGCGACGGCGGATGGAATGCCCTCCGCCCGCATCGTGCTGCTCAAGGGCTGGGACGAGAGCGGCTTCGTCTTCTACACCAATCTCGGCAGCCGCAAGGGGACCGAGCTCTCCGACAATCCGCGCGCGGCCTTGCTGTTCTACTGGAAATCGCTCTCCCGCCAGATCCGGATCGAGGGCACGGCGGCGCTCGTCAGCGGAGCGGAGGCGGACGAATATTATGCCTCGCGGCCGCGGCTTTCGCGCATCGGGGCCTGGGCGTCCGAGCAGTCCCGCCCGCTCGCCTCGCGCGCCGGTCTCGAGGCGCGGGTGGCCGAGATCGAGGCGCGCTATCCGGACGAAACGGTGCCCCGGCCGCCTTTCTGGTCGGGCTTCCGGCTGACGCCGGCGCGATTCGAGTTCTGGGAGGAGCGTCCTTTCCGGTTGCATGACCGCCGGACCTTCGTGCGCGCCGGCGCGGGCTGGCGGACGGGCCTGCTCTATCCCTGAATCCCTGATGCCCATCCATTGATGCCCCTCCATCAATGACGGTGCCGGAGCAGCAGCGGGAGGCGGAAGGCTTCCTCCGCGGGCTTTCCGGGGCCGACCCGATCGAGACCCACATCTCCGCCGTCTTCCTCGGCCGCGACACGGTCTGGAAGATGAAGAAGGCGGTTTCCTTCCCCTATCTCGATTTCACCGCGCTCGCGGCCCGGCACCGTTTCCTGCTGCGCGAGCTGGCGCTGAACCGGGCTGCGGCGCCCGGCCTCTATCGCGACGTGGTGGCGCTGGTGCGCCGGCCGGAGGGCGGCCTGGCGCTGGACGGCGCGGGCGAGCCGATCGAGTGGGTGCTGCGGATGGCGCGCGTGCCCGCGGGGGATTTTTTGGATCGGATTGCCGATGAGGGCCGCCTCACGCCTGAGCTTGCGCGCACGCTCGGCCGCGCCGTCGCGCGCTACCATGCCGGCCTCGCCCCGGTTGGAGGGGTCGATCACGCGGGCTCGCTCCGCGAGCTCGTCGCCGAGAACCGCTGCTCGGCGCTCGCGGCCGGGCTTCCCGAGCCCCAGGTGCTCGCCTGGGAGGCAGCGCTTCTGGAAGCGCTGAAGCGGCGGGAGGCGTGGCTCGCCCAACGGGCGGCGCAGGGCTTCGTGCGCCGGGCGCACGGGGATCTGCATCTCGGCAACCTTTGTCTCTGGCAGGGGGAGCCGGTGCCGTTCGACGCGCTCGAGTTCGACGAGCGGCTGGCCACCATCGACCTCGGCTACGACCTCGCCTTCCTGCTGATGGATCTCGAGCTGAGGCGCAACCGCGCGAACGCCAACCGGGTGCTCAACGCCTATGTCGCCGAGAGCGGCGATTTCGGGCTCGTGGGTGGGCTGCCGTTCTTCCTCTCGCTCCGGGCCATGGTGCGCGCGCATGTCCAGGCGGCGCGGGGCTTCGCCGACGAGGCGAGGTCGTTCCTGGCGGCGGCGGCGGATTTCCTCCGCCCCGCGGCGCCGGCTCTGATCGCCGTGGGCGGCTTGCCGGGCAGCGGCAAATCGACCCTCGCCCACGGCCTCGCGCCCTCGATCGGCGCCGCGCCGGGTGCGCTGGTTCTGGCGAACGATGTGCTGCGCAAGCGCCGCCATGGCGTGAGCCCCGAGACGCGGCTGCCGGACGCGGCCTACACGAAGGAAGAAAACCGCGCGGTGCTGGCGGCGCTGCTTGCAGCGGCCGGCGAGATCGTCGGCCTCTTCCATGCCGTGATCGCGGATGCGACGTTTCTCGACCCGGCGCACCGCGCGGCGATCGAGGCCGTCGCGGCGACCGCGTGCGTGCCCTTCGTCGGCTTCACGCTCGCAGCACCGCTCGCGCTGCTCGAGGAGCGGGTGAGGGCGCGCGGCGAGGCACCGGTGCCCGACCCTTCCGACGCAACGGAGGCGGTCCTGCACCGGATGGCGGCATCCGCGAGCGGCGGGCTCTCCTCGGGCTGGCATCGGCTCGATGCTTCCGGGCCGGCCGAGGCGACGCTGGAGGCCGCGCTCGCGACGGCTCGGAGGCTGGCGCAACCGGCGATCGAACCGTGCTAAGGTCTTGTTTCGGGGCTTGACGTCAACCATCACCGGCCCGGGTCGGGGACCGGACATCTTTCTCGTGTCCCTTCCGGGGATACCGGCGGAGGGTGTCGGGCGCGCGATCGGGGAGCAGCAGCGAGAGAGGGAGCGATGGCGATTCGCAAGATTCTTCTGCCGATCTCCAGCGCCGCGGCCGGCGAGCCGGCGCTGGCCACCGCGGTCGTGGTCGCCAAGATCTGGGGCGCCCATGTCGCGGCGCTGCATGTCCATGTCGATTCGCGCGACGTGGCGCCGCTTGCCGGCGAGGGCCTCTCGGGGGCGATGATCGAGGAAATGATGGCGGCGACCGAGAAGGAGAGCAGCGAGCGGGCGAGCTCGGTCCGCTCCCTCTTCGATCAGGCGATCGCCGAGCATGGGATCAAGCTGGGGGCGCCGCAGAGCGGCGAGCGGGTGGCAACCGCGAGCTTCACCGTCGCCACCGGCCGCGAGGAGGAGCTCGTGGCGCAGCAGGCCCGTCTCGCCGACCTGACCGTGGTCACGCATCCCGATGTCGGCGGGGACGGCGCCGCGGCCGATGCGCTGCACGCCGTCCTCTTCGATTCAGGCCGCCCGGTGCTGCTCGCGCCGGAGGAAGCGCCGGCGACCATCGGCCGGCGCATCTGCATCGGCTGGAACGGCACCGCCGAATCCGCCTCCGCCGTCACGGCCGCGCTGCCCTGGCTGGAGGAGGCCGAGGCGGTGCGCATCCTCTCCTCCGAGGGCTATCAGCGCCGCGGTCCGGCAGCCCAGGAGCTCGTGCCCTATCTCGCCCTGCACGGGATCAGCGCCGAGATCGGCATGTTCGGTCCGGTCGACGGCGTGGTGGGCGCGGGCCTGCTGGCGGCGGCCACGGAGTTCAATGCCGATCTCGTGGCGATGGGCGCCTATTCGCACTCCCGGCTCCGCCAGCTCATCCTGGGCGGCGTGACGCGCCATGTGCTCGAGCACGCGCGGCTGCCGATCCTGATGAACCGCTGATCCTCATGCACCCCGATGACGTATTGAAAAGGAAAGGAAAAATCTTCTTTTTCTGAAGAAAAAGACTTTTCCCCGTTCTCCGGACCCGGCGCCGGCCGGGGATTCCGAACGAAAATGAATAACAACGGAAAGAAGTTTTCTGGTTCTCTTTTTCAAAAGAGAACAGCGCTGGAGCAGATCGCGATCAGCCGGGATCGGCTGATCGCGTGAATCTGCCCGGGAAAACAATGAGCGAGAGTGGTTTCCGTGAGCCGGAGCGAACGGAAAACGCTCTAGGACGTGCGTTCGCTCGCGGCCTGAGCGGCGAGGACGCGGGCCATCTCGCTCAGCGCCTCCTGGTGGCGCTCATTGTGGATGGCCGAGAAGTTGCGGGCGAGCTCGAGCACCCGGCGCTGGCCGGACGTGAGCGGCGGGCTCGCGCCGCCTTCGCCCAGGCCTTCGAAGAACCATGAGATCGGCACGTGCAGGACCTGGGCGATCTCGAACAGGCGGCCCGCCGAGATGCGGTTGAGGCCACGCTCGTATTTGTGCGCCTGCTGGTAGGTCACGCCGATCAGCCGTGCCAATTGCTGCTGGGAGAGCCCGAGCATCAGGCGGCGTTCGCGGATGCGCGCACCGACATGCCGGTCGGCCGCGACCGCCCGGCTCTGCGGCCGGCCGCGCCGGTGCGCCACGGCGCGTTCCTGCCCGGCCAAGGATGGGCTGGCGGCGATTTGAGGCTGCTCCTCCAGACGATCGGCCACCCACGGTCTCCGCGGTTATTCTCAATTGTCGTACATTTGTCTCCATATCAGACGCCAGGGGCAAGTGTCACCCCCAACTTGCCGCAAAATTGATGGATGTCTTATATTTTAAACATCTGTAGTTGGCCCTATCCCCGCCCAGTCTCCATTCGGGAGACTGGCTCCATTCGGGAGACTGGGCGTTCCCGGAGAAGAAAAGCCCGGTAAGGCGCTCAGTGCTCCGTGGGCTCCCCTTCCCGCGATTTGACCGCCGGCGCAGCCGGCTTGGCCCGCGGCGCCCGCGCCTCCGCGAGCTGCTGGCGCAGGCTCGCGATCTCGGCGCGGAGCGCTCCGATCTCGTCCTCGGCCTGGTCTGCCGCTCCGGGCGGCCCCGACTCGGTTCCCGGCATGCCCGGCATTGTCCCCGGCATGGTCCCTGGCATGGTCCCTGGGGGGCGGTAGAACGGGGAGAAGAGCGTCATCGCCCGCTCCATCTGCCTTCCCATCTCCTCCACGTTGAATGGGAAAAGACTTCCCATCGTCTGCTGCATCGCCTTGCGGATCTCCTGCTGCTGGCGGGCGAAGCTCGCCATCGCCTGCTCGAGATAGCGCGGCACCAGGTTCTGCATGGAGTCGCCGTAGAAGGCGATGAGCTGGCGGAGAAAGCTCGTCGGCAGAAGGGCGCGGCCCTTGTTCTCCTCCTCGACGATGATCTGGGTCAGCACGCCGCGGGTGATGTCCTCCCCGCTCTTCGCGTCATAGACAACGAAGTCGCGCCCGCCTCGTACCATTTCGGCAAGGGTATCCAGGGTGATGTAGCTCGAGCTCTCCGTATTGTAGAGTCGGCGGTTGGCGTATTTCTTGACGACCACCGGCGGCTCGCGGGCGGTGTCGGCGGCGGGGACCTCGTTCGCGGGTGTTTCTGACATGGCTTGTCCGTCCTCAACCTTGCCGGGATGGTAGAGCCGATTCCGGCCGAATGGGAGTATGACAGCTTACGCCCGGCAGAGGGGCCGCCGGGACGCAAAAGTGAGACATGTCCATGGATTCGGTTTGCGCGGGGCCGGGCGGCGGTCCCGCGGGCGGCTGATGCAGGCGACCGGACCCGGATCCCAGGAGGAAGGATGACGGATGGAAGAGGCGCCGGGGACGGGTGCGCCGCCGTTCACGGCGGCCGAGATGGAGGCGATGGCCCGCGACTGGATCACGCTCTGGCAGAGCGAGATCTCCGCGCTGGCCGGCGACCGCGAGGCGCAGGAGGGCTGGGTCCGGTTCCTTTCGCTCTGGGCGGGGACCGCGAGCGCGCTGCTCGCCGCCCTGCCTTCCGCCCGCGCGCCCGAACCGACGCATGAGCGAAGCGCTGCCCCAGGGACCGGCGCCGCTGCGCCGGCAGGGGCCGCGGCCCCTGCTGCTGCATCTTTCCCTGGCGATGCTGCGCTCGAGCGCCTCGATCGCCGCCTCGCCCGACTCGAAGAGCGGCTGGCCGCGCTCGAGCGCCGGCTTCAGGGCCGGAGCGGCGCGGCTCAGGGCGGCGCTCGGCCCCTCCGGCGGACCCGCCGACCTGGCATTCCGCCGGGCGGTGCTGGCTGAGGCGCTCCGTCAGGACCGGGACCTGATCGCCGGCATCGCCGGCTACCGGCGCCACCCTTATCGGCGCGACCTGCCGGACCCGCCCGTGCTCTGGCAGGAAGGCGGCACGCGGCTGCTCGATTACGCTCCGCCCGGCAGGCGACGAGGGGGCCGAAGCGCGCCTTCCGTGCTGTTCGTCCCGAGCCTCATCAACCGCGCCTATGTGCTCGACCTCGCCCCCGGCGGCTCGATGCTGCGCTGGCTCGCGGGCCAGGGCCTCCGCCCGCTGCTGCTCGATTGGGGGTGGCCGGGCGAGGCCGAACGCGGCTTCACCCTCACCGACTATATCGCCGGCCGGCTCGAACGCGCGCTCGCGGCCGCGCCGCGCCGGCTGGTGCTCGCCGGCTACTGCATGGGGGGCCTGCTTGCGCTCGCCGCGGCGCTGCGCCAACCGGCACGGCTCCGGGCGCTGGCCTTGCTCGCCACGCCATGGGACTTCCATGCGGGCGGGGCCGAACGCGCGATGACCCTCGCGCGCATCCTGCCGCTGCTCGAGCCGGCCTTCGCCTTCAGCGCGAGCCTGCCGATCGATTGCCTGCAGATGCTGTTCGCGGCGCTCGATCCCTTCGGCGTCGGCGGGAAATACCGCTCCTTCGCCCATCTCGATCCGGAGAGCCCGCGCGCGCATCGCTTCGTCGCCCTCGAGGACTGGCTGAACGACGGCGTGCCGCTCGCCGCCCCCGTGGCGCGCGAATGCCTTGGCGGCTGGTACGGCGCCAACAGCCCGGCGCGCGGGACGTGGCGCGTCGCAGGATTGCCGGTGGACCCGCGCGGATTGCGCATGCCTGCCTTCGTCGCGATGCCGTGGCGCGATCGCATCGTGCCGCCGGAAAGCGCCCGCCCGCTTGCCGATCTCATCGCCGGGGCCGTGCTGCACGCGCCCCAGGCCGGCCATATCGGCATGGTCGCCGGCTCCAACGCCGAAGCGGCGCTCTGGCGTCCGTTCCGGGACTGGATCGGGAGCCTTTGAATGCCGAAATGCGGAAGCTAAGGTCCCCTGCGACCTGCCAAGGAGGCAAGCATGGACGAGATCGTGATCGTCGGCGCCGCACGCACGCCGGTCGGCAGCTTCAACGGCTCCTTCGCCGCCACGCCCGCCCATGAATTGGGGCGCATCGCGGTGGGCGAGGCGGTGAAGCGGGCGAAGCTCGGCCCCGAGGATGTCGATGAGGTGATTCTCGGCCAGATCCTCGCCGCCGGGGAGGGCATGAACCCCGCCCGCCAGGCCGCGCGCGCAGCCGGCATCCCGGATTCGAAAACCGCCTTCGGCATCAATCAGGTCTGCGGCTCGGGGCTGCGCGCGGTGGCGCTTGCCGCCCAGCAGGTCGGCAGCGGGCAGAGCGATATCGTCGTCGCCGGCGGGCAGGAGAACATGACGCTCGCCCCTCACTGCGCCAACCTGCGCGCCGGGGTGAAGATGGGTGACGTGAGCTTCGTCGACACCATGATCAAGGACGGGCTCTGGGACATCTTCAACGGCTACCACATGGGCACCACGGCGGAGAACGTCGCCCGCGCCTACCAGATCACCCGCGAGGAGCAGGATCAGTTCGCGCTCGGCTCGCAGCAGAAGGCCGCCGCCGCCCAGAAGGCCGGGCGCTTCCGCGACGAGATCGTCCCGGTCACGCTGAAAACGCGCAAGGGCGATGTCAACGTCGTTGACGACGAGTACATCCGCCACGACGCCAACATCGAATCCATGGCGAAGCTCCGCCCCTCCTTCAGCAAGGACGGCACCGTGACCGCGGGCAATGCCTCGGGCATCAATGACGGGGCGGCGGCGCTGGTGGTGATGGGCGCAAAGGAGGCGGCGCGGCGCGGCCTCACGCCGCTTGCCCGCATCACGGCTTTCGCGACCGCCGGCGTCGATCCGGCGGTGATGGGCACCGGCCCGATTCCGGCCAGCCAGAAAGTGCTGAAGCGCGCCGGCTGGAAGATCGCCGATCTCGATCTCATCGAGGCCAACGAGGCCTTCGCCGCCCAGGCCTGCGCGGTCAACAAGGAGATGGGCTGGGACATGGAGAAGGTGAACGTGAATGGCGGGGCGATCGCGATCGGCCACCCGATCGGCGCCTCCGGCGCGCGCATCCTGGTGACGCTGCTTTACGAGATGCAGCGGCGGGACGCCCACAAAGGGCTCGCCACGCTCTGCATCGGCGGCGGCATGGGTGTCGCCATGTGCGTGGAGCGGTAGGAGCCCCCTACTCCTCCCGGAACGCGTTGGCGATCCGCCGCACGCTGCCCGCCGCGTCCACGACGATGACGTCGAACCGCACGCCGTGCCGCCCCCAGTCCGGGTGGTCCGCGAGCACGATCTCCGCTGCCCTGAGCAGCCGCGCCCGCTGGCGTGGCGAGAGGGCGGCGGCTGCGTCGGCGAGCGCCGGCCGTGCCTTCACCTCGACGAAGGCGAGCAGCCCGTCCTTTTCGGCGATGATGTCGATCTCGCCGGCCACGGTTCGCAAGCGCCGCGCCCGCACCGTCCAGCCCGCTTCTTCGAGCACGGCAGCGGCCCGGGCTTCGGCGACCGCGCCACGCGATGCGGCCTTGCGGCCGCGGTGCCGGCGGGCTTGCTTGAGCGAGTCGGACATCCTGCAGTGATTGCCCCGCCCCGCCCCTTGCCGGCAACGATGGCCGAGCGGCTGATCGTCGCCCTCGATCTGCCCGACATCGAAGCGGCCGAGGCGATGGTCGATCACCTCGACGGCGTCGTCTCCTTCTTCAAGATCGGGCTCTGGCTCGCCTTCGCGCGCGGGGTGGACGGGTTGATCGAGCGGCTGATCGCCGACGGCAACCGCGTTTTCCTTGATGCCAAGATGCACGACATCGGCGAGACGGTCGCCGGCGGCGTCGCCCGCGCCGCCGAGCGCGGGGTAAGCTTCCTCACCGTCCATGCCGAGCCGGAGGTCATGCGCGCCGCGGTGCGCGGCCGGGGCTCGGCGCCGATGCGCATTCTCGCCGTCACGGTGCTGACGAGCCTCGGCGATGCCGAGCTCGCGGCGATGGGCTACCGGCTCTCCGCCCGTGCGCTCGTGGCCATGCGGGCGCGCCAGGCGGCCGAATGCGGCATGGACGGCATCATCGCCTCGGCGGCCGACAACCCGGAGGCGCTGCGCAAGGAAGCGGACACACCCGGCCTCATGATCGTCACGCCCGGCATCCGCCCCGCAGGCAGCGAAATGAACGACCACCGTCGCAGCGCGACGCCGGCGGCGGCGATCGCCAATGGGGCGGATTACCTCGTCGTCGGCCGGCCCATCACGGGAGCCGCGGACCCTCGGTCAAGCGCAGCGAGGATCATTGCCGAGATGAAGGAAGGCGCTGAAAGATAAATTAAGACCAGAGGCTCTGCCTCTGGCAGGGGCTCCGCCCCTTGCCCGGGTCCCCATCGCGCAAGCGCGATGGGAGCCCCTATCCCCGCCGGGGCCCCAAGGTTCAAGCATGGGGCCCTGGACCGCCCAACATTCGCTGCGCAGCGCAAATGGATTGCAAAGGCTCCGCCTTTGCCGGGGATGCAAGGGGCAGAGCCCCCTGCTGGGGGGGTCCAGGGGGCAAAGCCCCCTGGTCAGGCGGCGCGGCTGGCGCGCTTGCGGGCGATGGGGTCGAGCTCGCGCTTGCGCAAGCGGACCGCGCCTGGCGTGACCTCGACAAGCTCGTCGTCGGCGACATAGGCGATCGCCTCCTCGAGCGAAAGGCGGCGCGGGGGGATGAGCAGGAGCGCCTCGTCCTTGCCGGCAGCGCGGATGTTGGTGAGCTTCTTCTCTTTCAGCGGGTTGACCTCGAGATCGTTGTCCCGGCTGTGCTCGCCGATGATCATGCCCGCGTACACGCGCTCGCCGGGCGAGATGAAGAGCGCGCCGCGGTCCTGAAGGTAGAAGAGGGCGTATTGCACGGCCACGCCCTCGCCGGTGGCGATCAGGGCGCCGTTGGTGCGTCCGGCGATCGGGCCCTTCCATGGCCCGTAGCCGGCGAAGATCCGGTTCATGACGCCGGTGCCGCGGGTGTCGGTGAGGAAGATGCCGTGATAGCCGATCAGCCCGCGGCTCGGGATGCGGAAGGTGAGCCGGATCCGGTGGCCGGGCAGCGGGCGCATCTCGGAGAGCTCGCCCTTGCGCTGCGAGAGCTTTTCCACGACGACGCCGGCATAGGGCTCGTCCACGTCGGCGAGCGCCTCCTCCATCGGCTCCTCGAGGTCGCCGGTTTCGGGATTGCGCCGCGTCAGCACGCGCGGGCGGCCGATCGTGAGCTCGAAGCCCTCGCGGCGCATGGTCTCGATCAGGACGCCGAGCTGCAACTCGCCGCGGCCAGCGACCTCGAACGCCTCCGTTTCCTCCGAGTCGCGGACGCGGATCGCGACATTGCCCTCGGCCTCGCGGAAAAGGCGCTCGCGGATCTGGCGCGAGGTGACCTTCTTGCCCTCGCGGCCGGCGAGCGGGCCGTCATTGATGCGGAAGGTCATCGCGAGCGTGGGTGGATCGACGGGCGTGGCCGGCAGAGGGGCCTCGCGCTCGATGGCGCCGATGGTGTCCGCGACGGTGGCTTCTTCGAGGCCCGCAAGGGCGATGATGTCCCCGGCCTCCGCCTCCTCCACGGGGACGCGCTCGAGCCCGCGAAAGGAGAGAAGCCGGGTGAGGCGCCCGATCTCGACCGGCTCGGTGCTGCCGGGGCGCAGCACCACGAGCTGCATGTTGCGCCGCGCGCGGCCGGCCTCGATCCGGCCGGTGAGGACGCGGCCGAGGAAGGGGTCGGATTCGAGGATGCTGGCAAGCATCGCGAACGGCTCGTCCACGGGTGCGGCGGGCGGGGGCACGTGGGAGATGATCAGCGAGAAGAGGGCCGAGAGATCCCGGCGCGGGCCGTCCGCCGTCGCGTCGGCCCAGCCCTGGCGGCCGGAGGCGTAGAGCAGCGGGAAGTCGAGCTGCACCTCGCTTGCGCCGAGGGCGGCGAAAAGGTCGAACACCTCGTTCGCCACCGCATCGGCGCGTGCGTCCGGCCGGTCGAGCTTGTTGAGGACCACGATCGGGCGCAGCCCGCGGGCGAGCGCCTTGCCGAGCACGAACTTGGTCTGGGGCAGCACGCCCTCGGCCGCGTCCACGAGCAGGAGCGCGCCGTCGACCATGCCGAGGATGCGCTCGACCTCGGCGCCGAAATCGGCATGGCCGGGCGTATCGACGATGTTGATGCGCGTCTCCTGCCAGGTGACGGCGGTGCATTTGGCGAGGATCGTGATGCCGCGCTCGCGCTCGAGCTCGCCGCTGTCCAGCGCACGCTCGGCCACCGCCTGGTTGGCGCGGAATGCGCCGGACTGGCGGAGGAGCTGATCGACGAGGGTGGTCTTGCCATGATCGACATGCGCGATGATGGCCACGTTGCGAAGGGTCATGGGGCTCGGCTCAGCGGAGGAGGAAGGCGGCGCGGGCGGAGAGGCCTGCACCTGGCCTAGCCCCCAGATGTGCAATGACCTCGGAGGCTGCAAGGCTGCCGAGCTTGCCGCAGAGCTCGAGATCGTGCCCGGCCATGTGGGCGTGCAGGAATCCGGCTGCATAGGCATCGCCGGCGCCGGTCGTGTCGACGACGCGGGTGGGCCAGGCGGGGATGGGGATCGTCCGCTCGCCGGCCAGGACCACGCTGCCGGCCTCGCTCCTGGTGAGGGCTGCGATCGCCACGTCCCGGCGCGCCCGTTCCGCTGCCGCCTCGAA
This sequence comes from Acetobacteraceae bacterium, assembly GCA_030037175.1. Classification (GTDB taxonomy): domain Bacteria; phylum Pseudomonadota; class Alphaproteobacteria; order Acetobacterales; family Acetobacteraceae; genus JAKAWQ01. Next base: position 11,847 of record JASHRV010000114.1, read on the forward strand.
GCTCTCTTCCTCGTAGAGGCTGCAGATTTCGGCCTCGTTGGCGAAAAGGAGATCGACCTGGCCGGCTGCGAAGGCGCGGAAGCCGGCCCGGTGCCGATCGACGCAGAAAGGATCGGAGAGCGAGAGCGCGACCTTCCGGCCCGCCTCGCGCGCGAGCTGGGCGGCGCGGTGAAAGGCGGCCTGGGCGGCGGGCGGGTCGAAAAGATAGCCCTCGAGATAGACGACGCCCGAATCGGCGATCAGCTCGGGGTCGATGTCCTCCGGCGCGAGGCCGGTCGCCGCGCCGAGGAAGGTGTTGAGCGTGCGGTGCCCGTCGGGGGTGACGGCGACGACGCAGCGGCCAGTGGGATGAGATATGGGATGAGATATGGGGTGAGAGACGGGCTCGCCGGCGGCGGGAGAATCGTCGGGGAAATGGACGCCGGCGTTTGTGATGTCCTCGCGGAAGCGCGCGCCCAGGCGGTCGCCTGCGACCTTGCCGAGAAAGGCCACGCGGCTGCCGAGCGAGGCGGCCACGGCGCAGGTGTTGGCGGCCGAGCCGCCGCTCGTTTCCTGCGGATCGGGCAGCGACTCGCCGAGCCTGCGCACGGTCTCGAAGTCGCAGAGCTGCATCGCGCCCTTGCGCATATCGTGCCGCGATAGAAACGACTCGGGCACCTCGGCGAGCTGGTCGACGATTGCGTTGCCGATTCCCAGGATGTCGAACCGCGGTGCCGCCATTTTCCTACCTTTCGCGCGCAGCCGCGTAGCATTCTGTTGCGCCGCGGGAAAGCGGCCTGTCCCCGTTCTGTCATTTCTGGGGAAAACTCCCCGGTTCGGGTTGTTCAGGCGCACGCGGCTGTGATAGGCCGCTTGACGTGTCATGCATGGGTGAGGGACGCAATGTCCGTGTTCAAGCGCCGCCGACCCGAAGACGAAGCGCCGCCGTCCGGCGCGGCGCGTATGAGCGCACCGGGGTCCGCTCCGCAGCGCGAGTTCCGGGGAAGTCCCGGAGCATCTGACTCTGAACCGGTCGATAACGGTCTGGGCGTGCCGCCCTTCCGTCCCGCTCCAGCCAAGGAGGCTCCCGCCATGGGCAGATCGCCGTTCGCTTCCACGCCCGCCCCTGTCGGCGGGCCCGCTACCCGCCCGCTCAACCCCCCGACCCGCGTTCCCGGCCGCGAGCCGGCGGAACGGCGCACCCTCGTCGTCGGCCACGGCATCAGCGTCCAGGGCACGGTGCAGGACGCCGAGCGGCTCGTCGTCGAGGGCACGGTCGAGGCGAGCATGATCCACGCCACCGAGCTTTCGATCGCCCCGGGCGGGGTGTTCAAGGGCGAGGTGGAGGTCGAGGATGCCGAGATCGCCGGCACCATCGACGGCACGCTGACCGCCCGCGGCAGCCTGATCGTCCGCGCCAGCGGAAAGGTGCTCGGCACGGCGCGTTGCCGGCGGCTGCAGGTCGAGGATGGCGGGCAGATCACCGGCCGGATGGAGATGCTGACCGAGGCGACGGGCGATGGCCGCGCGGGCGGCCCGCGCGAGGTGCCGCGGGTCGAGCCGGTCCGGCCGGCCGCATCCGAGTCCGCCGCCTAATCGCGCCCGGCGCGGCCCTGTCGGGGCGCGGAGC
>JASHRV010000115.1 GCA_030037175.1 Acetobacteraceae bacterium
GTTCTGAACAATTGGCAGGGGGGATGCCACAACAGAGCGGTGCTGCCTTTACGCTTCGTTGCAAACCTCTCTCCCGGATTGAAACGATGCCCGAGCGGTCCGCACCCTCCGCAGGTTCCGCCGGGTCGGATGCCGCGAACGTCCGCCGCTGAGGCGCTGATGGGGACGGCTTCATGACAGGAAGTCGCGGAGCGCCCAGGGAAATTAAGTTGGGCGGTCCAGGGCCGCTGGCCCTGGCGGGGATGCAAGGGGCGGAGCCCCTTGCCGGCGGCGTCCCCGACGCGCCTCTGCGTTGGGGTGCGGGGTGATGAGCGGGGCGCTTCTCACGCGGCGGGGATTGCTGGTGGGCGGGGTGGGCGCGGCGATGCGGCGGCTGCGTGTGCCTTCGGCGAGTGTTGCCATGATCGCGGGAGAGCGCGTTGCGTGGAGCGAGGCCTATGGGGGTGCGTCGGTCGGGACGCTCTTTCAGGCGGCGTCGCTCTCGAAGGTGGTCGCCGCCGTGGCGGCGTTGCGGCTGGTGGATGAGGGGCGGCTCGGCCTCGATGAAGACGTGAATTCCGAGCTGCGTTCGTGGCAACTGCCGGCGAGCCCGCTCAGCCGCGATCATCCCGTGACGCTGCGCGGGCTGCTCAGCATGACCGGCGGGATCAATGTGCCGGGCTATGGCGGCTATCCGCGCGGGGCGGCGGTGCCGGGCCTGCGGCAGATCCTGGAGGGCGTGCGGGTGGTGGCGGTGCCGGGCAGCGGCTACGCCTATTCGGGCGGGGGCTATGAGATCGTGCAGGCGCTGGTGGAGGATGCGAGCGGCGAGGGATTCGCGGCGGCGGCGGGGCGGCTGGTGCTCGGGCCGGCGGGGATGGCGGCGAGCGGCTTCGGGGCGCCGCGGGGCGGCGACGTGGCGCGGGGGCATCTTGCGAGCGGGGCCGAGATCGCCGGCGGGTGGCGCGTGGTGCCGGAGCTGGCGGCGGGGGGATTGTGGTCCTGCGCGGGCGATCTCGCGCGGCTGCTGATCGCGATCGGGCGGGCGTGGCGCGGCGATGCGGGCGCGCTGCTGAGGCAGACGACGGCGCGGGCGATGCTGACGCGGCAGAATGGCGGGCCCTATGGGCTCGGGGGCGCGGTGGTGGGGCCGGCGGACGATCCGGCGCTGATGAAGCGGGGGCAGAACCCGGGCTATCAGAGCTACATGCTCGTGTTTCCGGCGCGGGGCGAGGGCATGGCGGTGATGACCGATTCCGATAACGGAACGATGCTGGCGAGCGCGCTGATCGGGCAGGCGGGCGCGCTGATGGGCTGGAGGCTGCCCGCGCGGCTGCCGGATTAGCGGGGAAAATCTTCTTTCCTTCTGGGTTTTTTCTTCCTTCTGGGTTTTTCCGGGGGGCAACGGGGAAAGGACGGGATGGCGACGATGCAGGCCGAAACGCTGAGCCCGATCATCCTTGCGGTGATGTATTTCGGCGATGTCGTTTTCGCGGTGAGCGGGGCGCTGACGGCGGCGCGCAACCGGATGGATGTGCTCGGGATCGTGCTGATCGGCGTTGTCACCGGCATCGGCGGGGGCACGCTGCGCGACATACTTCTCGGCCATGAGGTGTGGTGGGTGCGCAACCCGGACGAGCTCGTTCTGTGCGCGGCGGCGGCGCTGGCCGCCTATTTCTTCCGGCGCGTCCATGTTTCCCATGCGGAGATGATCGTGTGGGCGGATGCGCTCGGGCTGGCGGCGTTTTCCGTGACGGGGGCGAACATCGCGCTCCGGGACGGCGTGCCGGTTGTGGTTGCGTCCTTCCTCGGCATGCTGACCGCGACCGGCGGGGGCGTGATCCGCGACCTGCTGACGCAGACGCGGCCGATGATCCTGGGCGGGGAGATATACGCGACCGCCGCGCTCGCAGGCGCCGCTTCCTATGCCGTTCTCGCGCGGCACGGCGCGACGGAGGAGTTTGCGGACTTCATCGCGTTCGCGATCGCGCTCGCGGTGCGCGGTGGCGCCATCCTGTTCGGGGTGCGGTTCGGGGTTGCGGGCGAGCCCCTCATCGTGGTGCGACGGCGGTGAGGAGCGTCGAGACCGATGCGCTGCGGATCGCCTGCCTCGAGCAGGGGCCGGAAGATGGCTGGCCGGTCATTCTCTCGCACGGGTTTCCGTACGACGTGCATGCGTTCGATGACGTGGCTTCGATCCTGGCGCGGGAAGGAGCGAGGGTCGTCGCCCCCTATGCGCGCGGGTTCGGCCCGACCCGTTTCATTTCCGATACGATCATGCGGAGCGGCCAGCAGGCGGCGCGCGGCCGCGACATCGTTCAGCTTGCCGATGCTCTCGGGCTGGAGCGCCCGATCCTCGGCGGTTTCGATTGGGGAGGCAACGCGTCCTGCGCGGCGGCGGCGCTGTGGCCGGAGCGGATCGGCGGACTCGTTTCGTATGCGGGCTATGACGTGATCGATGTGAGCGGGCAACGGCATTGCGTCGCGCCGTCGCTCGAACGGGTCTTCTGGTATCAGCATCTTTTCCAGACCGAACGCGGACGCGAATGCCTGGCCGAGCACCGGAGCGAGCTCTGCCGGATGCTGTGGCGCGCGTGGTCGCCCGGCTGGCGGTTCGATGAGGCGACATTCGCCCGATCCGCGGCCGCGTTCGACAACCCCGATTTCGTGGATGTCGTGATCCATTGCTACCGCTGGGTTTTCGGGCTCGCGGCGGGCGATCCGGCGTTGCAGCCGCTCGAGGACCGTCTGGCGCGGAAGCCCGCGGTGACGGTGCCGACGGTGACGCTCGACGGCGCGGCCGACCCGCTCAAGCCCGGCGGGACAGCGGGGCATGCCGGGCTGTTCGCCGGGCCGCACGAGCACCGCGTCGTCGATGCGGGGCACAATCTGCCGCAGGAGCAGCCGCGGGATTTCGCCGATGCGGTCATCAAGGTTCGCGAGTGGCTGCGGAGTTTGGGGTGGGGATGAGCGTGGGCCGGATTCGGGGTTTGCTTGGGGACGCGCGAGAGCGGCGCGGCGCGTCAGCGATCGGGGAGGCGCAGATGCTCGAGATCGGCGATCAGGCCCGGCCCGGTTGGGTTCCAGCCCAGTCTCCGCCGCGTCTTTTCGCTCGAGGCTGGAAGGTCGCGGGACGCGAACATCGCAAGCCAACCGAAATGGGCCGGCGCTTCGTCCGCGGATATGGATTTCACGGGCAGCTTCAGGCCGCGGCCGATGGCTTCGGCGATATCCCGCGCAGAGATGCCTTCCTCGGCCACCGCATGATATTTCGCGCCCGCTTCGTTCTTTTCCAGCACGAGCCGGTAGAGGCGGGCGACGTCCGAGACATGCGCGGCTGCCCAGCGGTTGCGCCCTTCCCCCACATAGGCGGACACGGATTTCTCGCGCGCCACGGCGACGGCGTATGTGAGGAGCCCCTGCCGCACCCTGTCGTGGACCTGGGGAAGGCGCACGACCGAGGCGCGGACGGATTTCAGGGATAGAGCCGTCTGCTCCGAGACGCGGGGGAATGGGAAATCCGGCGGCACGTCGTCGTCTTCGGTGACGAGCCGGCCCGGGCCGGCCAGCCCCGCCGTGCCGGCCGTGACGATCAGGGGCTTGCCGGAGCCGGCGAGAGCCGAGCCCAGGGCTTCGATGGCGCGGCGGTCGGTCTCGCAATTCTCCGCGAATTTCGACCAGTCGTGAATGAAGGCGAGGTGAATGACGGCATCCGAGGCGGCTGCCCCGGTGCGCAGGGCATCGAGGTCTTCGAGCGCGCCGCGATGAACGTTTGCGCCGAGAGCGGCCAGGGATTTTTCCCCCTCGTCCGAGCGGGCCATGCCGAGAACTTCATGGCCGGCGGCGATCAGCTCCCTGACGACGGGAATGCCGATGAATCCGGTGGCGCCGGTGACGAAAACACGCATGAGCAGGTCTCCAGCTTCGTTGGAGACGCATCTCGGGTGAAGGGCTATCCTGGTAAAGTAGTGAGGTTATCATAGTAAGATGACCAACGGGATGAGCGCGCACCGGGCGGGCGAAACCCTGCTCGGGACCTATCTGCGGGACCGGCGCATGAAGCTCGATCCGGCCGCGTTCGGCCTTCCCCCGGGGCGGCGGCGCACGCCCGGGCTGCGCCGCGAGGAGGTGGCGCAGCGCGCCAATATCAGCCCGACCTGGTACACGTGGCTCGAACAGGGGCGCGGCGGCGCGCCCTCGGCGGATGTGCTCGACCGGATCGCGCGCGCGCTCATGCTCACGGATGTCGAGCGCGAGCACCTCTTCCTGCTCGGGCTCGGCCGCCCGCCCGAGGTCCGCTATCGGAAGAACGAAAGCGTCACGCCGCGGCTGCAGCATGTTCTCGACGCGCTGGACCCGTGCCCCGCGTTCATCCGGACGGCAATCTGGGACATGGTCGCCTGGAACCGGGCGGCCACGGTCATGCTGGGCGACTATGGCGCCCTGCCGCCGGATCAGCGCAATGCGCTGCGCATCATCTTCCTCGACCCGCGGGCGCGGGCCGCGCAGCACGACTGGGAGAGCGTGGCGCGCCACGTGGTGGGCGGTTTCCGTGTGGATGCCGCGCGCGCGGGGGCCCAGGCGGAGGTGGCGCCGCTCGTCGATGAGCTCTGCCGGCTCAGTCCCGAGTTCAGGAGGATGTGGCGCGAGAACGAGGTCGGCGGTGCGCGCGGCGAAGCGGTCAAGCATATGCGCCACCCGGTCCTCGGCCCGATCGCCTACGAATATTCGACCTTTTCGGTCGATGGGCGGACGGACCTCAGCATGGTGATCTTCAATCCGGCGACGGAGGCGGATGCGGAGAAGATCAGGTCGCAGATCGGCGCGATGCCGAGGGGCGAGGAAATATGATCGCTGCTCGTCGCTGAGTGTTCCGGGCGGCGGGTGACGGGCGGGTGGCGGGCGGCGGGCGGATCAGCCGAGCGAGACGAGGGCGATCAGCACGACGATCCCGGAGATCGCGAGCGTGGCATGGACGGCGATCAGGATGGAGGCTCTGCCGCGCCCGGCGCGGGCCGTCGCCAGGATGGAAAGGCCGAACAGCAGCGCGATGCCGATCAGCGCGGCGGCGATGCTGCCGAAGCCGGCAACGCCGGCGGCCGGGTGGATGGCCGTGCCGTGCTCGTGCAGCGCGGCGAGCAGAACGAGCAGGCCGGTTCCGCCGAGGCCGGCATGGAGCAGTCCGAGCCTCGGGAGGCGGGGACGCGGGGCGCGGGCGGCGGGTGGCGCAGCGTCGCCCTCGCGCAGGAAGCCGAGCGCGAGGAAGGCGCCGAGCGCGGCGGCACATGCGAGGAGGGTGAATGCGGCATCGAGCATCGCGACGATCAGAAACGGCCGAATTCGGGGGCAAGGGACATTGGAAGCTCAGGCGTTCAGGACCTGGCGCAGCGAGGCTTCGATCTGGCCGCCGCAATAGGAGGAGCCGTAGTCTTCGCGGGCCTTGGCGGCGAGCGCGGCGAGCGGCGGCAGGGCGGCGATCCGGCGGGTGAGGGCGGCCGTCATCGGGGCGGTTTCGTCGAGGAGCGCACCGATTGCGGGGAAGCGGTCGGTCATGGTGGACCAGAGGGTTGCTGTCACGATGTCCGCGATGCCGGGCGCGGCGCCGCCCAGGAGGAAGCCGGAGCCTGGCTCGAGGCCGTGGCGGCGGCCGGTCTCCTCCCAGAGCGACATCCATTTCCCGAGGCGGGGGATGAAGCGTTGCCAGCGTTCCTTCGTCCACATCCCGCGCCCGCCATCGAGCGTGATGTCGTCGATCACGTCGTTGGCGTCGTTGACGATCTTCATGGTCATGGCGCGGAGT
>JASHRV010000116.1 GCA_030037175.1 Acetobacteraceae bacterium
GGCCGGCTGAAGACGGGCACGCCGCCCCGGCTCGACCGCGCCAGCATCGACTGGGACGGGCTCGAACCGGATCCCGGCGAGGACCCGCCCGAGCCCTTCAGCGTTCTCACCGCGCGCATCACCAATCCGCAGATCGAATGCCGGGTGACCGCGACCAATGCGGCGACCCATGCGCTGATCCGCGCCAATCTCGCGCAATCGGCGGTCTATGGCGGGCGGATCAGCGGCCCGGGCCCGCGCTACTGCCCTTCGATCGAGGACAAGGTGGTCCGCTTCGCCGACCGCGCCCACCACCAGATTTTTTTGGAGCCCGAGGGTCTCGACGACCCGACCGTCTATCCGAACGGGCTTTCGACCAGCCTTCCGGCCACGCTCCAGGAGGCGCTCGTCCGCACCCTTCCCGGCCTTGCGCGCGCGCGGATGACGCGCCCGGGCTACGCCGTCGAGTACGACTATGTCGATCCGCGCGCGCTTTTCCCCTCGCTCGAATTGAAATCGCTGCCGGGGCTTTTTCTCGCCGGCCAGATCAACGGCACGACCGGCTATGAGGAGGCGGCGGCGCAGGGCATCCTTGCCGGCATCAATGCCGCCCGCCGCGCCGGGCGGCAGGAGAGCGTGACGCTCGACCGCGCCAGCTCCTATATCGGCGTGCTGGTGGACGATCTCGTCACCCAGGGCGTGACCGAGCCCTATCGGATGTTCACCTCGCGCGCCGAGTACCGGCTGTCGCTTCGCGCCGACAATGCCGATCTGCGCCTCACCGATCGCGGCATCGCCTGGGATGTCGTCGGCCCCGAGCGCGCGTCCGCCTTTCGCGCTCACCAGGCGGCTCTCGCCGCGGCCGCGGACATGCCCGAGTCCGAGCTTCCGCCCCGCGTCCGCGCCACGCGCGCCGCGGATGCGCTTTATGCCGGCTATCTCAAGCGCCAGGATTCGGAGATCCAGGCGTTCCGGCGCCAGGAGAAGGTCCGGTTGCCGGACGGGCTGGATTACCGCCGGATCGGCGGGCTTTCGGCCGAATTGACGGGGAAGCTGGAAAACATCCGCCCGGTTTCGCTCGGCGCGGCGGCACGGATTCCGGGCATGACGCCGGCGGCTCTGGCGGCCCTGGCGGCGCATCTCGCGAAGAACGGAGGCAATGGGTCCGGATCGGCCTCATGTTTCACGTGAAACATGAGCCGATTCAAGAGCTTCCGAATTTTGTCCCCTCTCCCGAGGTCGTCGCGCGTCTCAAAACCTTTGCAACGCTGCTTGCGACCTGGAACCGCCGCATCAATCTCGTCTCGCGCGGCGACCTCGCCCGGCTCTGGGAGCGGCATATCGCGGATTCGCTTCAGCTCGTCCCGCTCATGCCCGAAAACCTCCCGGGCGCCGTCGATCTCGGCTCCGGCGCCGGCTTCCCCGGTCTCGTCCTCGCCATCGCCACTGGCGTCCCTTTTTCGCTGATCGAGGCCGATCACCGCAAGGCCGCCTTCCTGATCGAGGCCGCCCGCCTCACAAACGCCCCTGTGAGCGTCCAAACTGTCCGAATCGAAAAGATCCGCCTCTCGCCCGCCCGCCTCGTCACCGCCCGCGCGCTCGCCCCGCTCCCCGATCTTCTCGCCCTCGCGGACCCTTTCCTCGCCCCGGGCGGAGTCGCTCTCTTTCCCAAAGGCGAAAGCGCCGGAAACGAATTGACGGCAGCCGCCGCGGAATGGCACATGCGGATCGAGCGGTTTTCGAGCCGCACCGATCCCACCGCAAGCATTCTCAGGATCAGCGAGATCCGCCGTGTCCGAGCGAGCCCCTGATCCCCCGCATCCGTCCGCCCGGCCCTTCCGCGTCATCGCCATCGCCAATCAGAAAGGCGGGGTTGGCAAGACCACAACCGCCGTCAATCTCGCGACCGCGCTCGCCGCCACCGGCGAAAAAGTTCTCCTGATCGACCTTGACCCTCAGGGCAACGCCTCGACCGGCCTCGGCATCGACCGCGCCGACCGGGACCGCGGAAGCTATCTGCTTCTCCTCGGTGAGGAGCCGCCCGCGACGCTGATCCGCCCGACTGGAATCCCCGACCTCAGCCTCATTCCGGCCGAGCCCGACCTCGCCGGCGCCGAGGTTGAGCTCGTCCCCCTGCCGCGCCGCGAGTTCCGCCTCCGCGATGCTCTCACCGGGCTCGAAGGCCCCGACGCACCCCGCTCCATCCTGATCGACTGCCCGCCCGGCCTCGGCCTCCTCACGCTCAACGCCCTCACCGCGGCCGACGCCGTCCTCGTGCCGTTGCAGTGCGAGTTCCTCGCCCTCGAAGGCATCAGCCAGATGATCCGCACGATCGAGATGGTCCGCCGTGGCTTCAACCCGGCGCTCCGCCTTCAGGGCATTGTCTTGACCATGTTCGATCGCCGCAACAATCTTTCCGAGCTCGTCGCCGCCGACGCCCGCGGCTTCTTCGGTTCTCAGGTCTATGAAACCGTGATTCCCCGCAATATCCGCATCTCCGAAGCACCGAGCCACGGCAAGCCCGTCCTCCTCTATGATTTTCGTTCCCCGGGTGCGCAGGCTTATATCAGGCTCGCCGGGGAGCTTCTCCGGCGTGAGCGCGCGCCCGAGAGAGAGACGCGGAAGGAGCCGGCATGAGCACCAAGCCGCCCCCCCGCCTCGGCCGCGGTCTCGCCGCCCTGATGGGCGCCGTCGCCACTGCCACCGACACGCCCTCGGGCGCCGGCGTCCAATCCATCCCACTGGCCGCGATCGAGCCCGGCCCCTTCCAACCTCGTGCGAGCATCAACCAGGCCGCCCAGGCCGAGCTCACGGAATCGATTCGCGCCCGCGGCATCCTCCAGCCGATCCTCGTCCGCCCGCATCCGGCCGATCCCGGTCGCTACCAGATCATCGCGGGAGAGCGCCGCTGGCGGGCCGCTCAGGCGGCGGGCCTCTCCGTGGTGCCGAGCCTCGTCCGCACCTTCAACGACGCCGACGCCCTTGCCGCCGCTCTGGTCGAGAACCTTCAGCGCCAGGATCTCAACCCGATCGAGGAGGCCGAAGGCTATCAGCGTCTGCTCGATGAGTTCGGCCTTCAGCAGGACGCGCTCGCCGAAGCGGTCGGCAAGTCACGGAGCCACATCACCAATACGCTCCGTCTGCTCAATTTGCCCAAATCCATCCAGGGCGATGTTCGCAGCGGCGCCCTCTCCGCCGGTCATGCCCGCCTGCTGGTCAATCACCCCGATCCCGAGGCCATCGCCCTCGCCGTCATCGCCCGTGGCCTCAATGTCCGCCAGACCGAGGCGCTGATGCAGCGGCGCCCGACCGCGTCCGCCGGGCCGATCGAGAAGGATCCGGAGACCGAGGCGACCGAGCGGCTGCTTACTGAGCGGCTCGGCCTGAAGGTGAACCTCCGCTTCGACGGCAAGGCCGGCGTGCTTGCAATCCACTACCGCTCTCTCGATCAGCTCGACGGGCTGATCCAGCTCCTGACCCGCGATTAGGCGCGCCGCGCCGCCCGCCGCGCCAGTTCCAGCACCATATGCCGGCAGAGCACCGAGGCCGGCGCGCCCGTCCGCTTCGCCTCCCGCTCAGCGCGGAAGAACGAGGCGAGCGCCGTCGCCAGCGCCTCTCGCGGCCAGAGCTTCAGTGCGCGGGTGAAGGCCGCTTCGCGCCGGAAGAAGACCCGCGGCCCGCCCGGAACGCCTAAGCCGGCACGCTGAAGCCGTGTGAGGTGAAGAATCCCGGCGCGGATCACGCTCACAGGAGCAGCTCCCTCGGCGAGCGCCCGTTCGAGCGCCCTGTCCGCCGTTGCCACATCGCCCGATGTGGCGGCAAAGAGCGCATCGTCCAGAGAAAGCCCTGCGACATCGCCCACCGCTTCTTCCGCCGATGCGAGATCGACCCGCCCACCCGGGCCAACATAGAGCGCGAGCTTCTCGATCTCGCGCCGGTTCAAGGCATGGTCTGCTCCGAGCTGGGAGACAAGCCAGGCGAGCGCCGGCCCATCCACGCTCACGTCGTTCTCGGCAAGCCAGATGCGCACGCTCTCGGCAAGCCGCTCGCCCTCCTCGGCATAGCAGCCGATTGTCACCCCGTCCCTATGCCCTTCGACAAGCTTGATGAGGCGGGAGCGGCTCGGCGCAAGGTCGGGCGCTTCGAGCAGGACGAACGCATCGCCCCGTCCTTCGAGCACCGCGGCCACCGGCTCGCGCGCATCCTCGCCCGCCTCGGGCAGACGCAGCACGCGCCGGCCACCGATCAGACTCCCGCTTGCCGCCTCGACCGGGAGGTCCGTGGCGCGAGAGAGAGTCGTGAGGCGGAATGGATCATCGGCGGCCCCAATCACGGAGCGCACGAGGCTCGCCGCACGCTCACGGATCAGCCCCGTATCGTCGCCGTAGAGCAGAACCACCCGCGCTGGCCCCGGATCGCGCAGAAACGAAGCGACCCGCCGGGCCTCCAGCTTCACTTTTGTGCGACCTTGTCTCGCGTCTGGAAATAGGCCGCAACCCGGACGACGATCTGATCGGCGACATTGTCAGCCATCCGCCGGTAGAGCGCATCTGTATCGAGATTCTGGTAGAAATACTGATTGACGATGACGCTATAGCCGTCCTGGACATTCACCTGGCCCGTCGCCAACGGCGGCGTACCCGGCACCGCTCCCAGAAGTTGCCAGCTCGCATGGCCCTCGTAACGGATGAAGGTCACGTCCGTGAACGGGTCGATTCCGATGCCTTCGCTCGAAATCCCGTAGGAAACGGCGAGCGTATATTTCTTGGCGGAAGGCGCACCACTGCCCTCGAGCCGTACCTGCAGCGCTTGTCGCAGCTCTTGTCCCGTCCGATCCGGGATCACCGGCACGTAAATCTGTCCGAGATCCGCCATGGGTGAACCACCGGCGGCGGCGGGCGCATAGACGGGACTCCAGCCGCAGCCGGCCAGAGGCGTCATCAGCAAGGCGCTCAGAAGCCATGAGCGGCGCATTCGGCCTAGCCTGCGACGACGAAGTTGACGATCCGGTTGGGCACGTGGATGCGCCGCACCACCCGCCGCCCAGCGAGCAGACGGGCGACATTCGGCTCGGCTGCGGCCGCCGCCACCACTTCGGGTTCGGGGGAATCGGGGGGCATGACGATGGTGCCCCGCAACTTACCACCCACCTGCACCGCGATTGTTACCGAATCGGACGCGGCGAGCGCCGGATCAGCTTCTGGCCAGGGGAGTTCCGCCACGAGTGACGTGGTGCCGGGATGAAGCCGGGCATAGAGCTCCTCAGCAAGGTGCGGAACCATGGGCGCGGCAAGCCGAACGAGGATCTCGATCGCCTCGCGCCGCGCCACTGCCAGGCCCTCGCCCTCCTCGCGTTCCGCATCACCGATTGCACCGGCAAGCTCATAGAGCCGGGCCACCGCGCTATTGAACGCAAAATCCTCGAGCGCCGCAGTGACGGCAAGAATGGTCTGATGCGTTCGGTGCCGCAGCGCTTGTGCCGGCCTTGAGAACAAAATAGGAACATTTGCGCCCGTGGGCGCCGCCGCGATCGAATCGGCCAACCGCTGCACACGCTGGAGGAACCGATGGGCGCCCGCGACACCCGCCTCCGTCCACTCCATGTCACGTTCGGGAGGATTGTCGGAAAGAATGAACCAGCGCGCCGTGTCCGCCCCGTAACGGGCGATGATCGCGCCGGGATCGACCGTGTTGCGGCGCGACTTCGACATCGCCTCGATCCGCCCGATGATCACCGGCGCGCCGCTCGCCCGCTCAACAACGCTGCCGTCCACCTGACGCTCGATCTCCTCGGGATAGAGCCAGCGACCGTCGGCAAGACGATAGCTCTCGTGCGTCACCATCCCTTGCGTGAACAGCCCGGCGAAGGGCTCGGCGACGCCAATGAAGCCGGTCCTCTGCATCGCGCGGGTAAAGAAGCGCGCATAAAGCAGATGCAGAATCGCGTGTTCAATGCCGCCGATATACTGATCGACCGGCATCCAGTGTCCGACCGCCGAACGATCGAGCGGATCGGCGGCGCGCGGACTGCAGAAGCGCGAAAAATACCATGCGCTGTCAACGAAAGTATCGAGCGTGTCGGTCTCGCGCTCAGCAGCGCCACCACAGGCCGGGCAGCGGACATGCTTCCATGTCGGGTGGTCCGCGAGCGGGTTGCCCGGACGATCGAAGCGGACATCCTCGGGCAACCGTACCGGCAGGTCGCGTTCCGGCACCGGAACAACACCGCAGGTCGCGCAATGGATCACCGGGATCGGGCAACCCCAGTAGCGCTGGCGGCTCACCCCCCAGTCGCGCAGGCGCCAATTGACCTCGCCCCGGCCCGCGCCGATCCGCTCCAGTTCCGCAACGACCCTGTGCTTGGCGCTTTCGGGATCGAGCCCGTCGAGAAAATCGGAGTGGATCATCGTTCCGGGCCCGACCCAAGCGGTGCAGCCCACGGAAAAATCCGCGGCCGACTCGTCCGGCGGCAGTACCACCGGCCGCACGGGAAGCCCGTATTTGCGGGCGAATTCGAGGTCGCGCTGATCGTGCGCGGGGCAGCCGAAGACCGCCCCCGTGCCGTATTCCGTCAGCACGAAATTGGCGATCCAGACCGGAAATTTTTCATCCTTCAGGAACGGGTGCGCCACCGAAAGGCCGGTGTCGTAGCCCTGTTTCTCCGCCGCCTCGATTGCGGCCTCGCTCGTGCCAAGGCGACGGCATTCGGCGATGAATCGCTCCGCCCCGGGATCGCGCGTGGCGACCGCGGCCGCCAGCGGATGTTCCGGCGCCAGCGCCAGAAAGGACATGCCGAAGAGCGTGTCTGGGCGAGTGGTATAAACCTCGATGCCGTCGATGCCGTCCGCCGGCGTCAGGAGGGGAAAGGAAAGGCGGGCGCCCTCGCTGCGGCCGATCCATTTCGCTTGCATCGTGCGAACCCGCTCAGGCCAGCGTTCGAGCCCGTCAAGGGCGGCGAGCAGCTCAGGCGCGAATTCAGTGATGCGGAAGAACCATTGCGCGAGGCGGCGCTTCTCGACCGGAGCGCCGGAGCGCCAGCCACGCCCGTCGATCACCTGCTCATTGGCGAGGACCGTCCCGTCCACCGGATCCCAGTTGACGAAGCTCTCCTTGCGGTAGGCGAGTCCGGCCTCGAGCAGAGCGAGAAAGAGCTTCTGCTGCTGGCCGTAATAAGCGATGTCGCAGGTGGCGAATTCCCGTTCCCAATCGAGCGAGAGGCCCATGCGGCGAAGCTCGGCGCGCATGGCGGCGATATTGTCGTAGGTCCAACGGGCAGGATGGATGCCCCGCTCCCGGGCGGCGTTCTCGGCCGGCAGGCCGAATGCGTCCCAGCCCATCGGGTGGAGGACGGAAAAGCCGCAGGCCCGCTTGTAGCGAGCGAGCACATCGCCAAGCGTGTAGTTGCGTACGTGCCCCATGTGGATCTTGCCGCTGGGGTACGGAAACATCTCGAGGACGTAGTATTTCGGCCTGCCGTCCCCCGGCACGTCGGCGACGCGGAAGCAGTTGCGCTCGGCCCAGGCGCGTTGCCAGCGCGGCTCGGCCTCGGCGAAATCATACCTCATATGGACGTTAGGCGCGGGTGAAGCGGTGTCGGGCATCGCGGGTCACGGGCTGCCGCTCTCGGCACGGAGCAGGCGGGCACGATCGAGCACGCGATTTTCGATATCGGAAATGGTCTCCGGGCTCACCTCGGCATCCACCCAGCTTCCGTTCTTGAGCACCTGGCGGTAGATCGCGACCCGCAGCGCTGAGGCGGTGAGCTCGCGGCCGAGGATATAGGCGGTTGCCTTGAAGCGCTCATCGGGCGCCTGAGGTGGCTGCCACCAATCCGTGATGATCACGCCCCCGAAAGGATCGGCGGAGGCGAGAGGCATGAAAGCAAGGGTATCGAGGGCGCCACGCCAGAGATAGGCATTGACGCCGAGGGCCGCGCCGGTGTTCGCGCCCGTGCTTCTGCCGTTGCCGTTCCCGAGCAGGTTCAGGGAGAGGCCCTGGGAGCCGAACAACGTGCCGGGGACGTTCGAGCCCGGCCCGGTGTTCTGGGGCGCATAGGTTTCCGGCGACACAGGCGTGGAGGGACCGAGAAGCCCGCAGGAAGCGAGCGCGGGCAAGAGCAGCAGGCCGAGGGCGGTACGCAGACGGAAAGCCATGGGATGCTTGACCTGCGGGGCATATCCCCGTTGAGGAGGAGAGCGGGTTCTCTAGCGAGTTGCGGCCTGACCGCCAAGTGCCTAGGGGAAAGGACGGGCAGGAACGGGTTCGTTCGGGGCTCCGCCTCACTCTGCCTGCTCGGCCTTCGGGAGCGAAAAGGAAAGAGCGGAGGCCGATGGAAGGCTGCAAAAGAGAAGGGCGGCGGATTGCCCCGCCGCCCCCTTCGCAGAGCGTGAAAGCCGCCTTCAGGTCACCACTTCATGACGGTGCCGAGGGCGAAGACCTGAGAACTCACGTTGTTGCCAACGCCGGGGTCTGCAGCTGTATTCGGGTCGCCAGTAGCAAAGTCCTGCCCGATCTGGTGGCGCAGGCCATAGAGGTAGGAGAGGTAGAGAGCGAAGCCGGGGGCGACCTCATAGGTACCGCCGGCGGCAATGCCCTGGTCCGTCGCCGTCCGGGCCACGCCGGAGTCCGGAAGCCAGTTGCCGGCGTAGTTGGTGCGGAAATAGCTGCCGCCGACGACCCACGGACCGACGCCATACTGCGCACCGAGCATCCAGGCGACCTCGTTCACGCCGCCCTGTATCAGCGGAGTATAGAGGCCGTTCTGTTGGCCATAGCTGAAGTTGCCGCCGAACGTGAAGTTGGCGACAGTGATCGTCGCGCCGACCTGGCCGACACCGAGGCCATAATAGTTGAGGTTGAGCGGGGTCGGGGGCCCATCGTAGTTGACTTTGCCGCTATAGACCCACCCGCCGCCGACTTGCACGCCAACCGGGCCGAAGGTGCCCGTGTACTGCGCGCCGATGTCGATCATGTTCCGCAGACGGGCATTGGCTCCCGGGAGCGGCGCGGCGGAGGTCGAGTTGCACGCCGCCATAAGCGGAGAGCCGGTCGTAGCAGCGCCATTCGAGCAGTTGCCGTTCCAGAGGTTATTGCTGTTCGGCTCGAAGCTCAGGCCGAACTGGAAGCCGGACCAGCTCGGCGACATGTAAACGATCTTGTCGCCGGTCTGAAGCGGCCCGACGTCGCTGAACGGATAGACCGGGGCCGCATTCCCCGGAACAAAACCGGGCACGTCACCGTTCCACGCGCCGTCATTGAAGCCTTCGAAGGTGCCGGTCTCGAAGTTCGCCGTCGGCCCGTTCTGCATGCCGAAGCTGAATGTTCCGAGATCAGCAGTACCGACATAGCCATAAGCCTGGAACCAGTAGAGCGTCTCGGCGCTGCTGGTCGAGCCCGGGCTGGTACCGGCACCGGTGTGAGTGGCGCCGGGCATACGAATCTCGCTCACGACACCGTATTGCATGCCGTTGGCAGCGACCGCGTCGAAGCCCGGATAGAGCCGGATATAACCCTGGAACTGGTACGGGTCACTCTTGAAACCGTCGATGTTGTCCAGCGAGGAGCCTTCGACACCCGCGTACCAATTGATACGGCCATTGAGGTGAACGACGAAGCTGTTGGGGGCGACCATGCCGGAGGCGGAGGACATGGAGGCGGTCGGCGGGGGAGCACCCAGGCCCGACACGCCCGAAGCCCCGTTCAGTGGAGCCGGCGCGGCGGTGGTCTGGGCATAGGCACCACCGACGATTCCCATGGTCGCGCCGATCGCAGTGACCGTGGTCAGCAGGAGCTTGCGCATAGGCATTTCCCCTCCGGTTCCGGATCTTTCCGGAACGATGATCCGCCTTCCCTGCCATGCGGCCCCCCAAAGACAGATCCGGCTGGGTGCCGCAGCAGATTTCTCTAAATTTTCAGCACTTCGCAAAGATCGAGCAATTGCTTTCGTGGGTCAAACATTGCATCTACGTCGCACCGTGACAAAACTGCAACAGTAAAGAGGCCACACTGGGTCGAGCCCAGCGGAAGCCGTCAAGCAGTTCAAGAACGGGCAAGTCCGTTCAATCAGGCAAGAGCCGATGCGCCGCCGGCCAGGCTGAGCAGGCCGAGCATCCCGGAAAAAGAGAAAGGGCGGCAGGATTGCTCCTGCCGCCCCTTTTGGCTCCCGCTCGAAGAGCGGCGGGATAAGTTCAGATCACCATTTCAGGACGGTGCCGAGGGCAAAGACCTGCGCCGTGGTGTTGTTGCCGACGCCAGGCGTCGCCGCCGTGTTTTCCGAGCCCGTGTAGAAGTCCCAGCCGATCTGGTGACGCAGGCCGTAGAGGTACGAGAGGTAGAGGGCGAAGCCGGGCGCGATTGCGTAGGTGCCACCGGCCGCGATGCCCTGGTCCGTCTCTGTCCGGGCCACGCCTTTTGTTATGTTGGTCCAACCACCATCAAAGTTGGTGTGGAAGTAGGACCCGCCGAACACGAACGGTCCTGCGGCATACTGCGCGCCGAGCATGTAGGCAATTTCGTCGACACCGCCTGCCGCCTGCTCGGAAAAGTCGCCGCCATCATTGCCGTAGACGAAGTTGCCGCCGACGGTGAACCCCGCATAGGTCAGCGTGGCGCCGAACTGGCCAAACGAGTAGCCGATGTAACGAGCGCCCCCCGCTGCCGGCACGCCGTTATAGTTGACCGTCTGGGATGCGAGGTAACCGCCGCCGGCCTGCACGCCGACCGGACCGAAGGCACCCGCATAGGTAGCGCCGATATCGACCATGTTCCGGTAGCGGGCGGTGACGCCAGCGGTCGGCGCCGCGGAGGTGCTGTTACAGGCCAACTCGGCCGCCGAGCAGTTGCCGTTCCAGAGGTTGTTGCTGTTCGGCGTGAAGGAGGCGCCGAACTGGAAGCCGGAAAAGACCGGCGAGAGATAGACGACACGGTCGGCGGTGTAATAGGCGCCGACGTCGGAGAACGGATAGACCGCGATGGCCGAGCTCGGGATGAAGTCTTCCACGTCGCCGTTCCACGCGCCGTCGTTGAAGCCTTCGAAGGTGCCGGTCTGGAAGAGGGACATAATGCCGTCACCCATGCCGAACCTCAGGGTCCCGACATCCGGAGTGCCGACATAGCCGTAGGCGCGCCGCCAATAGAGCGTTTCGGCGCTGCTCGTGGAACCCGGGCTGGTGCCGGCATGCCCGCCGCCGCCGCCGCTGCCGGGCATGCGGATTTCGGCGGCGACGCCGTATTGCAGCCCGTTGGCGGCAACCGCGTCAAAGCCCGGATAGAGACGGATATAGCCCTGGAACTGATACGGATCGCTCTTGAAGCCGCCCAGATTGTCGGCCGAGGAGCCTTCCACGCCCGCATACCAGTTCAAGCGGCCGTTGAGGTGGACGACGAAGCTGTTGGGCGCTGCCATGCCGGAGGCAGGAATATTCATGACGCTCGAAGGCGGGGCACCCAAGCTGCCCATGCCGGTGTATGACGTGTTTGCCGGCGGCTTCGGCATGGCCGGCGCCGGCATCGGCGCCGGCATCGGCGCGGGCGTGGTCTGGGCATAGGCCCCGCCCGCAAGAGCCGCGGTAGCGCCAAATGCGGCCGCCGCGCCGAGCAATAGTTTGCGCATCCAGATCCCTCCTCACGTCGGCCGGTTTCCCGGCATGGTTCGCTGCCGTCGACACCGGCTATTCCCGGAAGGCAAAAACCCCCGGCCGTCCGGGCTCGTCGAAGTGGCGGGACTATGGACGCTGCCCCCGAACGGCGGCAACCGCAGCCTCGCCTCTGCCATGGCATTTCCGAAACACTGTGGCTGCGATGCAACATTTCTCACATCACCGCGCCAATCGCGCCGGCCGCGACCGTTTTGGGCAAAGCCCGGATCCGTCGCCCGCTCACGCCGCCGAGGCCGGCGACCGGGATAGGGACGGCGCGGGCGAGCCGGTTCCAGCGAAGCGGGCCGAGCGGGCGCGCGCCGGGATGGCTCGCGGTGGCGAAGGCAGGGCCGAGGAAGATCAGATCGACCCGGGCGCGTGCGGCGCGCACGAGCTCCACCCGATCGTGCGCCGAGGCGGTGAGCAGGCCCGGGCGCCGGCGGACCACAGACAGCCGGCCACGGCGGAGATGAAGGCCGGCGCCGAGCGCGGCAGCGAGACGCGGATCGCCCGCGACCACCAGAGCAAGGCGCCGGGCGCGGCAGAGGCGGGCAAGATCGCGAGCGAGCGCCCGCCGCTCCGCCGCGCCGTCATGGCGCAGCACGACAGCGGCGAGCCCGACGGGCAGGCGAGCAACGGCGGCGCGCGGGTCGGGAAGGCGGGCTTCGTCGGTGAAGAACCAGAGCGGGGGAAGAGTCGCACCGCGCGCCTTGACCGCGTGCGCCCAGGCGATGAGCTTGGGATCCATGCCCGCCGAAACTCCAGAACTCCCCGCCATCCTTAAGGCGACCATCGCCGAGAATCTCGCCCGGGTGCAGGCGCGTATCCGTGCCGCGTGCCTCGCCGCCGGCCGACGAGCGGAGGATGTCACGCTCGTCGCGGTCTCGAAAACCCAAGGCGTGGACGCAGTGCGGGCCGCGCTTGCCGCCGGGCAGCTTCATTTCGGGGAAAACCGGGTGCAGGAGGCGGCGGACAAGTTTTCCACGCTCAAGGAGACCCACCCCCAATTACGGCTGCACCTGATCGGCGGGCTGCAGACCAACAAGGCACGGCTCGCGGTCCGGCTTGGCGATGTCATCGAGAGCCTCGACAGGCCGAAGCTTGCCGATGCGCTTGCCGACGCGATGGCCCGGGAAGGAAGGACGCCCCGCCTGCTGGTCGAGGTCAATGTCGGAGACGAGCCACAGAAA
The DNA here is from genome assembly GCA_030037175.1 of Acetobacteraceae bacterium. GTDB lineage: Bacteria > Pseudomonadota > Alphaproteobacteria > Acetobacterales > Acetobacteraceae > JAKAWQ01. The sequence continues at coordinate 12,806 of JASHRV010000116.1, forward strand.
TCGGGGGTGCCGCGTGCCGATGCGGACCGTTTCATCGCCAGCTGCCAGGAACGTTTCGGCGCGGCGCTCGTCGGGCTGATGTGCGTGCCCCCGGCTGCCGGAGATCCGGCGCCCCATTTCGCCTGGCTCGCCGCGTGCGCGGCGCGGCACAGGCTCGCCGTGCTCTCGATGGGAATGTCGGCGGATTACGAGACCGCGATCGCGCACGGGGCGACGCATGTGCGTGTCGGCACGGCGATTTTCGGCGCCCGGGCCGGGGCTCTGCCCCAAACGCTTCCGCTGGAGCGCTGAGGACCCGCTCTCCCGTCGCGCTTAGGCGATGGAGTCTCAAAAGCAGAGGCCCTGCCGCGGGGCTCAAAGACTTTGTCCCGTGCCTTGGGGCTTGCTTGCCGCGGTGCAACAGGCGTATCGGACTCCTTGCCCGTCTTCCCGCGGGGGCCGCTTAAGAGGCCCGCCGGGGAAGCACATACGCCCGCGCCATGAGAGATCTCGCCGCAACCTCAACGACGGGCGTTCCCGCCCGATCCGCGACCGCCCTGAGGCTCGGCCAGCTCGTCGCCGTGCTCGGTGTGGTGTACGGCGATATCGGCACCAGCCCGCTCTATACGATCCACGCCAGCCTGGCGCTCTTCGGGGGCGGACGGGCGGGTCCGGTCGAGGTCATGGGCGTGCTCTCGCTCATCTTCTGGTCGCTGGTGCTGATCGTCACCGTCAAGTACGTGCTGCTGGTGATGCGCGCCGACAATCACGGCGAGGGCGGCATCCTGGCCCTGATGGCGCTTGCCCAGCGGGTCTCGCGCAAGGCGCGGACGCGGACGATCCTGGCCGTGATCGGCATCATCGGGGCGTGTCTTCTTTTCGGTGACGGGCTGATCACGCCGGCCATCTCGGTGCTTTCGGCCGTGGAGGGGCTCGAGGTCTCGGCGCCCAGCCTACGCGAATATATCTTGCCGATCTCGGTGGTGGTGATCGTGGTGCTGTTCGCGATCCAGTCGCGCGGCACCGGCCAGGTCGGGCGGATGTTCGGGCCGGTGATGGTGATATGGTTTGCGACGATCGGATTGGTCGGTGCCGCCGAGATCGCCCGCCATCCCGGGGTCATGCTGGGGATCTGGCCGGGCTATGGCGTGCGGTTCTGCACCCGGCATGGTTGGATCGCCTTCGTCTCGCTCGGCGCGGTCGTGCTGGCGGTGACGGGGGCGGAGGCGCTCTACGCGGATATGGGGCATTTCGGGCGCCGGCCGATCCGCCGCGCCTGGCTCAGCTTCGTGCTGCCGGCGCTGGTGCTGAGCTATTTCGGCCAGGGCGCCCTGCTGCTGCACGACCCGCATGCGCTCGCCAATCCGTTCTATATCCTGGTGCCGCACAGCCTGCGCTTGCCGATGGTGGTGCTGGCGACGCTCGCCACCGTGATCGCGAGCCAGGCGCTGATCTCGGGCGCCTTCTCGCTGACCCGGCAATGCCTCCAGCTCGGCTTTCTGCCGCGGATGACGGTCAAGCATACGAGCTCGGTCGAGGAGGGGCAGATCTACCTGCCGCAGGTGAACTCGGCGCTGGCGGTGGGCGTGCTGCTGCTCGTTCTCTCCTTCAAGACCAGCGACAGCCTGGCCGCGGCCTATGGAATCGCGGTCACCGGCACCTTCATCTGCACCGCGATCCTGGCGATGGTCGTGTTCCGCCGCGCCTTCGGCTGGTCGCGTTTGGCCGCCGCGGCGACGTTCGGGCTCTTCCTGGTGGTGGACACCGTCTTTTTCGCTTCGAACATGCTCAAGCTGCCGGAGGGAGGCTGGGTGCCGCTGGTGCTGGCGGCGGCGCTGATGGGTCTGATGAGCACCTGGAAGCGCGGGCGGGATCTGCTCTTCGCCCGCTGGCGCCAGGACAGCCTGCCGCTCGGCCCCTTCCTGGCGCGGCTGCCGGCCTCCCGGATCGTGCGGGTGCCGGGGATCGCCGTCTTCCTCACCGGCAACCCCGACTTCGTGCCATCGGCGCTGCTGCACAATCTCAAGCACAACAAGGTGTTGCATGAGAGGGTGCTGTTCGTGACGGTCAAGACGCTCGACGTGCCGGAGGTGGAGCCGGCCGAGCGGGCCGGGGTCGAAGAGCTGGCGCCGGGCATTCATCGCGTCACCCTGCGCTACGGC
>JASHRV010000117.1 GCA_030037175.1 Acetobacteraceae bacterium
TGCCCACATCCTGAACGCGCCGACGAAGCTGATGCGCGATCTCGGCTACGGCGCCGGCTACAAATATGACCATGAGGCCGAGGAGGCGTTCTCCGGCCAGAATTATTTCCCAGACGGGATGAAGCGGCAGAGCTTCTATCAGCCGAGCAGCCGCGGCTTCGAGCGCGAGATTGCACGCCGTCTCGCCGAATGGGAGAGGCTTCGCGCCGAGCGCAAGAAGTGAGCGTGGAGAGCCGCATCGTCGCTGCGGACGAAGCGGAAATCCGCCTCGACCGCTGGTTCCGCCGTCATTTTCCGGGGCTGACGCAGGGCGCGATCGAACGACTCTGCCGCACGGGCCAGGTCCGCGTCGACGGCAAGCGCGCCGCCGCCGCAACCCGGCTCGCCGCCGGCCAGGCGGTGCGCATCCCCCCGCTTCCGGTCGGCCCGTCGCCGCCCCCGCCCAAGCCGAACCAAGAGGATGCGCGTGCCCTCGCCGCACGCATCCTCTATCGCGACGAAGCGGTCCTCGTCCTCGACAAGCCCGCGGGGCTCCCGGTTCAGGGCGGGCCGGGGATCGCCCGTCATCTCGACGGCATGCTGGACGCGCTTCGCGACGGCGCGGCGGAGCGGCCGCGGCTTGTCCATCGCCTCGATCGCGACACCGCGGGCGTGCTGGTGCTCGCCCGAACTGTTGCCGCGGCGGCAAGGCTCGCCGCTTCGTTTCGCGGGCGTGAGGTCGTGAAGACCTACTGGGCCGTCGTTGTCGGCCGGCCCGTCCCACCCTCCGGACGCATCGACCTCCCGCTCGTGCGCACACAAGGCGCCCGCTTCGGCCGCACCGCCCCCGCGACGGACGGCAGCGGCGTGTCCGCCGTCACCATCTACCGGACCCTCGATCACGCGGGAAAACGCTTCGCCTGGCTCGAACTCACGCCACGCACTGGCCGCACGCATCAGCTTCGCGTGCATTGCGCGTCCCTCGGCACCCCGATCCTGGGCGATGCCACCTATGGAGGGGATCAGGCCGTGCCGGCCGGCTTTCCCGCCACGCTTCACTTGTTCGCCCGCGCCCTCTCTTTTCCCCACCCGGAGGGCGGGCGGCTCGTGATCGAAGCGCCTCTGCCGCCGCATTTCGCGGAGACCTTTCGCCTTCTCGGCTTTGCCGCGCCTCAACCTGCCTCTCCGGCGCGCGTTCCGCGCTGAAGCAAATCACGCACCTCTGCCGGCGCTTGGTCGGGCGGGCGGCCGGCTTGACCATGGACCGGCGGCGCGTCCACATTCGGCCCGGTTCTGGCCGCCGGGTTCTGGTGCGTGGCCGCCACGGAAGAAGGGGGACGCAATGCCGCAAGTGACCCTGACGGTGAACGGCAAGAGCGAGACAGTGGACGTCGAAGGCCGCACCTTGCTGGTCGAGCTTCTGCGCGAAAAGCTCGGCCTCACCGGCACCCATGTTGGTTGCGATACGAGCCAGTGCGGCGCGTGTGTGGTGCATGTCAACGGCATGTCGGTCAAATCCTGCACCATGCTGGCGCTGCAGACGGAGGGTGCCGCCGTGACGACGATCGAGGGCCTGGCGAAGCCGGACGGCACGCTGCACCCGATGCAGGAGATGTTCCGCGAGCATCACGCTTTGCAGTGCGGCTTCTGCACGCCGGGAATGGTGATGAGCGCGGTCGACCTCGTGCAATCCCATCCCGAGGGCCTGACCGAGCAGCAGATCCGCCACGGGCTCGAGGGCAATCTCTGCCGCTGCACGGGCTATCACAACATTGTCAAGGCCATCGCCGCGGCGTGGCCTCTAATGCACGGCAAGGCGATGCCGGAAGCCGCCGAGTAGCCGCGTCCCAAGGGCGCGCACGAAAAAACAACAGAAGACAAGACCCGGAACACGACAGGGGAGGACGTCCCGATGGGGTTCGAAGGGATCGGAGCCGCCGTCCGCCGCAAGGAGGATCAGCGCTTCCTCAGCGGATCAGGTCATTACACCGACGATATCAACCGCCACGGCCAGCTCTACGCCTATATCCGCCGCTCGGACCGGCCGCATGCCCGCATCATCGCGATCGACACCAAGGCCGCCGGCGCCATGCCGGGTGTCGCCGCGGTCTATACCGGCGCCGATATGCAGGCGGACAATGTGGGCGGCCTCCCCTGCGGTTGGCAGGTCAAGAACAAGGACGGCACGCCTATGGCGGAGCCGCCACATCCGGTGCTCGCCGTCGGCAAGGTCCGCCACGTTGGCGATCCCTTCGCCGTGGTGGTCGCCGAGAGCCGCCAGGCAGCAAAAGATGCCGCCGAGAAAATCGCCGTCACCTGGGAGGATCTTCCCGGCACTGCCTCGATTGCCGACGCGCTCGCGCCGGGTGCCGCACTCGTGCATGACGATGTGCCTGGCAATCTCTGTTACGACTGGCATATCGGCGATCCCGCAGCCACCGACGCCGCTTTCGCCCAAGCCGCGCGCGTTGTGAAGCTCGACCTCACCAACAACCGGCTCATCCCCAATGCGATGGAGCCGCGTGCTGCGGTCGGTGACTATGACCGTACCACGGGCGAGCACACGCTCTACACCACCAGCCAGAACCCGCACGTGATCCGCCTGCTGATGGGCGCCTTCGTGCTTCATATCCCGGAAAGCCGGCTCCGCGTCGTCGCTCCCGACGTCGGCGGCGGCTTCGGCTCGAAGATCTACCACTACGCCGAGGAGGCGATCGTCACCTGGGCGGCCGGAAAGCTCGGCAAGCCCGTGAAATGGACGGCCGAGCGGGCGGAGAGCTTCCTCTCGGACGCGCATGGGCGGGATCATATCAGCTCTGCCGAGATGGCACTCGACGCGGAGGGGAATTTTCTGGCGCTGCGCGTGAAAACGCTCGCCAACATGGGCGCCTATCTCTCCACCTTCGCGCCCTGCATCCCGACCTATCTCTATGCGACTTTGCTCGCCGGCGTGTACAAGACCCCGGTCATCTATGCCGAGGTCAAAGCGGTCTTCACCAACACCGTGCCGGTGGATGCCTATCGCGGCGCTGGCCGCCCCGAGGCCACCTACCTCCTTGAGCGCCTGGCGGACGTGATCGCGCACGAGACCGGCATCGATCGGGTCTCGTTGCGGCAGCGGAATTTCATCCCCGCTGACGCATTCCCCTATCAGACACCTGTCGCGCTCCAGTATGACAGCGGCAACTATCAGGCGACACTCGATGCTGCGCTCAAGGCCGCGGATTGGGCGGGCTTTCGTGCCCGCCGCGCCGCAGCCCAGACAAAGGGAAAGCTGCGCGGGATCGGCATCTCCACCTATATCGAGGCCTGCGGCATCGCGCCCTCCGCCGTCGTCGGCTCGCTCGGCGCGCGCGCCGGCCTCTACGAGGTTGCCAATATCCGCGTCCATCCGACCGGCAGCGTGAGCGTCTTCACCGGCGCCCACAGCCACGGCCAGGGCCATGAGACGACCTTCGCCCAGGTCGTGTCGGATCAGCTCGGCGTGCCGTTTGAGCAGATCGAAATCGTGCACGGCGATACGGAAAAAATCCCCTTCGGCATGGGCACCTATGGCAGCCGCAGCCTTGCCGTCGGGGGCTCGGCCATGGTGAAGGCGATGGACAAGATCATCGCGAAGGGCAAGCGCATCGCCGCCCATCTCCTCGAAGCCTCGGTCGACGACATTGAGTTCAAGAACGGTGCCTTCTCCGTCGCCGGCACCGACAAGGTGAAGACGCTCGCCGAGATCTCGCTTGCCGCCTATGTTCCGCACAACTACCCGATCAACGAGCTCGAGCCCGGCCTCGAGGAGACCGCCTTCTACGATCCCAAGAACTTCACCTTCCCCGCCGGCTGCCACGTCGCCGAGATCGAGATCGATCCCGACACCGGCGTCATCACGGTCGTGAACTTCGTCGCCGTGGATGACGTAGGGCGGGTGATCAATCCGATGATCGTGGAAGGCCAGGTGCAGGGCGGCGTCGCACAGGGCATCGGCCAGGCGCTGCTCGAGAACGCCGTCTATGACGGCTCGGCCCAGCTCGTCACCGGCTCGATGATGGACTACACGATGCCGCGCGCGGACGATCTTCCCTCGATCTCGGTCGGCACCGAAACCACGCTCTGCACGCACAATCCGCTCGGCGTGAAGGGCTGCGGCGAAGTGGGCGCGATCGGCAGCCCGCCTGCCATCATCAACGCGGTCGTCGACGCGCTTTCCGACTACGGCGTGCGGCATATCGACATGCCGGCGAGCCCGCAGAAAATCTGGTCGATCGTCCGCGCCGGCCGCTCCCGCGCGGCCGCGTAACGAACGGGAGAATCGAATGTACGATTTCACCTATCTGAAGCCCAGCACCTTGCCGGAGGCGGTGAGCCTGCTCTCCTCCGACACGGAGGCGAAAGCGCTCGCCGGCGGCATGACCTTCATCCCGGTGCTGAAGCAGCGGCTCGCCAGGCCCACTAAGCTGGTCGATCTCGCCGGCCTCGGGCTTTCCGGCATCAGCGTCGCGGGCGGCAAGGTGAGGATCGCGGCAATGACCACCCACATGACCGTCGCGGACTCGCCCGATGTGCAGAAGGCGATCCCGGCGCTGGCGAAGCTCGCCGGCGGCATCGGGGACAAGGAAGTGCGCCACCGCGGGACTATCGGCGGCTCGCTTGCCAACAACGATCCCTCCGCCTGCTACCCGTCGGCGGTCCTCGCCCTCGGCGCAACCATCCTTACCAATAAGCGTATCATCGCCGCGGACGACTACTTCCAGGGAATGTTCGCCACCGCCCTGGAGCCGGACGAGCTGATCACGGCCGTCGAGTTCCCGGTGCCCGAAAAAGCGGCCTACATGAAGTTCCCGAACCCGGCCTCGCGTTACGCGATCGTCGGAGTCTTCGTCGCCAAATTCCCCACCGGCGCGCGCGTCGCCGTCACCGGCGCGGGCCAGAGCGGCGTCTTCCGCCACGCCGCAATGGAAGAGGCGCTCGGAAAATCCTTCTCCCCCGAGGCCGTCGGGAACGTGCCCACGGACGCCGAGAACCTCAACAGCGATATCCACGCCAGCGCCGAATACCGCGCGCATCTTATCGGCGTGATGGCCCGCCGCGCCGTCGCCGCGGCCGGCTGAAGGCCAAGGCCCTGGCAGAGGGTCCAGGGGGACGCTGTCCCCCTGGGTTTTCCACAACTTTCCGCAGGCCCTCGCACCTCTTTCGTTGAGCCAGCCTCGGAGGGCGGCTACTCTATCTTGTGGTTGCACTGGCGTGGAGACCACGACATGGAGTGGACCGAGGAGCTGATCGCCCGTCTGAGGGCCTTATGGGACGAAGGCCACTCCACGGCCGAGATCGGTCGCATCCTGGGCGTTTCGAAGAATGCGGTGGTCGGCAAGGCGCATCGGCTCAATCTGCCGGCGCGTCCGTCGCCGATCCGCCGGGAGTCGGGCTCTGCGCCGCCGCGCACGCGGCGGATTGCGCGCGGCCCGACCTTGCCGCCCCTTCCGGCAGCAGTCCTGGCCGGCGACGCCCGGCCCGTTTCCGAAAAGGCCGCAGTGCTGCCGATCGCCGCGGCGTCCTTCGCCGCGTCGTCCGCCGATGCCGGCAGATCCCTGGCCGCCGCAGGCGCTGCGTCCCGGCCTTATACGCGCCGCATCGCCTGCTGCTGGCCGCTCGGCGAGCCGGGCACACCCGGGTTCCATTTCTGCGCCGCCGAAGCGGTCCC
>JASHRV010000118.1 GCA_030037175.1 Acetobacteraceae bacterium
TGCAATCCTACGGCATACAGGTGTTCGGAGGCAACCTTGGAACCGGCGTTCTAGGCGTCTGCTACGGAAACGTACGCGGGACGGAGGTCCATCTCGATGGGATCAGTGCCTCTTCGGAAGACGTGATCGCCGGCCCAAAAATGGGGTCGCAGAATTATCTCACCGCCTTGGGCATGGAAAACGATGCTGTTGAGATGCTCGCGCCCATACCGGCCAACTTGCTCTTTTCCGAACCCGGCGTGATGGCGAACATTGGAACGATGCGGACCGCCGGGCACGTCTATGGGCCGGATTACCAGGATGCCCTGATGTCGGAGCCGATCGCGGCGGCATCCGAAGTCTATGCCGAGCGCTTCGATGTGGGTGCCACCAGCCTGCTCAAGAGCTTTTCCCTCGACATCACGGCGGCGAATACTTCCGCCTTCGAGGTCGAGGCGTGTGTCTATCGCACGACGAACAATCTCGGCGCCGATCGAGTGGGAGATTCGGGGCCCGTCGCGGTCAACGCGAACGCGACGGGCGTTGTTACTGATAACTTCCCCTCGCCGATCGTGATGACGGGGCCGGGAAGCTATGTCGTGGGCCTCATGTTTAGCGCGACGGGAGAGAGCGTCGACTCCATGGTGCCGGCTGCCATATATGCTGTCGGCTCGACCACTGGAGTCGGCAGCATCGGGCCGAGCGGCAACCAGGTGGGTGCGAACAGCCCCTCTCAGCTTCTCACGGGCACATCTCCTCCGGGGTGGGAGTCGTCAGCCACATTTGCCAATGGATGCCCGGGCAGCCTGGGAGGGATCAACGCGGCCAACAACATTAACATCCCCTATATCGCACTCGGGTTTTGACGCTACGTGCCCTTGCTCGATAACCTCGCATGTCCGCTGCAAGACCAAGGCTGACGATCGGCAGGGCGAGGTCCGCGGGAAAGTGCTTGGCATAGTGGTCATAAAGAGAGCCGCTTGGTAGGATTCGCACTGATCGGGACACGAGAGTAACGAGAATGCTGGAGTCACAGCGCCCGCTCTTCGATATGCCGCGCGAGGTCTGCTGCCTGAACGCGGCAGCCTGGAGCCCCTTGCCGATTTCGAGCCAGGAGGCCGGTCGCGTCGGCGTCGCGCGCAAGGGCCAGCCTTGGAAGCTCGATCCACAATTGCACGCACAGCAAATTGCGCGCGCACGCAACGCGGCTGCCCGATTGATCGGCGCGGCGCCGGATGATGTCGCCCTGGTTCCCTCCGTGAGCTATGGCGTCGCCACTGCGGCGCGGCTGTTCGGGATTCCGGCTAGTGCTTGAGGGCCTGGACGATCTCATCGGTCATCTTCTTTGCGTCGCCGAACAGCATCATTGTGTTCGGGCGAAAGAAGAGTTCGTTCTCCACGCCCGCATACCCGGCGCCCATCGAGCGTTTGACGAAGAGTACTGTCTTCGCCTTTTCGACATCGAGAACGGGCATACCGTAGATCGGTGAGCGCGGATCGGTCTTGGCGGCCGGATTGGTAACGTCGTTGGCGCCGATCACATAGGCGACGTCGGCGGTCGCAAACTCGTTATTGATGTCTTCGAGCTCGAACACTTCGTCATATGGCACGTTGGCCTCGGCCAATAGGACGTTCATGTGCCCCGGCATGCGGCCGGCGACGGGATGGATGGCGTATTTCACCTCGACGCCATCCGCCTTGAGCAAATCCGCCATCTCTCGCAGGCTGTGCTGCGCCTGGGCCACCGCCATGCCGTATCCGGGCACGATGATGACCTTGGCAGCATTCTTGAGGATGAAGGCCGCATCATCGGCGTTGCCGCTCTTCACCGGACGATCGACCGCGACGGCCGGGCCCGCGGCGGCGCTCGCGGAGCCGAAGCCACCGAGCAGCACATTGATGATGCTGCGGTTCATGCCCTTGCACATGATGTAAGAAAGGATGGCGCCCGAGGCGCCGACCAGCGAGCCGGGCACGATCAGGCCGAGATTGCCGAGCGTGAAGCCGATGCCGGCGGCGGCCCAGCCGGAATAGCTGTTCAGCATCGAGACCACCACCGGCATGTCGGCCCCGCCGATCGGAATGATGATCAGGAAGCCGAGCGCGAAGGCGCAGAGCGCGACGAGCCAGAAGAGCGCCGGGCTGCCGCCGGAGGCGACGAAGGCGATGATCAGCAGCAGGATCACGATGGCGATCCCGAGATTGATCTTGTGCTGGCCGGGAAAGACGATCGGCGCGCCGCTCATCAGCGCCTGCAGCTTCGAGAAGGCGATGACGGAGCCCGAGAAGGTGATCGCGCCGATTGCAAGGCCGATCGACATCTCGATCCGGCTTTCTAGGTGCAGGTTCCCGGGTGTGCCGATGCCGAAGGCGGCCGGTGCATAGAGCGCGGACGCGGCGACGCAGACGGCGGCGAGCCCGACAAGCGAGTGGAATGCGGCAACGAGTTGCGGCAGCGCGGTCATGCGGATGCGCAGCGCGATGAAGGTGCCGATCGCTCCGCCGATGATGATGCCCAGCACGATCAGCCCATAGCCGCCGAGCACCAGGCCCGGGTGCAGGGCTGTGGTAGCGATGGCGAGCGCCATGCCCGCGACGCCGAGGAGGTTGCCCCGCCGTGCGGTGTCCGGATGGGAGAGGCCGCGCAGCGCGAGGATGAAGAGGACCGCGGCGGCGAGATAGGCGAAGGCGGTAAGGGTCTCGGGCATGGCCCTACTTCTTCTTCTGGAACATCTGCAGCATGCGCTGCGTGACGACGAACCCACCGAAGATGTTGACGCTGGCGAGCACCACCGCTGCGAAACCGAAGCCCGAGGAGAGACCGGTGAGCGAGAGACCGGCGGCGAGCATCGCACCGACGATGATCACCGAACTGATCGCGTTGGTGAGCGACATCAGAGGAGAATGCAGCGCCGGCGTGACATTCCAGACGACGTAGTAACCGACGAAGCATGCGAGCACAAAGGTCGCGAAGAGAAAGGTGAAAGGGGCCGAAGCGACGGCGGCGGGTGCCGCGGTTGCAAGTGCATGGGCATGAGCGGCCAGCGCCGCCGCCTGGTCGGCGAGGCTCTGGGCCTCCTTGGCGATTTCATTCGGGTTCATCGATCTCTCTCCGCGATCAGGCTGCCTCGGATGGAAGGAATTGCGGGTGCACGATCGTCCCGCCACGCGTCAGCAGCACGCCTTTCACGATTTCGTCCTCCGCAGGCAGCTTCGGTGCCTTCGCCTCCTTGTCCCAGAAGGTCGAGAGGAAGGTGAGGAGATTGCGTGCGTAGAGGGCGCTTGCGGCCACCGGAATTCGGGCCGGCCAGTTGCGATAGCCGAGGATCGCCACGCCGTTGGGCGTGACGATGCGCTCTCCGGGGACGGTCTGAGCGCAGTTTCCCCCGGCGTCGGCTGCGATATCGACGATCACGCTGCCGTCGCGCATTGCGCCGACCATCTCGGCGCTGACCAACGTTGGCGCTTTGCGACCCAAGACGAGCGCGGTGGTGATGACGATATCCTGTCGCGCAACGGTGCTCGCCGTCAGCTCGGCCTGCTTGCGGCGATAGGCCTCGCTCATCTCCTTGGCGTATCCACCGCTGGTCTGGGCCGCCCGGCTCTCTTCGTCCTCGACGCCGATGAAGGTCGCACCGAGGGACTTGATCTCCTCTTTCGCCGCCGGTCGAACGTCCGTAGCAGAGACGATGGCCCCGAGACGGCGGGCCGTAGCGATTGCCTGCAGACCGGCGACACCCGCACCGAGCACGAACACGCGAGCGGGCGGCACCGTGCCTGCCGCTGTCATCATCATCGGAAAGGCGCGCGAAAACTCCGCCGCCGCCTCGATCACGGCCCGGTAGCCGGCGAGGTTCGATTGGCTCGAAAGCACATCCATCGACTGAGCGCGGGTGATCCGTGGCAGGAGTTCGAGCGCACAGGCATCGATGCCGGCGGCGGCGAGCGAAGTGGGCAGCGCCGCGTCCGCGTGCACACCGGAGATGCCAACGAGCAGCGCCCCGCGCGGAATCAGCGCCCGCCGTTCGGCGTCCGGCATCGCAACGACGAACACGATCCCTGCTCCGGCGAGCGCCGCGGCGGCGTCTGGTGCCACCTCGGCGCCGGCGGCCTGGAACTCGGCATCGGCGATATGCGCGCTCGCACCCGCACCGCTCTCGACCGCGACGGTGAGGCCGAGGGCAAGGAGCCTCTTCACCGTTTCGGGAGTGGCGGCCACGCGGGTCTCGCCCGCGCGAGTCTCCTTCAGCACGGCCAAGCGCATCCTCGGTGCTCCCTTTATTCCACGCCCGCTTCACCATGCGCGAGCGGGCAAGCCCAAAGCAAGTGGGCAAGATCTGAGCGACCTACGCAGCAGGCGGAACCCCGGCCTCCGTGAGCGCAGCCACCTGGCGCGCGGCGAGCGCCTCCTCATCGAAGTCGGCGATCAACTCGTGGAACAGGCGATGCCAGTTGAGCTCCGCGCCGAGGCGGAGGAAGACGCTGCCGAGCCCGATCGCCGCCCGGTCCATCAGTACGAATTCGCGCGGCGGACGCACGCCGCCGGTGCGCCGGAGCCCGGCATGCACCCGCTCGGCAACCTCGCGGCCGAACTGCGGATCATTGGTCTCCTGGATCCGCCGCACACGATCCTCCACCAGCGGCCCATATAGAAATTCAGCCCAAAGATTGAGAACTTTCAGTTTCTCAGGCGTGATCTCGGTGAAGCCCCAGCTCTGGTAGGCATGGAGGGCCTTGTCCGTATCACGGTCGCGGACTGCCTCGAAGAGGTCGATCACGCCGCGGATGAAGTGCGGTGCGAAGACGCGAATGGTTCCGAAATCCAGAAGGTTCACCCCGCCATCCGGCCGCACCTGGTAGTTGCCGAGATGCGGATCGCCGTGGATCACACCGTAGCGATAGAGCGGAACATACCAGGCGCGGAACAGAGCGCGCGCGATCCGATTGCGTTCCTCCTGCGGCGGGTTCTCGGCGAGCCGCGCCTGGAGCGCGCGCCCATCGAGCCAGGTCATGGTAAGAAGCCGGCGCGTGCAATAACCCTCGATCGGCCTTGGCACGTGAACGTCTGCTTCACCCGCGAGCATAAGCCCGTAGAGCCGCATCTGGGCGGCCTCGCGCAAATAGTCGAGTTCTTCGCGAAGCCGCTCGGTGAGCTCTTTGTAGATCTCGTCCTGGTGGATGGCATTGTCCATCCGCTGATAGACCGCCATGGCGAGCCTGAGCTGGCGAAGATCCGCCTCCACCGTGCTCGGCATGTCAGGGTATTGCAACTTGCAGGCGACCTCGGTGCCGTCCGGCAATGTCGCGCGATGAACCTGACCGAGGCTCGCGGCTGCTGCGGCGACATGGCCGAAGCGGGCAAAGCGTTGTTCCCAACCCGCACCAAGCTCGCTTGCCATACGCCTGCGGACGAAGCTCCAACCCATGGGGGGTGCGTTGGACTGCAACTGGGAGAGCTCCGCGGCGTATTCCTCGGGCAGCGCGTCGGGGATGGTGGAAAGGAATTGCGCGACCTTCATCAGAGGGCCCTTCAGCCCGCCAAGAATGGCCTTGAGGTCCTCGGCGTGAGCGGCGTGGTTCGACTTCAGTCCGAACACCCGCTGGCTGGCGATGCGCGCCGCAATCCCGCCCACCGCACCCGACGTGCGCGCGAGGCGGCGGAGCTCGCCGAACAGTGTGCTCTCGCCACTTTCAGCCACGATATCAGCCCGCGCCTCTGCCCGGCGACCGCTCGAGCTCGTCGATGAAGCCTGCTATGACGTCGAGACCACGTTTCCAGAATGCGGGATCGGAGGCGTCGAGCCCGAAAGGAGCCAGGAGCTCGCGGTGGCGCCTCGCCCCCCCGGCCCGCAGCATATCGAGATATTTCGCTTGAAAGCCTGGATGACCGTCGCGATAGACGGCATAGAGAGCATTCACCAGGCAGTCCCCGAAAGCATAGGCATAGACATAGAAAGGGGAATGGACGAAGTGCGGCACATAGGCCCAGAAGTTGCGGTACTCGTCGGTGAATGCGAAGGCGGGGCCAAGGCTCTCGGTCTGCACGGAGAGCCAGAGTTCGCCGATGCGTTCGGGCACAAGCTCGCCTGAGCGGCGCTCATCATGGAGAAGGGTTTCGAAGCGGTAGAAGGCGATCTGGCGCACAACGGTGTTCAGCATGTCTTCGACCTTCGCCGCCAGCATGATGCGGCGTGCACGCGGATCGGAGGTGTCTCCGAGCAAAGCTTGGAATGTCAGCATTTCGCCGAAAACGCTCGCGGTCTCGGCGAGCGTGAGCGGCGTGTTGGCAAGCAGATAGCCCTGTGCGCCTGCGAGCACCTGATGCACACCGTGGCCAAGTTCGTGTGCGAGCGTCATGATATCACGGGTGCGGCCGTGATAGTTGAGCAGCACGTAGGGGTGGGCAGACGGCACGGTGGGATGGGCAAAGGCGCCGCTCGCTTTGCCGGGGCGAAGAGCGGCGTCAATCCAGGGCGAAGCGAAGAAGCGCCCGCCGATCTCGGCAAGCTCGGGGCTGAAAGCGCGGTATGCACCGAGTACGCGCGTCCGTGCTTCCTCCCAGCCGATATGGCGGTCGTCGTCCTCAGGCAGCGGCGCGTTGCGGTCCCAGTACTGCAGGCGTGAGAGGCCGAGCCATTGGGCCTTGAGCGTGTAATAGCGATGGGCGAGTCTCGGATAGTCGGCGCGTACGGCGGTCGTGAGCGCTTCGACCACCTCATCTTCAACCATATTGGCGCGATTGCGATAGCTCGCCGGGTGAGGATAGTGCCGCCAATTGTCCGCAATCTCTTTGTCTTTCGCGATCGTATTGATGATCAGAGAGAACAGGCGGATGTCGCGCTCGAGCGCCTCGGCGATCGCGTGCGCGGCTGCCTCGCGCTCGGCGCGGTCACGATCCGAGAGCTTGTTGAGCGCTGCGCTCATCGTCAGCGCCTCGCCGTGGACCTGGATACGCATGCCGGCGATCGTCTCGTCGAAAAGCCGACTCCAGGCGCTGTGGCCGGTGACTTCCTTTTCGTGAAAGAGCTTCTCAAGCGCGTCGTCGAGTTGATAGGGCCGGAAGACGCGGAGGTCGTGAATCCATGGACGGAAATGCTGAACGGCAGGCTCGGCAAGCTTAGGCTCGAGAACAGCTTCGTCGATCCGGTTGAGCTCGAGGCCGAAAAAGATGATGTGGCTGCCGATCGCGGTGACGCGTTCGTTGATGGTCTGATAGAAGCGGCCATAGAGAGGGTTGGTCGAATCGCCGCTGAAAAGAAGCTGTGCGTAGGAGATGAGCCGTCCGAGGCTCTCCTCGATCCGCTCGAACTCGCGGATCGCCGCACCGAGCTCGGCACCGGAAAGGGAGCCAAGGTGGCCCTTGTAGCGGGCGGCGAAATTCCTGGCATCGATCTCGGCGCCTGCGAGATCGGCGGCCACCGCGGGGCTTTCGGGTTCGGCATAGAGGTCGCGGAGATCCCAGACCGGCAACGCCTCCGCGCCTCCAGCCTGTCCTTCCGGAGCATGGTTCGGGCCGGGATATGGCATTGGGCTCGGGTCCTCTATGGTGAAGTTATGCATCCGTCTTCATAGCTGTTCCGTAAGATGGATGCGCGGCGCGAGGTCGTCAAAGGGGCTGTCAAAAACGCCGACGGGGACGAGCGGGAGGAAGGGTGGAGGTTTATCCGCACTGGCCGAACCTGGCCGCAATGCTGTTCGATCGCGCCCGGCAATGGGGCGGCCGGCCGATGCTGCGCGCCTTCCGCAATGACGCATGGCAGACCACGAGCTGGAGCGCCTTCGCGCGCGAAGCGGCCGCGGCCGCGCGCAATCTCCGTGCGGCGGGGGTCGGCTCCGGGGAGCGTGTGCTGATCCTGGCCGAAAACGGGCCCGAATACCCGATCGTGGAAACGGCGCTGATGGCCATCCGCGCCATTCCGGTTCCGGCCTACACGACCAACACCCCGGCTGATCATGCTCATGTGCTGCGCGACGCCGGGATCCGGGCAGCGATCGTCTCCAACGCCGCGCTTGCCGAACGTCTTCTCACGGGGGCGGCGCTCGCGGGCGGGCTCGACCTGCTGGTCACGGGTGAGCCCGTCGCGGCACCGCCCGGCATTCGCACGCTTGCGTGGTCGGACCTCGTCGCCGGCGATGCGGCCGTGGACGATATCGTCGAGGAATGCGCGCGCATTCCGCCCGAGACCATAGCCTGCCTCATCTACACCTCCGGGACCGGCGGGGCGCCGAAGGGCGTGATGCTGCCGCACCGTGCAATTCTCTCCAACTGCCGCGGCGCGGAGAAGCTGGTCCGCCCGCTTGGTCTCGAGGGCGGCGTCTATCTCTCTGTCCTGCCGCTGTCGCATAGCTACGAGCACACGGTCGGGCAGTTCTTTCTCAACTCGATTGGCGTCGAGATCGTCTATGGGCGCGGCATCGAACATCTCGCTGCCGACCTGACCACGATCCGCCCCACGCTGATCACTATTGTGCCCCGAATGCTCGAGGTGGTGCGCGTCCGAATCCTTGGCCAGATGGCGAGGGCATCGGGCTTGCAGCGGGCGCTCTTCGCTCGTGCGCTCGCCAACGGCCTTGCCCGCATCGACCGTCGATCCCCGCCTTTCCTGGCGCGGCTGGCCGAACCGCTGATCGAGCGTCTGGTGCGGCGCAAGATACAGGCGCGCTTCGGCGGTAGGCTCAGGCTCGCGGTGTCCGGCGGAGCGCGGCTCGATCCCGAGGTCGGGCGGTTCTTCCTCGCCCTCGGCATGCCGCTCATCCAGGGTTACGGCCAGACCGAAGCCGGCCCGGTGGTCAGCGCCACGCTGCCCGGCAGCACACGGATCGAGACGGTGGGTCCTCCGCTCGAAGGGGTCGAACTCCGCATCGCCGGAGACGGAGAGATCCTGGTGCGGGGGGATCTGGTCATGCTCGGCTATTGGAACCAACCTGAAGCCACACAAGCCGTGCTCGCCGACGGTTGGCTGCACACCGGCGATATCGGCGTGCTCGATGCGGACGGCAATTTGCGGATCACCGATCGAAAGAAGGACATCATCGTGCTTTCCGGCGGCGACAACGTCTCGCCGGCGCGCATCGAGGGGCTGCTGATGGCCGAGCCGGAAATCCTCCAGGCGGTCGTGACCGGCGATGGCGAAGCCTATCTCTCTGCTCTTCTCGTTCCGGCTGAAGGTGCAGATGCGGCCGCGGTGGATCTCGCTGTAAAGCGCGTGAATGCGCGCCTCGGCGTCATAGAGCGCATCCGCAGCCACAGGATCGTGCCGCCCTTCACGCAGGAAAACGGCCTACTCACGCCGACGCAGAAAATTCGCCGCCAGAGAGTGCTCAGCAGGCACCAGACTGCACTCGATGAGGTCCAATGCGGACCGGTCCAGTGAGGCGGTTACGCTGCGGCTACATGCCGAGCGCACGACGATAGAGATCGAGCAGCGTTTCCTGTTCCTCGATCACCTGCGGCTCCTGCCGGCGCAGCCGGATGAGCAGGCGCATCACCTTGGTATCGAATCCCGCCGATTTTGCTTCCGTGTAGACATCGCGGATGTCGGCACCGAGCGCTTTGCGCTCTTCTTCGAGACGCTCGATACGCTCGACCAAACTGCGCAGCCGATCGGCTGCGATTCCGCCGGTAGCGGCGCGCGGAGCCAGCGTGGCGGTGCCCGATGATGCCATATGCCTCTCCTGCGGCCGGGGGGACGGGGGATAGCCGTGCCCGGCGAGCGGGTCAATCCGCGGCGTTGCGGCGAAATCCACCCATTCGCGGACATTCATGGTAGCATGACACCGTGGCCACGGTCGCCAACACTTTCCTCCTGGTCTATGCTGCTTTATTCCCGATCGTCGATCCGATCGGCAACGTGCCGTTCTTCCTCGCCGCGACGCTCGCCAATACCGAGGCCGAACGTCATGCCCTTGCGAGCGGCGTCGCGCGCTACAGCTTCTTCCTCCTCGTCGGCTCGTTCTTCTTTGGCGCCAATGTGCTCGGCTTCTTCGGCGTCACCATCCCCGCCGTGCGAGTCGCCGGCGGGCTTGCGGTGAGCGCTTTTGGCTGGAGGCTCCTGGAGAGCGGCGGCACGGCCGATACCGCAGATGGCGCCAAGAGCGGCGCGGGCGGCGCGAAGCCGGTCGACGCCTTCTACCCGCTGACCTTGCCGCTCACCGTCGGACCGGGCTCGATCTCCGTCGCGATCACGCTCGGAGCCGAGCGGCCGCCGCTCGACTCCGAGCCGCTCGATCTTGCGCTCTTCGTTGCCGCGGCGCTGGTCGCGCTCGTTGCCCTGGCCGTGACCATCTATCTCTGTTACCGCTTCTCCCAGCGCACCGTCGCCATTCTCGGCGAGCGCGGAACCAACGTATTGCTGCGGCTCTCCGCCTTCATCGTGCTGTGCATCGGCATCCAGATCATCTCAAGCGGCGTCGCGGCCTTTCTCCACCGCTGAACTTAGAGCGGGATGGGATCGCTTCCGCTCACCCGTCCCGCTCTCGCCCTTGTTTTCCCGCGTGATCAAATGCCTCCGGCTCCCCACCTCCGGCGGTCACGCTCCAAAGCCCGGACGCCCTACGATTTTTGCCGATGTTCGCGCGCGATCGCCTCGCTGATCATCCGCCGCGCATCGGCCGCGTCTCCCCAGCCCGCGACCTTGACCCATTTGCCTTCCTCGAGATCCTTATAGTGCTCGAAGAAATGACGGATCTGCGCGAGCGTGATCGGCGGCAAATGCGTGATCTCGGTGACGTGCGCGTAGCGCTGTGTCAGTCGGGGCGTGGGCACGGCGATGACCTTCTCGTCGTTGCCGGCTTCGTCCACCATCATCAGTACCCCGACGGGACGGACATTGATCACGGCGCCGGGGACGATGGGGCGCGTGTTCGCCACCAGGACATCGATCGGATCGCCGTCCTCGGAAAGTGTGTGAGGGATGAAGCCGTAATTTCCGGGATAGCGCATCGGGGTGTAGAGGAAGCGGTCGACGACGAGCGTGCCTGCTTCCTTGTCCATCTCGTACTTGATCGGCTCGCCGCCGATCGGCACCTCGATGACGACGTTGACGTCCTCCGGAGGGTTTCGGCCAATCTTGATGGCTTCCAGCAGCATGGGCGATGGCTCGGGGCAGGAACGCGTCAGGCCGCGCGGGCAGCGGTGGCGGGTGCCATGAGAGGCAGGATGAGGCCGACACCGAACCCCCAGAACCCGTTTATCAGGAACGAGATTACGAAAGCCATCGGCGCGAAGCCCTCGGCCACCGCGCCGCCCTCCAACGGCGAGACCACGAAGAGGCCGACGAGAGCAGCAAGAATGCCAAGCCCGATTCCGAGCAGCCATAGCGGCGCGCTGTCGGGCAGTATCGGCAGAATCAGCCCGAAAAGGGCACCCCACATCCCTCCCCAAAAGCAGAGATCGACAATGCGCGGCAGGCCAAAAGGCGCGACCTGATCCGTGGGATAAGGGGCTGGCATCAGCTTCGCGGCATGGAGCATTGCCCACATTCCCTGATGGAAGATCAGCACCGAGAGGACCGCCGCGAAAAAGCCGAACGCAGCCCGCGGCCAAGCAGCTGGCATGGTGCGCATCCCCTTGCTTGCCGAACCAGGATCATCCTGCCGGGCCGCCTGTGCGTCAATTGTCACTGCCACTGTCGCTCCTGCGGCTCATGTCTCGAGATCAAAGAACG
The DNA here is from genome assembly GCA_030037175.1 of Acetobacteraceae bacterium. GTDB lineage: Bacteria > Pseudomonadota > Alphaproteobacteria > Acetobacterales > Acetobacteraceae > JAKAWQ01. The sequence goes on from JASHRV010000118.1 coordinate 11,646, forward strand.
ACATCGTTGAGGCCGAGCTCGTGCGCGGTCGCGACGATTGCCTCCCAGGTGCGGAGCTGAAGGGGGATGCCGTTCGCGAGCCTCGCAGCGCGCGTGCGCTCTTCGGGCTCGCCCGGGACCAGGATCTCGCCGCCTGGCAGCGCCGGGCGTGAGGATTTTACGTACTCCACGTAGTCGAGCACGGTCGCTGCGAAATGCGCCGCGTCGAATCCTGCCGGCGCGAGATATATCGAAAGCATTCCGTTGGCGATGCGCCGCCCAGGCCCCTTTTCTGCCGGGCCCGAGGTGCCGCCGCCCGTGAGGCAACCCGCGAGCACCTCGCACATGAAGGCGAGGCCGGACCCTTTGTGTCCGCCGAAAGCCCGCAATGCTCCTGGCCCGGCAGCGGGGTTGCGTTCGTAGGTCCCTTCGAGCGGACCATAGAGAACCGCGGGGTCCGACGAAAATTGCCCATCCGGGGTGATCAACGCATCGTCCGGGATTGGCTTGCCGCCATTCGAGGCCACCAACACCTTGCCTTCGGCCACGACCGAGGTCGCGAAGTCGAGGATCAACGGCGGGCCTTCGGCCATCGGGATGCCGATACAGAAAGGGTTGGTCGAGAAGCGCCGATCCACGCCGCCAAAGGGCGCCACAAGCTCGCCGTTGAAGACATTGACGAAGTGGATCGAGATGAGTCCGGCCTCAGCGGCGCGCTCGGCCCAGTCGCCGATGCGGCCGATATGCCCTGCGTTGCGCAGCCCGATGACCGCGATGCCGCTCGCCCGGGCCTTGGCGATCCCGAGATCGACCGCGAGGGGGGCGATCGTCTGCCCGAAACCGAAATTTCCGTCCGCCAACGCCTGGTTCGATGTCTCCGATACGATTGTGAGCGACTGATTGGCGCGTACTTGCCCGAGCTTCAGAACCTGGGTGTAGCGGGGCACGCGGACGACGCCGTGGCTGTCATGCCCCGCGAGGTTGGCGCGCACGAGATAGGTCCCGATGCGCTTTGCCTCATCGTCATCGCAGCCGGCGGCGGCGAAAATGCGGGTGACCAACAGGGCGAGGTCATCGGCGGGAACGACACGGGTGGCGGGTTGCTGGTCCAAAGCGGGCGGCTCCGCAATTTTTCACGACGGGTTTCATCCTTGGCCGCCGGAAAGTCGCCACACTCGGACGTATCCCGTGCAGCGCGGCGCCGGCGGTTCGCGCGTATAGAGGCCGCGTCCGGCGATGGCGGTCAATCTGTGGGTTCGTGGATCGTGTGACGACTTTGGCGCGAGAATTGCATAGTTTATGGCCCGGCTTGGAGCGAGGGATGGATGCGAAAAACCTTGGCGAAACGCCGCGGCGGCGAACGGGCACGGATTCTTTGATGATCACGGCAGGCTAGAGACATGTCCGCGCCGCGCCGCCTGCTCGCTCGCCTGCGCGAAACGATGGCCCAAAGCGCAGCACCGCTTGCGGCATTATCGCAGCTGATTGCAGCCGAACTCGAAAGCGAGGTCTGCTCGATCTACACGCTGCGGCCGGGCGACATCCTCGAGCTCGTGGCAACTGTCGGGCTCAAGCCGACGGCGATCGGACGAACGCGGCTTCGCGTGGGCGAAGGGGTGGTCGGGTTGGTCGCGGCGACCGGGACTGCGCTCAATCTACCCGACGCACAGAACCACCCCGCCTTCGCCTATCGTCCGGAGACGGGGGAGGAACCCTACGCCTCGATGCTGGCCGTCCCGGTGCGTCGTGCCGGGCGGACGCGCGGCGTGTTGGCCGTGCAGAGCCTCCAGCCACGGCTTTATGCGCGAGATGAGGCGGACGAGCTGGAAACGGTGGCGATGCTGCTCGCGGAGCTGCTGCCCGTCGCGACCGATGCCGCGCCGCCGGAGGAGGGGTTCGGGGCGACGCTTCCCCGACGTTTTGCCGCGACCCCGCTCGCGCCCGGCCTCGCCATCGGCGGCATTCTCCGCCGTGGTGTCCTTGCCCAGCCGGAGCGTCTGCTCGCCGAAGATGTCGCGGCCGAACGGGTACGTCTGGAGGCCGCATGGCAGGCGATGCAACAGGGTGTCGATGCGCTCCTGGCCGACCGCGTTCCGGACACGGGAGCTTCGCGCGACGTGCTCGAGGCCTATCGGCTGGTCGCGGCGGATGCCGGCTGGTTTGAGCGGGTGGCGGCGGCGGTCACGGGCGGGCTGACTGCGGAGGCAGCGGTTCACCGGGTGGCGGGCGAGCTGCGCCGGCGAATGCGTCATCTCGGCGATCCCTATCTGCGTGAGCGGCTGGCTGATCTCGACGACCTCGCCGGCAGGCTGCTCGGCGCGCTCGGTGCGGCCCCGGCCCCAGGCCCGCTCGCACCGGGAACCATCCTGCTCGCCCGCCGGCTTGGTCCCGCCGAGCTGATCGATTGGCAGGCGCGGGGCATCGTCGGGCTGGTGGTCGAGGAGGGAACGCCGCACGGCCATGCCGCGATCCTTGCGCGGGCGCTCGGCCTGCCAGCGCTCGGCGGAGCGTCCGGCTTGCTCGAGACAGCGAGCGACGGCGAGGAGTTGGTACTGGATGCAGACGAGGGACGGGTGATCCTACGACCGGAACTTGACGTCGCGCAGGGCTATCGGGCGGCTCTGGCGGCCCGCAGCGCAGAGCAGGTCAGCTTGCGCGCCTGGCGCGGGCGGAAGGCGATGACCGCCGATGGCACACGGCTGAGGCTGATGCTCAATATCGGTCTGCCGCATGAAATCGAGCAGCTCGACATCACGGGGGCGGAAGGCGTCGGGCTGTTCCGCACCGAGATCGCGATGATGGCGGCAGGGGCGACGATGCCGGATGCGGCCGAGCAGGCGGCGATCTACGCCCGGGTGCTGAACGGGGCGAAAGGACGGGAGCTCATTTTCCGCACGCTCGACCTCGGCAGCGACAAGCTCCTGCCAGGCGCCCCACCGACGAGCGAGGCCAACCCGGCGATGGGCTGGCGCAGCCTCAGGATCGGCCTCGATCGGCCGGCAGTGATGCGGCGCCAGCTCAACGCGTTGCTGCTGGCGGCCGATGGACGGCCACTCTCGGTGATGTTTCCGATGGTCGCGACAGTCGAGGAGTTCCAGGCCGCGCGTGCGCTGCTCGATGCCGAGGTCGCACGGTTCGGCCGCAAACCGGTCCGGCTTTCCGTGGGCACCATGCTGGAGGTGCCGGCGTTGCTCTGGCAGCTCCCGGGCTTGCTCGCCTCCACCGACTTCATCTCGGTCGGCACCAATGACTTGATGCAATTCCTCTTCGCCGCCGATCGCACCGCGCCGGACATCGCCGACCGCTATGACGTGCTCTCGGCACCGATCCTCGACCTGCTTGAGGATCTTGCCGAGAAGGCTGAAGCAGCCGGGGTTTCTCTCTCGGTCTGCGGGGACGCAGCCGGAGAACCGGTCGTGGCCCTCACGCTCGCCGCCCTCGGCATCGGGACGCTCTCGATGTCCGCCCACGCGCTGCTGCCGCTGAAGGCATGGCTCGCGCGGATCGACCTGCCTGCCTTTCGGCCCGTGCTCGCCTCCATTCGCCGCTCGGCATCGGGCGGCGCTTCGCTTCGAGAAACGATCAACGCCTGGACGCGCGAACAGGGCGTGCCCGGCGGGAGCATCTGAGCGGAGCAGGCGACGGAGGGAAATCGGCGTATTGCCAAGCCACTGCGATCGGCTCAGGAAGGTTGGCAAGCCCCTTATATTTGGGCTAAATACCAGTGAGCCACGGCACCGTCGGCGGCTCGCGCTTGATGGCTGCCGATCGTGACCGGTCGGCCACGGAGACCGGACCCGTGTTGCACGAGCGAAAGGCAAGACTGGCGGAAGGGCATACAACCATGTCCTCCGGGCAGAGAGATATCCCGTTGGCGCCCGGGCGTGTACCGGGACATGCGCCGCGGGTGGGAGCGGAATTGCGTGCCGCGCGCGAGTATCGAGGATGGGAGCTCGATGCATTGGCGGCGGGCTTACGCATACGCCAGAGCTATCTCGAGGCGATCGAGGATGGCCGGGTCGCGGATCTGCCCGGAAACGCTTACGCGCTGGGCTTTCTAAGGACTTATGCCGCGACGCTTGGCCTCAACCCCGATGATCTCACCCGTCGCTTCCGCGCCGAGGTCGCGGAGGTGAACGCCAAAACCGAATTGAGCTTCCCTGCCCCTGTGCCGGACCGTGGCGTGCCGGCTGGAGTGGTCGTGGTGCTCGGGCTGGTGCTGGCCATTGGCGCCTATGTCGGCTGGTACCAGCTGGCCGACCGCTCCGCTCCGCCGAACCCGGTGACCGCGGTGCCTGAGCGTCTGGCGCGGCTTGCCGATCCGACCGCTCTCGCCCCGCCCCATCCGCCTGCGGCATCCGCTTCGTCCGCACCTGTCGCTTCGATCGGCGCCGCTCCTGCGAGCGCGCCAGCCGGCGTTCCGTCTGGCCCTCCACCGGCCGCCGTCGCAACGGCCACGGTGCCGGTGCCGGCAGTCACTCAACCCCGGGGAACGCTCCCGGCATCGACGCTGCCGGTGCCAGCGACAACGACCGGCACAGCCACGGTGTCTCCGCCCGCTGTCCCGGCCTCCCCACCCGCCACCACTCCCTCCTCTGGCGGATCGCCCGCCTCGGACGCTGCTCTGGCCGCCGTTGCGTCTCTTGCACCTCCCGCCAACGCCGCGACCCGGCCGGTGCCGCCGCTGCCAGGCACGATCATCGTCCATGCGACCGCGCCCGCCTGGATCGAGGTTCGGGACTCGACCGGGGCCGTCGTCTTCACGAAGTTGATGCAGCCGGGTGAAAGCTGGACCGTGCCGCGGCAGCCAGGCCTCGTGCTGACCACGGGCAATGCCGGCGGCACGGAGCTCATCGTCGATGGCCGACCCGCGCCGCCGCTCGGCGGCCCCGGTGTGGTCGTGCGCGGCCAACCGCTCGATGCCGGCCTGATCAAGTCAGGCGCGCTGCCTGCGCAGATCGCTGCCGCCGCGGCGGGTGTGCCCGCCTATGTGCCGGCCTCAATCCATGCAACGCAGAGCACTGATCCAACGCAATGAGCTACCGTCCTTATCAGCATATCGAGCGCCGGAAGTCGCGGCGCATCCATGTCGGCCCGGTCCCCGTGGGCGGAGGCGCGCCGGTCAGCGTGCAAACCATGACCAACACGCCGACGACCGACGTCGCGGGCACCGTCGCGCAGATCCGGCGTGCCCAGGCCGCCGGGGCCGATATCGTCCGCGTCTCCTGCCCCGACCAGGAGAGCGCGCTGGCGCTCAGGGACATCGTCCGCGCCGTCGATGTGCCGATCGTCGCCGATATCCACTTCCATTACCGCCGCGCCATCGAGGCAGCGGAGAGCGGGGCGGCATGCTTGCGTATCAATCCCGGCAATATCGGCAGCAATGAACGCGTGAAAGAGGTCATCAAGGCCGCGCGCGACCATGGTTGCTCGATGCGTATCGGCGTCAATGCAGGCTCGCTCGAAAAGCACCTGCTCGAGAAATATGGCGAGCCCAATCCAGAGGCGCTCGTCGAAAGTGCGCTCGAGCACGCAAAAATCCTCGAGGACAACGACTTCCACGAGTTCAAGATCAGCGTCAAGGCATCGGACGTGTTTCTCGCCGTCGCTGCCTATCAGCAGCTCGCCGAGGTCTGCGACCACCCCCTGCACATCGGCATCACCGAGGCGGGCGGCAAGCGCACCGGCACCGTGAAATCGGCGATCGGGCTCGGCAACCTGCTCTGGGCCGGTATCGGCGATACAATTCGCGTCTCCCTCTCCGCCGAGCCTGAGGAAGAGGTGCGGGTGGGCTGGGAAATGCTGAAATCGCTCGGCATTCGCCATCGCGGTGTGCGCATCATCTCCTGCCCTTCCTGCGCGCGGCAGGGCTTCAACGTCATCGAGACCGTCTCGGAGCTTGAGGAGCGGCTTGCGCACATCGAAACGCCGATCACGCTCTCGATCATAGGATGCGTCGTCAACGGGCCGGGAGAGGCGCTGATGACGGATCTCGGCGTCACCGGCGGCGGCGCCGGGCGGCACATGGTCTATCATGCCGGCAAGACCGACCATACCGTGGCCGCCGAGCGGATGATCGACCACATCGTCGAACTGGTGGAGGCGAAAGCCGCGGAGCTTGCCGCACCGAAGGTGGCTGCCGAATAAATTACCTGCTCCGCTCACGTCGGAGCATTTGCTGCGACTGCGTTATATCCGCCACGTCCGACGAGCGGCTTGTATCGGCCGACCGCAGCGGCCTAACCTTTGATCCAGGCAGGTTCTGAAAGAGTCGCATGCGCGGTCCTCGTAGCCTGCCGGCGCCGGCGGAAGGCGCGGCGCTCCACCACTGCGCCTGCAAATCCCTAGGGAGGAAAAAAACGTGGAAAGCAAGTTCGGGAATCCGGCGCCGCTCGGGCTGATCGGATTCGCCAGCACCACCTGGCTGCTCAGCATGATCAATGCCGGCTGGACGAGCGCGGACGGGCTCGGCGTCGTCCTCGCAATGGCGCTTGCCTATGGCGGGACCGCGCAGGCGCTTGCCGGCATTCTCGCCTATATCCGCGGCAACACCTTCGCCACCGTTGCGTTCCTGAGCTACGGCGCGTTCTGGTGGTCGTTCGTCCTCTTCGTCAAATTTTTCCTGGGCAAGACGCCCGAGCCGTTTGTCGGCTGGTATCTGTTCGTTTGGGGCGTCTTCACATTCTACATGTGGATCGCTTCGTTCCGCCACAACATGGTGCTCCAGCTCGTCTTCCTCACGCTCTGGATCACGTTCTTCCTGCTCGCCATCGGCAAATGGTTTGGCGCCGACCTGATCGGCATGCTCGGCGGCTATATGGGCCTGATCTGCGCCCTGCTCGCCGGCTACCTCTCCGCGGCCGAGGTGATCAACGGCGATTATCAACGCGAGGTTCTTCCCGTCGGCCCGTACGTCGCGAAACCCGACGTCCTGACTGCCTGACGGAAAGCTCCGGGGGCTGCATGGCCCCCGGAGTCGCTCGCAGCCTTGGCGGCGACCCTTGCATGACGCAGGCCGCACGGGCAGGATGCCATTTTATCGACGGCAGGCCCTCACGGAAAACCATGGGGAAGGCGGTCAGTCGCTGCGGGCGGCGCCGCTGTCCGTCGTCACCGCGCAGGAACGAGTATCGCCAACATGCACAATGCCCACTTGCCGAGCGGCATCCGCGCGTCCGCGCGGGGGGCTCAGCCCTGCCTCCCGGAGCAGATCGCGCCTGATTGGAATCGCGAAGCGAACCGCAGCGGCGTGAATCTGCCCGGCAAAACAAGCGAGCGCGTGTTCGACAAGGCTGAACACGCTCTCGAACGGGATGTTTTTGCTTCCGCTCACCCATCCCGCTCTCGCTCTTTGTCTGATCGCGTGATTCAGACCTCCGGCGCCGGGGTCCCCGCGAACTCGTTCGCGGGGTGCCCCGATCCCACCTCCAGTCATCACGCTCTCGAGCGGGACGGGATCGCTCACGCTCACCCCTCCCGCTCTCGCTTTTTGTCTGGTCGTGTGATTCAGACCTCCGGTGAGCCCACCTCCGGTCATCACGCTCTCACTCGGAGCTGGCGCGAAGGCGCGTTTTTTTCGTGACCCCGATCCAACCCATCCGCGGCACGCGCGATCTGATCGGCGAAGACATTCGCCGCCATCGCCAGGTGATCGAGACGGCACGTCGAATCACCGAAACCTATGGCTTCGAGGAATGGGTCACGCCAATCTTCGAAGACACGAGAGTCTTCTCCCGGACGCTCGGCGATACGTCCGACGTCGTGACAAAGGAGATGTACACATTCGCGGATCGATCCGGCGAAAGCCTGACGCTCCGGCCCGAAGCGACTGCCGGCATCTGCCGCGCCCTCGTGTCGAACGGGCTCACCCAATCGCTGCCGCAAAAGATTTTCTTTTCCGGGCCGATGTTCCGCTACGAGCGGCCGCAGAAGGGTCGATATCGGCAGTTCCACCAGATCGACATCGAATTGATCGGTCGCTCCCATCCGCTTGCCGATGCCGAGGTCATCGCATGCGGGTTCGCTATCCTCGAAGCGCTCGGTGTCGCCGGCGAGATCGTGCTCGAGATCAACACGCTTGGCGATACCGAGAGCCGGAACGCCTATCGTGCCGCCCTTGTCTCCTACTTCGCCGCGCACCGTGACGCGCTCTCAGTGGAAAGCCGTGCCCGGCTCGAGCGCAATCCGCTGCGCATCCTCGATTCCAAGGAGCCGGCCGATCAGGAGATCCTGGCCGAAGCGCCGGCGATCGGCCCCCATCTCACCGCAAACGCAGCCGCCTTTTATGAGGGCGTGAAAGAAGGGCTGACACGTTTTGGGGTGCCGTTCCGCGAGAACCCGCGAATCGTCCGCGGGCTCGATTATTATAGCCATACCGCCTTCGAGTTCGTCACCACACATCTTGGCGCGCAGGGCACGGTGATGGCCGGCGGCCGTTATGACGGGCTGGTGGCGGAGATGGGTGGCCCGCCTACGCCGGCGGTTGGCTGGGCGGCGGGCATCGAGCGGCTTGCCATGCTGTTGACCGAGGCTCCGCCTGCCTTGCGGCCCGTAGCCGTGGTGCCGGTCTCGGCGGCGGTGGAAGCGGCTTCCGTCGACATCCTCCGGCGTCTGCGCGCGGCAGGCATCCGCGCCGAGATGGAGTATCAAGGCAATCTCCGTCGGCGCATGGAACGGGCCAACCGCATCGGCGCACGGGCGGCCGTGATCCTGGGCGAGGACGACATGGCGCGCGGCGCTGTGCAGCTCAAGGATCTCGCCAGCGGCGCCCAGGAGGAGGTGCCGGTCATGGAGCTCGTCGGCCGCCTCCTATGAGCTTCCTCTCATGAGCTTCCTTTTATGAGCTTCTCTGGCCAGCTTGATCGCATCCTGGCGCGCAGCGCCATCCTCAAGGCCGAGCTCGCCGCCGGTCATACCGGGGAGAGTTCGGTCCGTGCCGCGCGCGAGCTTGCGGAGCTCGACCCGGTGATTGCCCGCATCGAGGCGCTGCGCGAGGCCGAGCGGGCGCGCGATGAAGCCGAGGCGCTGCGCGCGGACCCCGAGCTCGCCGAGCTCGCCGAGAACGAGCTCGCGGTGTTGCGCGAGCGCATCCCTGCCCTGGAGCGCGAACTTCGCCTCGCTCTGCTGCCGCGCGATGCCGCAGATGAACGGAGCGCCATTCTCGAGATACGGCCAGCGGCGGGAGGCGAGGAAGCGGCGCTCTTCGCCGCCGTTCTGTTCGCGATGTACCGCCGCTACGCGGAGGAACGGCGCTGGCGCTTCGAGGTCTTGAGCACCACGCCGAGTGATCTCGATGGCATTCGCGAAGGTATTGCCGAGATCACCGGGCGGGACGTGTTCGCGCGCCTCAAGTTCGAATCGGGTGTGCATCGGGTGCAACGTGTCCCGGAGACGGAAAGCCAGGGCCGCATCCATACCTCCACGGTCACCGTGGCGGTGCTGCCGGAGGCGGAGGACGTGGACGTCGTCATCAACGATGCCGATCTGCGCATCGACGTCTTCCGCGCCTCCGGCGCCGGTGGTCAGCACGTCAACAAGACGGAAAGCGCGGTGCGCATGACCCACCTGCCGACCGGCATCACCGTTTCGATGCAGGAAGAGAAGAGTCAGCACAAGAACCGTGCCAAGGCGATGAAGATCCTGCGCGCGCGGCTCTATGAACGCAACCGGGCGGAGCTTGCGGCGAGCCGTGCGGCGGATCGCCGTGCGCAGGTCGGCTCCGGAGATCGTTCGGAACGGATCCGCACCTATAACTTCCCCCAAGGGCGCGTCACGGATCACCGCATCGGGCTCACGCTCTACAAGCTCGACCGTGTGCTGGAAGGCGATCTCGACCCGCTGATCGATCCGCTGATCGCCGAGGACCAGGCGGCACGCCTCGCTGCCCAGGGGTGAAAGCCTTGGCTGGTCAGCGGGACGCGGCTTGCGTAGGCTCGCCGTGGAGGGAAGAAACGTGCCATGATCAAGCGGTTCCATGTGCTCTATGTCGGGCAGATCGCGCTCGACAATGTCGGGCTTGCCGGAACGCCGGCCAATGCACGACGCTATCCGAGCGAGCGGCTCGCCGAAGCTTTATGGACGGCCCGCGATATCGCGCGCGTGATGGAAGAGTGCGGGTTTTACGCGCTCTGGACCGCGGAGCATCATTTCCAGCGTGAAGGCTATGAGTGTCTGCCGAACCTGGTGCAGCTCGGGCTTTGGCTTGCAACGCAGACGAAGCGCCTCAAATTCGGCTGCGCGTTCAACGTGCTGCCGATGTGGCATCCGATCCGCCTCGCCGAGGACTATGCGATGGCGGATATCGTTACGGACGGGCGGATCATCATGGGCGTGGGGCGCGGCTACCATACGCGCGAAGTTGAGACATTCGGCGGGCCGCTCATCGATGCGGAAAGGAACCGTGCCTGGTTCGAGGAGGCGCTCCAGCTGCTGCTCGATTGCTTCAACAAGGAATCGTTTCATTTCGAAGGGAAATTTTTCGACTGCCCGCCGCCCGTCGCGTACCGTGGCTACACTTTGAGCGAGATCACCGTGGTGCCGCGGCCGAAACATCGCCCGGTCGAGATTTTCATGCCCGTCGCGAGCGGGCGGACGATCGAGATGATGGCGAAATACGGCCTCAAGCCGATGGTGACGCTGAACGGCGAAAAGATCCTGGACGATGTCATGCACGCGTACCAGGCGGCGTGCCGCAAGCTCGGACGAGAGAAGGCGCTCGGCGAGGACATGGTCTGGGGCGCCGGACTCTGCCTTGCGGAAAGCCGCGAGAAAGCCATGCGCATGATCGAGCCGGCGCATGATGAGCGCTATAAATGGTTCGCGCCGTTCGGCTTCGTCCGCTACGCCGACGAGGACGGGCGGCCATGGGGAACGCCGGGGGCTCCGGCGCGGGTGCCGTCGCTCGCCGACGGCGTGGCGCAGAAAGCCTGGTTCTGCGGCCCGCCCGAGGAGGTCATCGCCGGGATCAGGTCGATCGAGGCGAAGTATCCCGGGCTCGAGGATTTCATGATCCATTGGGCCGAAGGAATGGGGCCGGAAGAATTCTCCCACCAGCTCCGCTGGTTCGCGAAGGACGTGATGCCCGCCTTCGGCGCGATCTGCTCTAGACCGCGCCTCGGGATTCCGAACGAACGGACGAAGACAAACGGATAAAAGTTTTCTGGTTCTCTTTTCCAAAAGAGAACAATCTTCTTCCACCTGCTCACGATCTGCTTTAACATGTCAGTCTAACCTATGATTCCATGATCCTTCTGTGGCCGATCTGGGCGTTAATCCAAACTCGGCCTCGCAAAAATATCGTTTAACTTCAATCTACTAATTTCGACTCGAACCCGCCTACGGGCCAGATGGTACAGATCTTTGCCCCCCTGCTCCAAGATCATCGCTTGGCGCGGCAGAGGCCTGCTCCACCGCCAGCCGGATCAGCGCCGCCATGCTCGGAAGATTGAGCTTGGCGCGGATCTGCGCCGCGACTGCGGCGGCCGTGCGGTAGCTGATCCCTATCTGCGCTGCCACCTCGGCCAGGCTCTGCCCGGTGCTGAGCTGTGCGAGCACCTCTCGCTCGCGCGCCGACAATCCGCGGAGCGGGCTCTGGCCCGGCCGGAGATTCATCAACGCGAGCTTCTGCGCGACCGGCCGGCTTAGGTAGACCTCGCCGGCGCCGACCTGGTCCACAGCTTCCAGAAGTGCCGCCGGATCGTCGTTCTTGCTGACATAGCCGCGTGCCCCCGCCTCCAGCGCGCCGGCCACCATCACCGGCTCCTCGTGCATGCTGAAGATCAGCACCTTCAGCCCCGGCGCCGCCGTCAGCAACCGTCGCAGCCCGGCGAGACCGCCGCCGTCACCGAGGCCGAGATCGAGCATGACGAGGTCGGGCCCGATCTCCCTGCAGATCCGCAGCCCCTCGGCGGCCGTTTCCGCCTCGGTCACGCGGATGCCGCCCCGCTCCTCGAGCAGGCGCCGGCACCCGGCACGAACGATCGGATGGTCCTCGATCAGCAGGATGAGGGGGGTCTTGCTCATTCGCCCGCCGCCATGGGCAGATCCATCATCACGGTAACCTCCGTTCCTCCGGCGGAGCGATTCCCCACCGAGAGGCGCCCGTTCAGTGCCCGCACCCGCTCACTCATTCCGAGCAGCCCCAGACCGAAGCGGAGCCCGGACGGCAGGCCGCGCCCGTCATCGCGCACCAGCACGCGCACCTTGCGCTCCGAACTCCCCATCCGCTCCAGGCACACCTCCACCCGTCGGGCCCCAGCGTGCCGCGCGGCGTTGGTGAGACACTCCTGCACCACCCGATAGAGCGCAAGCCCCACCGCGTCGTCACCCACCGCGACCTCCTCGGCTCTCACGCTGAAGGCGATGTCCGGGCAGTGCTCCTGCCAGCCGGCGACCAGCTCCCGCAGCGCTTCGGCGAGCCCGAGCTGGTCGAGAGCGAGCGGCCGGAGCCGCGCGAGGATGCGCGCGTTGGTGCGCTGGACGCCATCGACGAGGCGACCGATCGCCGCAGCGCGCTCGGCAATGCGCGCAAGAGGCGGCTCGCCCCGTCGGCAGCTCCCGAGAATGCTCGCGGCCTCGGCGCGGATGCCGAACAGCACCGGGCCGAGCTCGTCATGCAGCTCGTGGGCGATCTCCTTACGTTCCTCCTCCTGCAATCCAATCAGCGCGTCGATCAGCCGATGATTGTCCTCGGTGACCTGCCCCAGTGAACGTGCAAGACTGTTGAACTGCTCGCCGATGCGCGTGAGCTCGGCGATCGGAATCGGCGCGAGCCGGACGCTGTAATCACCGCGTTCCAGCTGGTCAAAGCCGTATTGCAACGTGCGCACCGGGCGGAGCGCGCGGCTCACTGTCCAGAGCGTGAGCGCAACGATCGCGACTGATGAAGCCAACAGAAGCCAGCAGAGCCAGACGAGCTCCTCCCAGATCTCGCCGATCTCGTCGAGCGGGTTGGAGAGCATCTCGACCCGCGCGACCTCCGTCCCGCCGACGAGCACGGGAAAGAGTGCGATCTTCGGCCTGAGGTCGAACAATCGCGCGAACCAAAGCGGCTCGGAGCTCCCGGCTGCGTCGAGCCGCGGAACCTCGGAGGCGGCGATCTGTTCCGGCCCCGTCGCAATGTGGAAGATGACATGACGCACGCGCGGCAGCTCGGCATGCAGCCGGCTGAGCGCGGCTTCGGCGCTGCCCGCGGTGCGCGCATTGGCGAGTGCGGCGGTGACGAGCAGGCGGCCGAGCCGCATGCCCGATGTCACCTCGGCCCGCACGCGCTGCGGCGCCCAGGAAAGCTCATAGCAAATCGTCGCGGCGAGCCCGAGTGCCAGGATCACCGACGGGATCAGCACCAGCCGCAGCTTGAGCGACATCACGCAAGTCTCCTCCCGCGTCGTCCCAGGGCCGCATTTTCTGCTGGTCCCTGCAGTTTCTGCCGCCCGCGCGGCAATCAGTATTATGGACCCGATGCTTGGGCGGCCACCACACTGCCCGTCGGAACCGCCTCTGCAAAGGCGGCTGCGGCGAGGAAACGATCATGAAACGTTTGTGCCCGATCGCGCTTGCCGCGTTCGTCCTGCCCGCGATCGCCGCCGCCCAGAATGCGCCGCCCAGCTCTGCGCCGCCCAGCTCTGCGCCGACTGTGGCGCCCGCCACCGCGGCGCCGGCGGCCACCGCCCCCGAAGCCTCCGTTCCCGAAATCAACGTGATCGCGCCGACGCCGCTGCTCGG
>JASHRV010000119.1 GCA_030037175.1 Acetobacteraceae bacterium
GGCCTTGGCCTTCCTGTCAGCGTCGTCGAGGTGTTTCTGAGCCGGGCAGGATTCGGCATCTACCCGATAACTCCCGACGTCGTGGCGTACCAGCAGAATGTCGCCGACACATTCTACAAACTTCATCTGATCCCCCGGCACATCGATGTCGCGAGCGTCGTCTGGACGGCGCCCGCGTGAGCGGGAGGGAAGCGGGGACCCTGGCCGGAGCGCTGCCTGCTTCTGCACATCCCCGACGAGTTTCGTTCATTCGCGCCGGAATGATCGTGCCCTGGCTGCTGCCGGCTGCTCTGCTCATCGTGTGGCAGATCGGGGCCGAGGTAGGCTGGATCACCATGCGTACCCTGCCGCCGCCGCTCAGCATCCTCACGGCGGCAATCTCGCTCTGCAGGACGGGGGAGCTTGAACGGCAGGTCCTGATCAGCTGTCAGCGCGCGGCGCTCGGCTTTCTGGTCGGGGGCGGGCTTGGATTCGGCCTTGGCCTGCTGACCGGCCTCTCACGCCCGGTTGAGCTTGTTCTCGATACATCGTTGCAAATGCTGCGCAACGTGCCGCATCTGGCGATCATTCCGATGGTGATCCTCTGGTTCGGCATCGGCGAAAGCGCCAAGCTGTTCCTGATTGCGCTCGGCGTATTCTTTCCGATCTATCTGAACACGTTTCACGGCGTCCGCATGGTCGAGACGTCATTGATCGAGATGGGACGTATCTACCGTCTCGGACCATGGGCGATGTTCCGGCGCGTCATCCTGCCGGGCGCGATGCCGTCGATTCTGATCGGGGTCCGCTATGGGCTCGGCATCACCTGGTTGACCTTGATCGTGGCGGAGACGATCTCCTCCTCGTCCGGGATCGGCTATATGACGATGAATGCGCGCGAGTTTCTTGAAACCAACATCGTGCTTCTCGGGATCCTGATCTACGCGCTTCTGGGCAAGCTCGCCGACATGGCGACGCGTTGGCTGGAGCACAGGCTTCTCGCCTGGCATCACAATTTTCAGACCGAGGCCGAAGCCTGAACCCATGCAGAACGATCTCGGCCTCTTCGCTTTTCGGCCACCTGAAGGCGGACCCCTCGAGCGAAAAAGCGGGGGAGGACCGATCGCCCCCCATCCCGGAAACGGCACCCATTTGACGCTGCGTGGCGTGTCCAAGGGCTTCGGTGACCGCATCGTCTTGAAGCCTCTCGATCTCACCATAGAGGCCGGCAATTTCGTTGGCATCGTCGGGCGGAGCGGCGGCGGCAAAAGCACGATGCTTCGCCTGGTCTCGGGACTGACCGCTCCGGACACCGGCACGGTGCTGCACAATGGCGCGAAGCTCTCGGGCATCGCGCCGCGTACGACGATGATGTTCCAGGACGCAAGGCTGCTCCCCTGGCAGCGCGTTCTGTCGAATGTCGGCATCACGCGCGGTTCCGGTTGGGAGGAGAAGTCTCGCGAAGCGCTGCGCGCCGTTGGCTTGGAGGACCGCGCCAAGGACTGGCCGGCGGTTTTATCCTGTGGCCAGAGGCAGCGGGTGGCGCTTGCGCGCGCCCTGGTTGCGCATCCTCATCTCCTGCTGCTCGACGAGCCGTTGGGCGCGCTCGATGCATTGACGCGGGGGGAAATGCAGCGGCTGATCGAGCGGCTGTGGCAGGAAGGGGGCTTTACCACCATTCTGGTCACGCATGACGTGGCCGAGGCCGTGGCGCTCGCCGATCGTGTCATTGTTCTGCGAGACGGCCTGATCGCGCTTGACAGGGCGATCGATCTGCCAAGACCGCGCAAGCGCACGGATCCGGAAGTGACAAGCCTGGAAACCGAAATTCTCGATCAGATTTTGACCTGATCCCACCCGCCGGAAAGCCTGCCCTTCAAGGAGGGCCAGGCGCTGCTACCCCTCTGCCGGCGGCTGGGCGGCGCCTGACGTCAATGGCGGGGCTGCAATGAAGGCACCTTGCCTGGCGCGAAGGATCGCCGCGCGGGCTCGGCGGAGCGAAGGGAATTTTTTCTGCGGCCGTCGGCGAGGGCCGCCAGTGAATACCCGTCCAGAACGTCAGCGACCGCGTCGCGCGCCCGGCGCAGCATCGGGCAGAGCGGGCAGGTCGTGATGTCGGGACAGTCGGCGCAGGGACCGAACTGTGTCTTGCTGGCGCATGGCGCCAAGGCCAGCGGCCCGTCCGCGATTCGAATGATTTCGCTGGCGGCGATCTTCTGCGGCAGCCGCTTCAGCCGATACCCACCGTAGCGGCCGCGTTGACTCTCAAGGATGCCGTTGTCGCGCAATTCGACGAGAATGGCCTCGAGGAACTTGCGCGGAATGTCCTCGGCGGCCGCGATTTCGGACGTCAGGGTCCATTGTCCCGGTTCGTGTCGCCGTGCAAGATCGACGCAGGCGCGGAGGGCATATTTCGCTCGGCTAGATAGCATCGTGTTTCATCATGCGGCCTGAATGCAACATAATCTTTCTATACCACTGGTCAACCTGGGTCTGAATTGGTCGGGGGCCGGTCGGAAGCACCGCCGGATTGTGGCCTTTCGCCCGAAAGCACCGAACAGTCCGTAACCCTGTCTATTTCATCGAGGAAAAGGGCATTGCCGTGGACGGTCCTGTAATTGTCATTGACGAGCCGTCTCCGGTTATGCCTGAATATGCCCTACCATCGAAGTAGGTGATAGGAAACGGGCCCGGTCGAGGACGAAGAGCTGTCAAGAAAAGATCCTCGTAAGCATCCGAACTGTCGGACTACATGTGGCCTTGGCCGGTTTGTTTTGCGGGAGCGGAGAGAGAAGAGGCAAAATAACGCTGCCGCGACCTATCCTGCGGCGCAGGCTCTTCCGGCTGCGGTCCGCGCTCCGACTGGACTTTGGTCTGCCTCGTGCAGAGGCCTTTCATGACTCTCTCCGGAGATGCCGACATGGGAAGCATCTGGACGGAAGGCGGCGCCATCCGCGCGATCGGGAGAAAGGGTTTTCTCAACTGCTTCTCCTCCCCGGAGGGTCGCCGCTTTGTGGTCTCATCGGTTCCGCTCAGCAAGTGCGGCACCCGTCTTCGCCTCGACGTCGGTTGCGCTTTGATGCTGAAGCGCAAGCTCGAATTGGTGAGAGGCGACAGCTTCCGGGCGGCCTATCGTCTGAAGGCTTCCTTCGCGCATCCGCCGCAGCGCGCAGCCGGGCGGAGGCGCGACAATGCCGGACATGCGCGGCCGGCAATCGCGACCGCGAGTCCCGCGTGACCCGCGGCGGATAAAGCGCCGGCCTCCCCTTTCACGGCTCCCCCGATGTCCGGTCGAAGCGAGGCCTCGTCAAAACGAATGTAATTCCTATTGACAGAGTATGGAAAATGCACTCCCGTGGCATGGTGGCCTTCGCTATGCGAGAGGAGAAGCCATGCGAGACCGAGACAGCGTCCACTTCGGCACGCTTGGTCAATATGCCGCCCGAGGCAGCCGCTTCCTTCCCTTTGGAGAGACAGGCACTCTCGCAATCGGAACCGAGACATCGGCGATCACCCTGCTGCTGCTCGAGCGGCGGCGCCTGCTGGAGCGCCGCCTCGGCTCATTCGGCTACGATGTGACATGGACCCGATTTTCCTCGGGCCCGGCCCTCATCGAGGCCATGGGGGACGGCCTCATCGACCTCGGCTACAGCGGAGCGACGCCACCGATCCTCGCCTTGGCGCGCGGAGCGCCGATCGCCACATTCGCCAATGATCTTCCTTCGCCGCGCAGTTGCGCGATCGTCGTGGCCCAGGCAAGCCCCCTCAGCCGATTGAGCCAGCTTCGGGGGCGGCCGATTGCTTTCGATCCCGGCTCGAGCGCGGAATGGCTCCTGGTCTCGGCGCTCAACAAAGTGAACCTCGAGATCGGGGACGTCATCCCCATGAAGCTCGCGCCGACAGAGGCGGAGCTCGCTTTTCGCAGCGGGGCGGCGGACGCCTGGGCGGTCTCCGACCCCCAGCTTGCCGCAGCCCAGGTGGCCGGCGGGCGCATCCTCGCCGACGCGACAGGGATCACGCCGCATTGCAGGTTCTACCTCGCGCGGAGGGACGGCGCCGGACGCGCGCCGCACGTTCTGCAGGCGGTGATGCGCGCGGTCGCGGAAACGGAGGCTGACATCGCCGCGCACCGCCCTGGGGTGGCAGCGGAGCTGGCGCCGATGGTCGGGCTGCCGGCGCCGACGCTGAACCTTGTGCTGGCCCGCAAAGCTTGGGGAATTGCGCCGCCCGATGCGGCGGCGCTCGCCGAGCAACAGCGGATCGCCGATTACTTCGCAGAGGAGGAGCGCATCCCCGAGCGACCGGATGCCGCGGTGCTGCCGGTTCCCGAGCTCCCGCTCACAGGACTTCACTGACCCGACATTCGTATTCCCAATCATGCCATTGCTGATCACCGAAGGCGGACTTGCCGGCGGGGACGGGTCAGCTCTCTTTCGGAACGGGAGATGCCCATGATGAAGCGCCGCACCCTGCTCGCCACTGCGCCGGCTCTTGCGCCCGCCCTCATCAGCTTTCGCGCCCTGGCCGCGGCGCCGAGCGATCTGCTCAATGCCTCCTATTCCCCGACTGGCGAGCTCTACAAAGCCTATGACACGTTCTTCGTCCGCTTCTGGCGCGGGAAGACGGGAACGCCCGTCACCATTCGCGTCTCGAACGGGGGCTCGGGCGCCGAGGCGCGCGCCGTGATCGAGGGCCTGCCGGCGGATGTGGTGACGCTCGCTATCGCCTACGACATCGACGCCATCGCGCGAGCCGGCCTCATCGCCCGCGACTGGCGAAGCCGGCTGCCGGACAACAGCACGCCATACACGAGCACGATCGTGTTCCTGGTCCGCCAGGGCAACCCGAAGCAGATCCGCGACTGGCCGGACCTGATCCGCCCGGGGGTGCAGGTGGTGACGCCCAATCCGAAGACCTCGGGCGGCGCACGCTACAACATCCTCGCCGCCTATGCCTGGGCACTGAAGGCCAACGGTGGCAATGCTGGAAAAGCGAAGTCGTACCTCGCAGCTTTGCTCAAGCACGTGCCGGTGCTCGATGCGAGCGCGCGCAACGCGACCCTCTCCTTCACCCAGCGCGGGCTCGGCGATGTGCTGATCGCCTGGGAGAACGAGGCTTTGCTCGCCATCGCGGAAGCGCGCGGGAAGGGTTTTGAAGTGGTGATGCCCTCCCTCTCGATCCTCGCCGAGCCGCCCGTGGCCGTGGTGGACAAGGTGGTGGACCGGCGCGGCACGCGGTCGCTTGCGGAGGCCTATCTGCGCACCCTCTACAGCCCGGACGGGCAGGACCTGGTCGCGCAGAACTATTATCGGCCACGGCTCCCTTCGGTCCTGCAAAAATATGCAGCGCGTTTCAAGCCAATCCCGATGGTCAGCGTGGATCACGATTTCGGCGGCTGGGACGCGGCGCAGAAGAAGTTTTTCGCTGACGGCGGAATTTTCGATCAGGTTTCCTTGCCAAGCCAGTGAGCCGCGCTGCTGCCTGGCGGGAGCCGAGCGTGCTGCCGGGGTTCGGGCCAAGCCTCGCGGCCACGCTGCTCTGGCTCGGGTTTCTGGTGGTGGCCCCGCTTGCCGTGATGGTGGCGACGGCAGCGGGACTGGGTTGGGGCGGGTTCTGGGCGCTGGCGCTCCGCCCGCGCGTGCTCGGCGATCTCACCGTGAGCGTTTCCTCTGCCCTGGCGGCGAGCGCGATCGATGCGGTCGCCGGGCTCATCATTGCCTGGGTGCTGGTACGCTACCGGTTTCCGGGGCGGCGGCTTGTCGATGCGCTGATCGATCTGCCCTTCGCCTTGCCGACCGCCGTCGCCGGCATCGCGCTCGCCGCGCTCTATGCGCCGCGGGGCCCGATCGGCGCGCTGCTGGCGCCGTTCGGCATCACCATCGCCTATACGCGCGCGGGCATCGTCGTCGCGCTGATGTTCGTGAGCCTTCCCTTCATCGTTCGCACGCTCGAGCCGGTGATCGCGGAGCTGGAGGCGGAGCAGGAGGAGGCAGCGGAGACACTCGGCGCCTCACCGGCGATTTCTTTCGTAACGGTGCTGCTGCCGCCGCTGCTGCCGGCGCTGCTCTCGGGCTTCGCGCTCGCGCTGGCCCGAGGACTCGGCGAATACGGATCGGTGATCTTCATCGCCGGCAACAAGCCGATGGTCTCGGAGATCCTGCCGCTCCTGATCGTCACCGAGCTCGAGCAGTTCGACATTCCGGGCGCGGTGGCGATCGCGACGCTGATGCTCGTCGCGTCGTTCCTGCTGCTGATCGGAATAAGCCTGCTGCAGGCCTGGGTGCGCCGGCGCCATGGCGAGTGACGTGCTCGCCGCTTCACTCCCGGCGACGCGGGGCAGTGGGGTACGCGCGCGCCGTATCCTGATCGGCATCGCCATCGCCTTCATCGCGCTCTTCCTGGTTCTGCCGCTCGGCGTGATCTTCGCCGAAGCCTTCTCGCTCGGCGCTCGCGCCTACGCGGCAGCGCTCGCCGATCCGGACGTGCGCGCCGCCCTCTGGCTCACGCTCGGCATCACGGTGATCACCGTCCCGCTCAACACCGCCTTCGGGCTCGCCGCCGCCTGGTGCCTGGCACGATTCCGCTTCCGTGGGCGCGGCGCGATCATCGCGCTGATCGAGCTGCCGCTCTCGGTCTCGCCGGTGGTCGCGGGACTGTTGCTCGTGCTGCTGTTCGGCCGCTCCGGGCTGCTCGGCGGATTCCTCGAGGCGCACGGGATTCGCATCATCTTCGCCGTGCCGGGGATGATATTGGCGACGCTCTTCGTGACCTTCCCCTATGTCGCGCGCGAGCTGATCCCGCTCGCCGAAGCGCAGGGAAGCGAGGAAGAACAGGCTTCGATCACGCTCGGCGCCTCGGGCTGGCAGACCTTCCTTCGCGTGAGCCTGCCCAAGCTGCGCTGGGGATTGCTCTATGGCGTCCTGCTTTGCAACGCCCGCGCGATCGGAGAGTTCGGCGCGGTGTCGGTGGTTTCGGGCTCGGTGCCGGGACAGACCAACACGCTACCGCTCGAGATCCAGGCGCTCTATGACGGCTATCGCGTGCAGGCCGCCTTTGCCGCCGCGTCTCTGCTCGCCGGGGTCGCCATCGTGACGCTCGTGCTCAAGGCGGCACTGGAATGGCGTCATCGCGAGGAGCTGCGGGCGACGCGACGGGTGCGCGTGGCGTGAGAGGGAGACGGGCATGAGCACGCGGATCGAGATTGCCGGGCTCCATAAGACACTCGCCGGGCAGGTGGTGCTCGAGGGGATCGACCTCACCGTGCCGCCGGGCGAGCTTACGGCGCTGCTCGGCCCCTCGGGCTCCGGCAAGACGACGCTGCTCCGCATGATCGCCGGGCTCGACCGGCCGGACCGCGGCGCCGTGCTCTTCGACGGCGAGGATGCTCTTGGGCGGCCGGCGCGCGAGCGCGGCGTCGGCTTCGTCTTCCAGCACTATGCGCTCTTCCGGCACATGACGGTCGCACGCAATATCGGCTTCGGGCTCGCCGTCAGAAAAGTCCCGCGGGCGCGCATCGAAGAGAAGGTGTCACCGCTTCTGAAGCTGGTGCAGCTCGAGTTCCTCGGCGGGCGCTATCCGGCGCAGCTTTCGGGTGGGCAGCGGCAGCGGGTCGCCCTGGCCCGCGCGCTCGCGATCGAACCCAGGGTACTCCTGCTCGACGAGCCGTTCGGCGCGCTCGACGCGGTAGTAAGGCGCGATCTCCGGCGCTGGCTCCGCCGGCTGCACCGCGAGATGCACATCACGACGGTGTTCGTGACGCACGACCAGGAGGAGGCGTTCGAGCTTGCCGACCGCGTGGTGGTGATGAGCGGGGGGCAAATCCGCCAGAGCGGACCGCCGATGCAGCTCTACCGCGAGCCGGCCGATTCCTTCGTCTATCGTTTCCTCGGTGAGGCCAACGAGGTGCCCTGCCGGGTCGAGAACGGCTTCGTCATCGCCGAGGCGGACTTTCTGCTCGGGCGGGCGAACGTGCGGACGGGTGGCGGCACGGTCTATGTGCGGCCGCACCAAATCGCGATCCGCCTCGAGGCCCAGGGGACGTGGCGGATCACGGAGGTGGTGGCGAGTGGGGTGGGGAGCCGGATCGGTCTCACGCGCGGCGGGCTCGCTCTCGAGGCGAATCTCGCGACCGAGCGGATGATGGCGCTCGGGCTCGCGGCCGGGATGGCGGTGGAGGTTGAGATCACGGGCGGAATGGTGCTGGA
>JASHRV010000120.1 GCA_030037175.1 Acetobacteraceae bacterium
GCCCATGGTGAAAACCTCGGCCAGCACCGCGAGAACGCCGTAATTGGCGCAGTTGTGCACGAGCTTCGCAACGCTCGCCGAACCGATCGGCCCGATATAGCGCGCCTGATCGCCCATCGCATCGAGCACCGGCTTGAACCGGGAGAAAATCTCCTCCGATCCGCCGACCCAGATCGCCATCTTCCGCGACTCCGCCCCGCCCGGCCCGCCGCTCACCGGACTGTCGAGCATCGCCAGCCCGCGCTCGGCAAAAGCCTCGTGGATGCGCCGCACGAGCGAAGGCGCGATCGTCGAAAGATCGAAATAAGCCGCGCCTTGGCCGAGCCCCGCGATGATCCCGTCCGCGCCGAGCGCCACCGCCTCCACCTCCGCCGGCCCCGGCAGGGAGGTGAACACCACCTCCGCCCCCGCGGCCGCCTCGCGCGGCGTCGCGGCCCAGCGCGCCCCGGCCGCAAGATGCGCCTCGGCCGCCTCGCGGCGGACATCGTGCACCGCAAGCTGATGGCCCGCGCGCTGCAAGTTGGCGGCCATATGCCTGCCCATGGTGCCGAGTCCGATGAAGCCGATGCGCATGCAATTCCTCCCCAACAATCGCCGATGATCGCCGGCCCGCCCCGGTAGCCGGGCCGCGCCGCATCGGTTAGCGTGCCCGCGATTCGAAACGGAGGGAAGGTGATGTCCGAGAAAGTCGCGGTGGTGACGGGCGCAGGCAGCGGCATCGGCCGCGCGGTCGCGCTGGCGCTCGCGCACGAAGGCTACGCAACCGCGCTCGCCGGCCGGCGCAAGGACGCGCTCGAGGAAACGGCCGCGCTCGCCGCCCCCGGCGCCAAGCTGCTCGCAATGCAAACCGACGTCACCGACCCCGCCTCGGTCGATGCGCTCTTCGCCGCCGTGCACGAAAAATTCGGCCGTATCGACGTGCTTTTCAACAATGCCGGCACCGGCACCCCGCCGATCGGCTTCGACGAGCTCACCTTCGCGCAATGGACGAACGTCGTCGCAACCAACCTCACCGGCTCCTTCCTCTGCGCCCAGGCCGCCTTCCGCATGATGAAATCACAGAACCCGATGGGCGGACGCATCATCAACAACGGCTCGATCTCGGCCCACGCGCCGCGCCCGAACTCCGCCCCCTACACCTCGACCAAGCACGCCATCACCGGCCTCACCAAATCCATCAGCCTCGACGGGCGCAAATACGACATCGCCTGCGGCCAGATCGATATCGGCAACGCACTCACCCCGCTCGCCGCACGCATGGCCCAGGGCGTGCCACAGGCCGACGGCTCCGTCCGACCCGAACCGCTGATGGACGTCGAGAACGTCGCCAAATCGGTCGTCTTCATGGCCGGCCTGCCACCGGACGCGAACATCCAGTTCCTCACCGTGATGGCAACGAAAATGCCGTTCGTGGGCCGCGGTTGAGTACCAGACGGGCAAAGCCAAAAAAGTAAAGTCGAATAAGGATAAAATAAGAACTCAGAGGCTTCGCCTCCGCCAGGGGCTTTGCCCCTGGACGGGTCCCCATCGCGCTTGCGCGATGGGAGCCCCGCCCCCAGCAAAGGCGGAGCCTTTGCAATCCATTACTTTCATAAAACGTTGGGGGGTCTGGGGCCTCAAGGCCCCAGCGGGGTCCAGGGGCAGAGCCCCTGGCCTGATCAATGAAAACTCCTTGTCGGAATCTTCATTCCGCCCACGGCCTCATCGCTTCCGACCTCGGCGATCAGGTGTGAGAAATCGGCCAGCCGTTCGGCGATCACGTGGATCACGCTTTTCTCTCTTTGCACCCGGCCGGTGCAGGCGATGAGCGAAGCCGTGATCACGAGCCGCCGCTGGCGGGCGAAAAGCGCCGGCCACACGACGAGATTGGCCTCGCCCGTCTCGTCCTCGATCGTCATGAAGGTGATGCCCGCGGCGCTGCCGGGGCGCTGGCGCAGAAGCACGAGTCCCGCCACCGTCACCCGCCTGCCGTCGCGGCTCGCGGCGAGGTCCGCGCACGGAACCGCGCCCGCCGCCGCGAGCGTGCGGCGCAGGAAGAAAACCGGGTGGCGGCGCAGGCTGAGGCCGGTCGCGCGATAATCCTCGACCACCTCGGAGCCTTCGCTCATCGGCACGAGCGCCGCCGCGGGCTCGCGCACGCGCTCCCCGCCGGCCGCGGCGAAAAGCGGCAGCGAAGCCGGCCCGAGCCCGCGCACGGCCCAGAGCGCGCGGCGCCGATCGAGGCCGAGATCGGAAAACCCGTCCGCATCGGCCAGATGTTCGAGGATCGCCGGAGGGATCAGCGTGCGGTCGAAGCATTCCGCGACACTGGAAAACGGTTTTTCCCCGCGCGCCTTGACGAGGCTCTCGGCATGCGCCTCGGAAAACCCTTTCACCATGCGAAAGCCGAGCCGCACGGCGAGAAAACGCCCAGCGCCCGGCTCAAGCGTGCAGTCGAAGCGGGAAGCATTGACCGAAACCGGCCGGATCTCGACCCCGTGCGCGCGCGCATCGCGCACGATCTGCGCCGGCTGATAGAAGCCCATCGGCTGGCTGTTCAAGAGCGCGGCGCAGAAAATATCCGGATGGTGGCATTTGAGCCAGCTGCTCGCATAGGCCAGCAGCGCGAAGGAGGCGGCATGGCTTTCCGGAAATCCGTAGGAGCCGAACCCCTCGATCTGGCGGAAGGTGCGCTCGGCGAAGTCGCGCGCATAGCCGTTCCCGATCATCCCTGAGATGAATTTTTCCCTGAAATTGACGACGCTTCCCGTGAACCGGAAAGTCGCCATCGCGCGCCGCAGCGCATCCGCCTCCGCCGCCGTGAAGCCCGCGGCAACGATCGCGATGCGCATCGCCTGCTCCTGGAACAGCGGCACCCCGAGCGTGCGCGCGAGCACCTCCTCGAGCTCCGGCGTCGGCGGGTCCGCCTTCTCGATCCCCTGCCGGCGGCGCAGATAGGGATGCACCATGTCGCCCTGGATCGGGCCGGGGCGCACGATCGCGACCTCGATCACGAGATCATAGAAGGTGCGCGGCGCAAGCCGCGGCAGCATCGACATCTGCGCGCGGCTCTCGATCTGGAAAACCCCGATCGTGTCCGCCCGGCTGATCATCGCGTAGGTCTCCGGGTCCTCTTGCGGAATGCTGTCCACGCCTAAGGAAATCCCGCGATGCGCGGCGAGCAGATCGAAGCACCGCCGCAGGCAGCCCAGCATCCCGAGCCCGAGCACATCGACCTTCATGAAATTGAGCGCGTCGATATCGTCCTTCTCCCACTCGATCACCTGGCGCTTTTCCATCGCCGCGGGCTCGATCGGCACGAGATCGTCGAGCCGGTCCTCGGTCAGCACGAATCCGCCCGGATGCTGCGAAAGATGGCGCGGAAACCCGACCAGCGCGCGCGCCAGATCGAACGTGAGCCGCAGCCTCCGATCCGCGGGCGCCGCCGCCGCTTCCAGCTCCTCCTCGCCCGATCCCCAGAAATCGACAGAAAGTGCTGCGATCCTGTCCTCGCTGAGCCCCATCACCTTGCCCACATCGCGAAGCGCGCTTCTCGGCCGGTAGCGGATGACGACGGCGGTGATCGCGGCGCGCTCGCGGCCATAGGTCTCGAATATCCACTGGATCACGTCCTCGCGCCGCTCATGCTCGAAATCGACATCGATATCGGGCGGCTCCCGCCGCGCGGCGGAGATGAACCGCTCGAAGAGAAAACCCTGGCGGATGGGATCGATGGCGGTGATGCGGAGCACGTAGCACACGGCCGAATTCGCCGCCGAGCCGCGCCCCTGGCAGAGAATTCCCTCCCCGCGCGCATGGCGGACGATGTTGTGAACGGTGAGGAAATAGGGCGCGTAGCCGAGCTCGGCGATCAGCGCGAGCTCATGGCGCAGCTGGCGCGTCACATCCTCCGCCACACCCTCGGGATAGCGCCTCGGCGCCTCTTCCCACACCAGCCGCTCCAGCGCCTCCTGCGGCGTGAGCCCCGGGTCGGAAACCTCGTTCGGATACTGGTAGCGGAGCTCGGCGAGCGAGAAGCGGCAGCGCTCGAGGATCTCCATCGTGTTCGCAACCGCCTCCGGGTGGCGGGCGAAAAGCCGCGCCATCTCGGCGGGCGATTTCAGATGCCGGTCGGCGAAACGCTCGCGGCGGAATCCCGCCGCATCGATCGTGCATTTCTCGCGGATGCAGGTGAGCACATCCTGCAGGATGCGCCGCTCCGGCACATGATGGAGAACATCGTTGGTGGCAACGATGGGAATCCCCGCCCGCCGCGCCGCCTCGGCAAGCAGGGCAAGCCGCGCGGCATCGTTCGGCCGGCGGCGGAGCGTGAGCGCAAGATAGGCGCGGTCGGG
>JASHRV010000121.1 GCA_030037175.1 Acetobacteraceae bacterium
CGCCGCACCACCGGATCATCGAGCAACCGGTAGCTGTCCCATTCCATGCCGCCCGTCGCCAACGCCACCGCCACAACGAAAGGCCCGCTGAACTGCCCGTCCACCACGTTGCGCGGATCGGCTTTCTTCTCCGCGGGTTCTCCAATCAGCAACATCCCCGCCTTCGAGAGCCCGAGCGTCACGCCCTCGATCTCCTCGGGCCGCAGCCCATGCTCCGCCCTGAGCGCCAGCGCCGCATCGATGCCCGCATGACCGAACCGGCAGGACGGATAGGGCTTCACCGCCGTCGCCATCAGCTCGAACACCTCGCCCAGCCGCTCGGTCGCGCGCACCGGGGTGGGGGAGGGGGCATAGGCGCGCAGGAACCCGTGCGGCCCCTCAAACGCCTCGGCCGCCCCCTTGAACCCCTCGCGGGCAAAGCACGCCGCCGCCAACCCGTTCATCGCCGACCACCCCACCTGAAACCGTTTCGTCCAGGCGCCGTTGACCAGGAACTCCAAGCTGCCCGCGGTTTGCGAAAGCGCGATCCCGAACGCCGCGTCCACTGCGTCCGCCGGCAGCCGGAACGCCCGCGCCGCCGCCGCCGCCGCGCCGAACGCGCCGCACGTCGCGCTCGGATGAAACCCGCGCGCGTAATGCTCCCCGGCCGGCAGAGCGAGCGCGAGCCGGCAGGAAACCTCGTACCCGGCAATAATCCCCGCCAGCACGTCCGCGCCCGCAGCCCCCGCCATCTCGCCCGCCGCAAGCCCCGCCGCAATCGCCGTCACGCCCGGATGCAGGCAGCCCGCCGCATGGGTGTCGTCGAAATCGAGCGAGTGCCCCAGCGCGCCGTTGATCAGCGCCGCGCCCGCCGGCGCATACCGCGCCGCATCGCCGAACACTCCGGCATTCCCCACCCCGAGCCCGAGCGCGCGAACCCCCGCCAGCAGCGCCGGCGTGCTCTCCGCCTCGGCCCGCGCGCGCACGATATTGCCGATCAGGTCGAGCACCAGGAACCGCGCCCGCTCCGCCACCCCTCCCGGCAGCCGCCCGAGCGTCAGCCCGGACGTGAACTCCGCGAATTCGCGCGTGATCCCTTGCTTGCTCTCCATTGCCCCGTTTCCCCGCTCGCCCGTTGTGCTCTCCCCATTCTGGCGCAAGCGGCCCGCGCAGCACAGATCCCGCAAGATCCCTCGCTCCCCCTCGCGCTCATTGCGGCGCGGTCCGCGCCCGTGGCAGAAACCCGCCCATGCACCCGATTCCCCGCCGCCGCGCGCTCGGGTTGGCGCTCGGCGCCGCCCCGCCGCTCCTCGCCCCCCTGTTTTTCGTCCGGCCCGGCCTCGCCGCCTCGGGCTTCTCGGGCTTCCTCGCCTCCGTGGGCGCGGAGGCCGAACGCTCCGGCGTCCCCGCCGCAACCATCAGCGCCGCCTTCTCCGGCCTCAGCCTCGACCCCAAGGTGCTCGACCTCGACCGCCACCAGCCCGAATTCACCCTCACCTGGAGCGAATACGCGGCCGATACCCTCACCTCCGACCGCATCGCCCAGGGCCGCACCCTCTACGCCTCGGACCGCTCGCTCCTCGGGCGCATTGCCGCGTCCTATCCGGCCTCGCCCTCAGTGCTCATGGGCATCTGGGGCCTCGAATCGAACTATGGCGGCAACGAAGGCGGGTTCGAGGTCATTCGCTCGCTTGCCACGCTCGCCTACGGCGCCGGCCGCGGCGGCTATTTCCGCTCGGAGCTCATCGCCGCACTCCGCATCCTCGCCCATGGGGACATCGCCCCCAGCGCCATGCTCGGCAGCTGGGCCGGCGCGATGGGCCAGCCGCAATTCATGCCGAGCGCCTATCTCGCCTATGCGGTCGATTTCGATGGCACCGGCCGCCGCGATATCTGGAACAATCCGGCCGACGTCCTCGCCTCGATCGCCAACTACCTCGTCCAGTCCGGCTGGCGCGCAGGCGAATCCTGGGGCCGGCAAGTGCTGCCCCCGGCCTCGTTCTCGCCCCAGCTCGCCGGCGGCGGCGTCACCCAGCCGCTCGGCGCCTGGTCCAATCTCGGCTTCCGCACCGTCGACGGCGGGCCTCTGCCCTACGCGTCCACCTCCGCGCGCCTGCTCATGCCCGGCGGCCAGAGCGGCCCCGCCTACCTCGTCTTCGCCAACTTCCAGGCGATCCGGCGCTACAACCCCTCGGACTTCTACGCCCTCGCGGTCGGTCTGCTCGGCGATCTCGTGACCACGTGAGCCGCCTTTCCGCCCGTCTTTCCCTCGTCCCGCTGCTGCTTCTCGCCGGCTGCTTTCTTTTCCAGAAGCCGCCGCCTCGTCCGCCGCTGCACTACGTGGTCGGCCCCCCCTACATAGCCGGCGGCGCCTGGCGCTACCCGCGGGCCGACTTCTCCTACGACGCGACCGGTATCGCCACGGTCATCACAGGTCCCCAGCCGCGTTACACCGCGGACGGGGAGCGCTACGGCGAAGACGCCTTCGCGGCCGCCTCTCCCGTCCTCCAACTTCCCTCGATCGCACGCATCACCAACCTCGAGACCGGGCGGCAGATCGTCGTCCGCATCAACGATCGCGGTCCGGAGAATCCGGCCCGCCTCATCGCCGTCACCTCACGCGTCGCCGGCCTGCTCGGCTTCAACGCGGACGGCACCGCCCGCGTCCGCGTCCAAGTCCTGCCCGGCCCGAGCGAGCAGATGGCCATGGCCCTGCCCGGCGGACCCCGGCTCGCGCTCGCCCGCGCTCCGCTCGGCGCCGTCTCCGTCAGCACGCTCCCCCCGCCCGGCAGCAGCGCCGCGCCCACACCTGTCACCCCCGCGCCGGCCCCCGCCGCCGCGCCCATGCCTGCCGCCGCGCCCGTCTCCTTCCCCGCCGCCGAGCAGCCCGGCGCGCTTTCGCAGGTGCCGCCCAGCCCGGGCGCGATCTGGGTGCGCACCGGCCTCTTCACCAGCCAGGAATACGCCGCCCTCCAGGCCGCCTCGCTCGCCCGCTTCGCGCCCGCGATGGTGCCGCGCTATTCCACAGGCTCGCTCCAGATCGAGGTGCGCATCGGCCCCTTCGCCTCGGTCGCGGCGGCGGACGGCGTGCTAAACCAGGTGCTCCACGCCGGCGCGACCGGCGCCGAGCTCGTCGTGGAATGAAGGGAGAAACGGCGGCTATGGCTTCCCCTCAGGCTTCCCGTCGGTCGCTCCTGCTCGGAGCCGCCGCCTTCCTCCTGCCCGCGCTTTCCCTGCATGCCCAGACCGCCGCTCAGCCCGCCGAACCCGACCTCGAAACCTTTCCCAGGCTGGTCGGAAAGGGTGCGATCAAGCGCAGCTTCACGCCCGCCACCTCGCCGCTCGGGCCGATCGGCACCAAGGCGCGCTGGGCCTACATCACCGACTTCAACACCGGCGCGGTCCTGCTCGAGAAGAACCCCACCGCGCCGATGCCGCCCTCCTCGATGACCAAGCTGATGACGCTCTACATCGTCTACAGCCTGCTCAAATCCGGCCAGCTCACGCTCGATCAGACCCTGCCGGTGAGCGAGGTCGCCTGGCGCACCGGCGGATCCAAAATGTTCGTCCCGCTCGGCGGCAATGTCAGCGTCGCCGATCTCATCCAGGGCATCGAGGTCGATTCCGGCAACGATGCCTGCATCGTCCTCGCCGAAGGAATTTCCGGCTCCGTCCCCGCCTTCGTCGAGCGCATGAACGAAACCGCTGCCAAGATCGGCCTCGTCAACTCGCATTTCATGAACCCGACGGGCCTGCCCGCGCCCGGCCACTATATGTGCTGCCAGGACATCGCCACGCTCGCGCGGCTCATCATCGCCAATTTCCCGCAATATTATCATTACGCATCCGAGAAGGTTTTCACCTTCAGCAACATCAAGCAGTACAACCGCAACCCGCTCGTGCAGGACAATCTCGCGGACGGGCTGAAAACCGGCTTCACGGATGCCGGCGGCTACGGCCTCGTCGCGAGCGCGCTCCGCGACGGAAGGCGCGTCATCGTCGTGCTCAACGGCATGCCGAGCGAAGGCGACCGCGCCGAGGAATCGGTCCGCCTGCTCGACTGGTCGTTCAGCGAATTCACCGACGTGACGCTCTTCAAGGTCGGCGAGGCGGTCGCCACCCCGCGGGTCTGGCTCGGCCAAAGCCTCACCGTGCCGCTCACCGGCGCCACCGACCTCGTCGCGACCATGCCGCGCAATTGGCGCCAGACCGCAACCATCAAGGCCAGCTACGCCGCGCCCATCGCGGCGCCCATCCCGGCCGGCAAGCCGCTCGGCACGCTCAACGTCTCCGGCCAGGGCGTCCCGCCCGGGCAGCAATTCACCCTCGTCGCCGGCGCCGCCGTGCCGCGCCTCAGCCTCGTCGAACGCTCGCTCGCCGTGCTGTTCCATCTCGTCTTCGGCGGCGTCGGCTGAGAGCCCGTCCGATAATGCGGCTCGGATGGTCGTCCAGCGCGTCCGACTCACCGGAATCCGCATTCTCAAAGGGGCTCTAAGATCCTTGCAGGGCCTCTTCATCACGATCGAGGGCACGGACTGCGCCGGCAAATCCACCCAGGCCCGCCTTCTCGCCCAAAGCCTTGCCGGTTCCGGCCGCCCGACCTTGCTCACCCGCGAACCGGGCGGCTCCCCCGGCGCCGAATCGCTCCGCGGCTTCCTCCTCGCCAACACCACCCCGCTCGACCCGCTCGCCGAAGCCCTCATCCACTTCGCAGCCCGCACCGACCACGCCACCCACACGCTCCGCCCGGCGCTCGCCGCCGGCTTCACCATCGTCTGCGACCGCTTCTACGATTCCACCATGGCCTACCAGGCTTACGGCCAAGGCGCCGATCCGAGCGCCATCATCACACTCATCCAACTCCTCAACCTCACACCCGACCTCACCTTCGTCCTCGACCTCCCACCCGAGGAAGAGCGCCGCCGCCGCGCCACACGCGCCACCACCACCGACCGCTACGAACGGCTGGGCCCCGAATTCCTCGCCCGCACCCGCCAAGGCTTCCACAGCATCGCCAGATCCAACCCCAACCGCTGCATCCTGATCGACGCCTCCCCACCCCCCACCCAAATCCACACCCAGCTCCTCTCCCTCACCCAGGCCCGCCTGCCGTGACCTATCCCCGAAAGGCCAGGGGGCGGCTTGCCCCCTGGACGGGTCCCCATCGCGCAAGCGCGATGGGAGCCCCGACCCCCTGCCAGGGCCTTGAGGCCCTGGACGGG
>JASHRV010000122.1 GCA_030037175.1 Acetobacteraceae bacterium
GCTGCCAGATCAGAGCGAGCACCGGCATCTCGTAGCGCGGCGAGTAGCCGAGACTGAAATGGGCAAGGTTGCGAAGATAATCGAGGAGCTGAATCAATACCGGCTGGTCGAGGCCGAAACGGTGCCGCAGCATCTTCATCGTCTCGGCGGTCGCCGAACCCGCCTCCGCGGCCAGCGCGTCCGCCGCATCGCCCGGAGCGAGCTTGAGCAGAAAGAAATTGAGCATGACGATGGCGAGCACGGTCGGCACTGCCTGCAGGCCGGTCCGCAACGCCGTCCTTCCCATCCGTTCTAGGGCTGACATCTCATCCTGTGAACCGACACGCCGCTGGCGACCTGCCATGCGGCCCCATCCCTCTTGCGTTGACGGAGCTGCATCTGTCCCCTATTCTCTATCAGCAAGATAGGAGTTGTCAAAGGGAATGGGTGCGCAAGGGGCGGCGTTGGAACGACGGTTGCGTGTCAGCGAGGCATTGCCCGCAAAGCCGCTGGGACGCGGGCGTGGGAAGGGAATGCAAATGGGGACAAAGAGGCGATGATGACGGGTTCAGGGCCGGATCGCCGAGGTTTTCTCGGGCTTTCGGCGGCCGCGGCGGGCGCTGCGCTGATCGGTGGCGGATCGCGGGGCGCCTCGGCGGCCCCCGTGAGAGGCGGCACGCTGACGCTTCTGCTTTCCGCGGAGCCGCCATCGTTGACCGCGCTCACGACCACGGCGTTCAACACCGTCTATGTTTCCGCCAAGGTCACCGAGGGCCTGCTCACTTACGATTTCGACCTCAACCCGAAGCCGCAGCTCGCGACCTCCTGGTCGATCAGCGCGGATGGGCTGCAATACACCTTCAAGCTGCGGGAAGGCGTGAAGTGGCATGACGGCAAGGACTTCACCTCCGAGGACGTCGCCTATTCGATCAGCACGATCAAGGAGGTGCATCCGAGGGGGCGCAGCACCTTCCTCAATCTCCTCGAGATTCGAACGCCCGATCCCCACACGGCGATTCTTCTGCTTTCCAAGCCTGCGCCCTATCTGATATCGGCGCTCGCGGGCGCGGAGACGGCGATCGTTCCCAAGCATCTCTATGACAACGGAACCCCGGTCGATCAGAATCCTCTCGGCAACGCGCCGGTCGGCACCGGCCCCTACATCTTTAAGGAATGGGAGCGCGGAAGCCATATTCTCTATGTGAGGAATGCGAATTACTGGGCTTCCCCGAAGCCCTATCTCGACCAGCTCGTGGTGCGCTTCATCACGGACCCCGAGGCCCGCGCCATTGCAATCGAGAACGGCGAGGTGCAGCTCGCTCCCGAGACGCCTATTCCCTATAACGAGCTCGACCGCTTCAAACGGCTTCCCCATATCGGGTTCGAGCGGCGCGGCTACCTCTATGCCAACGACATTGCCCGCATCGAATTCAATTTCGACCGCCCGTTCTTCAAGAACATCAAGGTCCGTAAGGCGTTTTCCCAGGTGATCAGCCGCGAGGTCGTGTACAATATCATCGATTACGGTTTTGGAGCGACAATCCCCGGCCCGATCAATCCGAACCTCAAAAAATGGTACGTGGCTGATCTGCCGACCTATCCGATCAACACCGCTTCGGCCGAAAAATTGCTCGACGAGGCAGGCTATCCCCGCGGCGAGGACGGTGTCCGGATCAGGCTGACCCACGACTTCGTGCCGAGCGGGGACACTTATTCGCGCGGCGCCGAATATGTCCGCGAGGCACTCGCCAAAGTCGGTGTTGCGGTCACGGTACGGGACCAGGATTTTGCCACCTACACCAGACGGATCTACACGGAACGGGACTTCGATTTCGCCTTCGAGGGAATGTCGAACCTCTTCGATCCCACGGTCGGCGTGCAGCGTCTCTACTGGAGCAAGAATTTCAAGCCCGGCGTGCCATTCTCGAACGGCGCGCACTATGTCAATCCCAAGGTCGATGCTCTGCTGGAAGCCTCTGCCATCGAGATCGACCCGGTGAAGCGCGTGGCGCAGTGGCGGCAGATTCAGGAGCTGCTCGTCGCCGATGCCGCCGATATCAATCTCGTCAGCGTCCCGGAAATCACCCTGTACGATAAGCGTGTGGCGGATCACACCGTGTGCGGGGAGGGCGTCATGGGCAATCTCGCCGACGTCCACTTCGTGGCCGCCTGACCGCGATTCGGGAACCGAATAATCTCATCTGGAGGCAGACCATGGACAACGGACTAGAGCAGATCGCGATCAAACGGAATCGGTTGATCGCGTGAAGATGCTCTTTAAAACAAAGAGCTAGAGCAGTTTTCGTGAGCCATGGCGAACGGAAACTGCTCTAGCGGTGCCGCTCGGTTCTCTCGACGAATCGTTCGCGCGCGCGGCGGCTTGAGCGGAGACCGCGCATGAGCGCCGCGGGCGCTCCATTTCCCGATCTGCTGGAGAAGGCGGTTCGGCTTGCCGATCGCTTTGCCCTCGGCGCGTCACATTATGACGCAGCGGGGGAAATACCCTTGGCCAATTTCGCCGCTCTCTTCGCGGCGGGCCTGCTGTCGCTGACACAGGGCAAGGAGACGGGCGGGCCTGGTCTTGGCCTTGCCGAGGCTCAAGCTGTCGTCAGCGAGATCGCTCGCGGAGAACCTTCCACCGCCCTGGTGCTGGCAATGCACTATACCCACCATCGCGCTGCCGCGATATCGGGCACCTGGCCACGGCACCTGGTGGAGCGCGTGACCCGAGCCAATCTTGAAGGGATCGCACTGCTCAACTCGGCACAGGTCGAGCCGCGGATCGGGTCGCCCTCGCATGGCGCTCCACCGGAAACCATCGCACGGCGTGACGGCAAGGTCTGGCGCATTTCCGGTCATAAGAAGTACACGACGGGGATCACCGCTCTGAGGTGGGTCCTGGTGCTTGCCACCACCCGTGAGCCGGAACCGCGGATCGCATCTTTCCTCGTCCCGACGAACGCGACCGGACTGCGCGTGGTCGAGGCATGGAATGCAACCGGCATGCGGGCGACCGCGAGCCATGACATCATCCTCGAAGATGTGGCGATTCCGGCTGAAGACATCATTGATGCGCATCCCGCATCCGAGGGCCTCAAGCGCGATGAGCAGAGAATGGCCTGGTATTTCACGCTCATTGCCGCGGTCTATCACGGCATCGCACGCGCGGCCCGCGACTGGATCGTGCATTTTGCGGCCAGCCATGTGCCGGGCAGCCTGGGAACGCCAATTGCGCGCGTGCCGCGAATAGAGGACGGTCTCGGTGAGATCGAGGTCAGGCTGACGACGAACGCTCGCCTGTTGCGCTCGATCGCCGATGACGCGGACGCCGGGCGGGCGCTCGGGGTGGAGGCGGGCATCGTCAAGCACGTGGTCATAGAGAATGCCGTCGCCATCACCAGCCTGGCGCTCGATCTCGGGGGTAATCCCGGGCTTCGACGCGACCATCCGCTCGAGCGGCACCATCGGGATGCGATCTGCGGCCGTGCCCATGCTCCGCAGAACGCTATGATCCGGGTGATGGCGGCCAAGGCGGCTCTGCCGGAGCAGCGGCCCCCCGCAAGCCCCGAGAGCGGGCCCCGCCGATCCGCCAATGTCGGCCGCAGGCCTGTGGTTGAAGCAACACCGCCGTAAGCTCTTTCTTTCGGGAAGTCTTCGGAATTTATTTGGGATAGGATCGCGGGAGACGGCCTGCAAAGATAGAGAGTGCCCCCAAAAGCGAGGCATGTGAAAGACGACTATGAAGAAGCGACTTCATCTCGGCGCCTTCATGCGCCCAGTGAGCATCCATACCGCCTGGTGGCGCTATCCGGGTGCGTTTCCGGATGCGAACTTCAATCTTGCGCACCTGGTCCGTTTTATCCAGACGCTCGAGCGGGGCCGCTTCGACGCGTTCTTCATGGCCGACCACCTTGCCGTTCTCAACATGCCGATCGAAGCATTGCGCCGCAGCGCAACGGTGACGTCGTTCGAGCCCCTGACCCTGCTCTCCGCTCTGGCAATGGTGACGCGGCATATAGGCCTGGTTGCGACCGCCTCCACCACCTTTGATGAGCCCTATCACATTGCAAGACGCTTTGCCTCGCTCGACCATATCAGCGGCGGGCGGGCGGGTTGGAATATCGTGACGACATCGAATCCGGATGCGGCTCTCAATTTCGGCCTGACGGAGCATGTCGAGCACGATGAACGCTATCGCCGCGCGCGGGAGTTCTACGGTGTCGTTACCGGCCTTTGGGATAGCTGGGCAGACGATGCCTGGCTGCGCGATCAGGCGAGCGGCATCTTTTTCGATCCCGCACGGATGCATGTCCTGGACCACAAGGGCGAGCACCTCTCCGTGCGCGGGCCCCTCAATATCGCCCGTCCCATCCAGGGCTGGCCGGTCATTGTTCAGGCGGGTGCGTCGGAAGCCGGCCGCCAGCTCGCCGCGGAAACGGCGGAAATGATATTTGGCAGCAGCCGGACCATCGAGGACGGGCGGCGGTTCTACGCCGACGTAAAGCAACGCATGCGGGCGCTGGGCCGTGCGCCCGATATGCTCAAGATCCTTCCAGGCGCGCTCGTCACCGTCGGACACACCAAGGCGGAGGCCGAGGACAAGAAAGCATTGCTCGACAGCCTCGTGCATCCGGAGAGCGGGGTGCCGAATCTCTCGATCCGACTCGGCGTTGACGCTTCGCGCTTTGAACTCGACGCACCTTTGCCGGAAATTCCGCAATCCAATGCAACCCAGAGCGGACGCGATTCTCTGGTGGCGCTGGCGAGGCGGGACAATCTCACCGTCCGTCAGCTTGCCCAGCTCGTTGGCGGATATGGCGGGCTGCAGATGGTCGGCACGCCGGCCGAGATCGCCGATACCATGCAGGAGTGGCTGGAGACCGAGGCATCCGACGGATTCAACGTCATGTTTCCGACCGTCCCCTCCGGCCTCGATGGATTCGTGGATCTCGTGATTCCCGAGCTGCAGCGGCGGGAGATTTTCCGCCGCGAATACGAGGGCGATACGTTGCGCCAGACCCTCGGGCTTGCCCGGCCCGGGAACCGGTTTTTCCGTTCCGCACGGGCTGAGTGAGCCGTTGACCGAAATTGGCCAGTGCGACTGAACAGGCTGTTGCCCGGACTTCTCGCAGGATCGCGCGAGGGAAGGCGCAGACCGTGAGAAATCCGGGCTGATCCTATCTCCCCTGCTCACGCCAAAAGCGGGACAGACGCCGGGCCAGCCGATCACTTCTCCGCCAACGTCATGATTTCTTCCTCGGAGCCGCAACATGGATATCGTGGATTTCCATACCCATCTCTGGCCCAAGGACTGGGCGATCGGCGGCGCGCGTGCGCGCCCCGGTGTGACCATTCCGGCGGTGGCCCACCGGCGGGTCGTTGACCCGGCAGCGCTGGTGAGCGAGTTCGAGACAGCCGATGTCTCGCTTGCGGTGGTGAGCGCGACCATCGAAAGTCTTTTCGGCATGGATGGGGCGACCGAGCCGGGCATTGTCCGTCAGGTCAATGACTGGCTCGCCGCACTTGTGGCCGTGCATCCCCGGCGGTTGCTGGCGCTTGGCACGGTGGATGCTTTTTCCGGTGATGCCGGTGCGCGCGAAGCGGAACGAGCGATCACCGAGCTGCAATTGCGCGGATTGGTGATCGATTCCTCGCGGCACGGCTTGTTTCCGGGCGATGCAAGAGTCCGCCCGACTTTGGAGGTGGCGGCTCGCTATAACGTGCCGATTTTTGTGCATCCGGTCGCCCTTCCCGATCCGTCGATCTTCATTGCCGGAGCGGGTGCGCTTGGCAACTCGCTGGGGCGTGGTCTCATGAACGGCGTCGCTTTCCTGTCAGTGCTGCAGTCCGGGCTCGTCGAGGAATTTCCCGATCTCAACCTTGTCTTCGCGACGCTCGGGCTTGGCGCGATTGTGCAGGCGGCGCGCGGCGGCAAGTACGGGCGCGGGCAGCGTTCGGCGCGGCCACGACCGAATTTGTATTTTGATACAATGGGGGAAGACCCCGAGATCGTCAAAATCCTTGTCGGGTTTTTCGGACCGGATCGGGTTTTGGCCGGAACGGATTGGCCAATTTTGCCCGCGCTATCGCAAACGGGGCTCGCGGCGGCGCTGTCACAGGCCGGGCTTACGCCCACGGAGAGCGCGCTTGTCGCAAGCGGGAATGCGCGCCGCCTGCTGAAATGGCCGAATGGGTAAATGACCGGGAAAGCGCGTGCGGGCACCACGCGACCACACGCAGTTGCTCGTCTTCGAAAGGCCACGCAACGCCGGCAGCGTCCCCTGGACTCTCCGGCCGCTATTCCGCCGGCTTGACGGGGTGTTCGAGGCGCCGCGGGGCCTTTCGGGCCATGCGCGCCACGACGCGTTCGAAGAGCACGAACAGCGCCGGGATGAAGAACACGCCGACGAATGACGCAAGGACCATTCCGCCGAACACCGTGGTGCCGATCGACTGGCGGGCGCCGGCGCCGGCGGCGACGACCAGGGGAATGACGCCGATGATGAAAGCGAGCGCCGTCATCATCACCGGGCGGTAGCGCGTGCGGGCGCCTTCCTCGCCGGCCTCGACCAGGCCGATATCGCCGCGCTCGAAGCGGTCCTTGGCGAATTCGACGATCAGGATCGCGTTCTTGGCGGAAAACCCCGCTCATCGCCGGTGTCGATTGAGGTGACCGGCGCGGCAACGTTGGCTTCCTCGTCCCCAAGCGCGGGTATCGATCCTGCCCCTGCGGGGGCGCTGCGCGTCGGCGTGTCAAGCGACCGCCGCGTCTGGCGGAGCACCTGGTCGAGATGCGCCATCGCCTCCTCGAGAGGGCCGTAATCGAAATCCTGCCGCTCGATCGGCGACAGAGGAGGCAGTGGCGGCACTTCATGCTCGGCCTCCTCCGTGACGATCTCGTGCCAGGGCCGGCCCCGCCCCCGGTTCGGGTCTGGCCGATAGGGTGGCCGCACCACGTCACGGAGGGGAGCCAGCCCGGCCAGGCCGAACAGCCGGCGCTTGGAGCGGTGCGTGACCTCGATCACTACGTCCGCGGCGACGAAGCGATCGAGCAGCTCGGTCGCGCTCTTGACCGACATCCCGATCGCCCGCGCCAGCGTGGTGGCAGACAACAGTGGTGTCGCCGCCAGCACGTCCACAGCGAGGGCCGCGCGCGAGGTACAGCGCCGGCCGCGGATCTTGCCCCGCGCCCTCCGCCAGCCGTGCTCTAGGGTGCGCAGCAGCTCCAGATAGTCGGTCGCCTCCGCCCCCACCGCCTCCAGAAACCCCACGACCCAGTCCGGATACCCCGCCGGCGCGTCGGCGCTCAACGCACGCGGCCCGGTCAGCGGCACGGGTACCCGCAGCAGACGACTCTTTCCCCAGAATCGAATCAGCGCGCCGCGGATCGGCGGCCGCGTCCCGCCGCCCTGCAGCCACGACCAGACCCCCTCCGCGGGGCCGAGCAGACCGCCGGGGAGCGCGGCGGCCAGGTGGCGCTCGGCTGCTTGCACCTCGCCCTCCTGAACGAAATCCGGTTCGGTGATCCACTGGTGCAACGTGAGGGCCGTGCGCGCGGCCTCGAAAGCCGCGCCACGGTCGACGATCCGCAGGGCGTGATCCATGCGCAGGCGCAGCCCCTCGAGCACGGCGGCGAGGTGCCAGGGATCGATGCTACGTCCATCGACGGCGGCCTGCCGGCGGACCGCCTCCAGCCGCGCCCGGTGGAGAAAGGCCGGCAGCAGCGGATGATTCTCGGTTGCTTGGTCGAGCCGCGCGATGGCGCCGGCGGCACGCTCGAGCGCGGCGAACAGGGCCGGGTCGGCCGATAGGGCGGGCCCGTGGCGCGGGTTGAGCAGCGTGTCCAGCGTCAGGGCCACGGGGAGAAACCACGTACCCTGCCGACCGCCGATGACCGGCTGGTCCCACCAGGACACCGGAACAGCCTCCTCCGGATCGCCCCAGCCATCCTCCGCGGACACAAAGGACGTGCGGCGGGTTGAGAAGGCCCCTCACGCATCGTCGCCTCCGGCGTCGAGCAGCATGCCGGGCTCAAGCTCCTGGGGCGAGGGGAGCGCCTCGGCGAGTTGCGCCGGCAGGGCATCGGCCAGCATCAGTCCATAGCGGGCGACGCCGATCGGCGTGTCGACGCCGCGCAGCGCGTATTCGACGACGCCGCGGTTGCGCTCGCGGCACAGGATCAGGCCGATGCTGGGATTATCCCCGAGCTCGCGGTCGCGGTCATCGCGTGCCGCGAGATAGAAATTCATCTTGCCGGCATGCTCGGGCTGGAACGGCCCCGTCTTGAGGTCGACGGCGATCAGGCAGCGCAGCTTGCGGTGATAGAACAGCAGGTCGACATAGAAATCCTGGCCACCGACCTCGAGATGATGCTGGCTGACTATGAACGAAAAACCCTTGCCGAATTCGAGCAGCAGGTCCTTGACACGGGCGATCAGGGCGCGCTCGACGTCGCGTTCATGCGCGGCCTGACGTAATGTCAGGAAGTCGAACTGATGGGGATCCTTCAGCACCTGCTGGGCGAGGTCCGAGGCCTCA
The DNA here is from genome assembly GCA_030037175.1 of Acetobacteraceae bacterium. Classification (GTDB taxonomy): domain Bacteria; phylum Pseudomonadota; class Alphaproteobacteria; order Acetobacterales; family Acetobacteraceae; genus JAKAWQ01. Next base: position 8,518 of record JASHRV010000122.1, read on the forward strand.
GGCGGCAGCACCCGCGCGAAATTCGTCAGCGCCTTGCCCTGGCGTGCGTGCGCCTGGGTGGCGAGGACCGGGCGGCTCCAGCCGTGTTCGAGCGCGGCCTCGGCGTACCAGAGCCGCACCGCCGGGTCCTTGACCGCCAGCAGCGTAATGTTCTGGCCCCAGGGCAATTTGCCAACGACCCGTTGGAGAATTGCCGGATCGGGCCAGGCCACGGCGAACGCCCGCATATAGCGCAGATTGGCCGACGAGAAGCCTCGCGAGTCGGGAAACTCCGCGCGCAAGTCGGCGGCGAGGCGGTCGACCACCTTGGCGCCCCAGCCGTGCACCGCCTGGCGCTCGCGGATGTCGCGGCCAATCTGCCAATAGAGGCCGATCAGCTCGCTGTTCACGGCGAGGGCGGCGTGCAGCCGCGCTTCGCGAATCCGGGTTTTCAGGGCGGCGAGCCAGGTGGCGTAGCCGGCGGGCGGAGCGGGCGGTTGCGTCACCGCCCGGCGGCGGAGCGAGGCGTGAGGCGGCCGGCGAGTGGCGTTCCTCATCTGGGCTCATGGGCTCCGACGACTCGTCAATGCATTGCACGTTAGCTTACGCGAATTGGCCCTTAGCCTCAAAAAGCGCTAATAATATTCTGGGCGGCCGGAAACGGCACCCCTGCCCGGTTTTCCGGATCCCGTATGTCCGATAAATTGGGTTGTCGGATGAACGGCTCAGCGCGGGTCCGGAGTGAGCCATTTGGTCGCTCAGACCGCCCTAACGTCGGCAGCAGGCCGCAAATACTGCCTAACTCGCCGGTCCCGCGTGCCGAGCCCCTCCCCTGCCCCAGTGGCCCGGCCACGAGCCCGCTCAGTTCGAGCTCTCGGCCACCTCTGCAAACGACCATTTCCGAACACTTTGTGGAATTGTACACTCGGCTGGGACAGCGCCAGGAGCCCCATGCCCCCTCCCCTCCCCGCCTCCACCGGCCGCCTGATCGGCTACGCCCGTGTCTCGACCGAAGATCAGGGCACGGATCCCCAGTCCGACGAGCTCCGGGCCGCAGGATGCGCCACGATCCA
>JASHRV010000123.1 GCA_030037175.1 Acetobacteraceae bacterium
CGCTCTCGGGCGGTCCGTGCCCGGAAAAGCGCGTGCGCGGTGACATCCCGCCCCTTCCTCGGAAAGCTCGCGCGCCTTGCACGCCACCTTCCGGCCGCGCTCGGCCTCGGCCTTCTCATCGCCGCCGCCTTCACCCTGAAAAGCGCCTTCGCCGGCCTCACCCTCGTCGACGTCACCGCCGCGATCGACGCCATCCCCGGCCGCGCCGTCTGGCTCGCAGTCGGCGCCACCATCCTCTCCTACGGCCTGCTCACCCTCTATGACTGGCTCGGCACCCGCTATGCCGGCCATCCGGTCGCCTACCACCGGGTCTGCTTCGGCTCGTTCTGTGCCTATGCGCTCGCCCACAGCCTCGGGCTTCCCGTCGTGTCGGGTGCCGCGGTCCGCTACCGGCTCTACGCGCACTGGGGCCTCACCCCGGTCGAGATCGCCCGCCTCATCGCCTTCTGCAGCCTCACCTTCGGCTTCGGCGGCCTCACCCTCGGCGGCGCGATCTTCCTCTTCGCCCCGCACTGGGTGCCGCTTCTCGGCCACAACATTCCGGAGCCGCTGCTCAAGGCCGTGGGCGCTGTGCTGTGGGCCGCCGCCGCCGGCTATGTGACGCTCGCCCGCTTCGTCCCGCGCGTCGTGCTCTTCGGCCGCGAGATCAATCTCCCCGGCATCCGCATGGCGCTCGCGCAGGTCGCGCTGGCGACCGTCGACCTGGCGCTCACGGCCGCCATCTTCCACGTCCTCATCGCCCAGGCCTCCGGGCTTTCCTTCGGCCATTTCCTCGCGATCTATCTCGCCGCCTATGCGGTCGGGCTGGCGACCAACCTGCCCGGCGGAATCGGCGTCTTCGATTCCGGGATGGTGCTCGGCCTTTCGCCCTTCCTTCCCACCCCGCGCATCCTGGGCGCGCTCGCCGTCTTCCGGCTCTGCTACTACGTGGTGCCGCTATTCCTTGCCGGCCTCGCTTTCGCCGGACACGAGCTCATCCTCTATCGCCGCCGCGCCACCGGCCCTCTGGGCGAGGCCGCCCTGGCCGTTGCCGCCGGGGGCGGCGCCGTCGCGCTCTCGGGCGTGCTCCTCCTCTCGCTCGGCATGTTCGAGCCCAGGCCGCACCTGCCCAAGGCGCTCGCGGACATCCGCGGCATGGCCGCCCTTGCCGGCCCCTTCGTGCCCTCGCTCATCGGCGCGGCGCTGATGGTGATGGCCGTCGCCCTTGCGCGCCGGGTGAAGCTCGCCTGGAGCGCCACCATCGCCCTGCTCGTCGCCGCGACGGGCGTCACCGCGATTCAGGGTCAGCCCTGGTGGGTGCCGGCGGGCCTCGCGCTGACCGCGCTTCTGCTCGCCCCCTACCACCGCGTCTTCTATCGCCACGCGCGCCTCTTCGCCGAGCCGCTCGCCCCCTCGACAACCCTGCCCCTCTTCGCCCTGGCGAGCGTCACGATCACCTTCGCCTCGCTCGCCCGCCATCTCCCCAATCTGCCGCAAGGCCCGTGGTGGGGCCTGATCCTCTCCGCGGGCCTGCCGGGCCCGCTCCGGCTCAGCGTGGCGCTCGCGATGGCGGTCGCGGTGGTGGCGCTCTGGCGCCTCTTCCGCCCCGGCCGCGTGCGCTATCTGCCTTGGGACGCCATGGCCTGGGAACGCTACGCCGCGCTCGGCGCCGACCCGCCGGCGATCGCGGACGGCATGGTGCTCGGCGAGGCCGGCCGCGCCGCCATCGCCTTCCGCCGCGTCGGGCGCATCCTGCTCGGCCTCGGCGACCCGGCCGGCCGGCCCTCGGACCGGATCTCCGCGGTCTGGCGCTTCCGCGACCTCGCGGACCAGGAAGGCCGCGACCCGGCCATCTGGGGCGCCGGCCCCGAGCTTCTCTCGGTCTATGCCGATCTCGGTCTCGCGGCGGTGCCTCTCGGCGCCGACGGCCTGCCATCCGCCACCGCCGCGCCCACCCCAGGCACCCAGCGCTACCTCGCCTGCGTCGCCGAGCGCGACCTCACGCTCCTCCTCCCGCTGCTCCCCGCGCTCAAGAGCGGACAAACGCCGCACGCGGTTTCGGGAGATTGATGTAGGCTTTTCCCCGGGGATGGCTGAAAAGCGGGGAAACCGTCATGGAACTGCGCCGCAACCTGGGTCTCACCGAGGCGGTCGGCCTCTCGCTCTCGATCATCGCGCCGACCATGGCCATGGCCTTCAACGTGACGCTGGCGGTGGGGGCAGCCGGCACGGCGGCCCCGCTCGCCTTCGCCATCGGCACGCTGGCCCTGGCGATCGTCGGTCTCTCCTTCGTCGCCTTCGCACGCCGGGTCGCGCATGTCGGCTCGGCGTACGCCTACATCACCCGGCAGTTCGGCGCGCGGGCGGGCTTCGTCGCCGGCTGGGCGCTCCTCCTCACCTATCTCGTCTACGGCAGCGGGACCGCCGTCCTGGTCGGGAATTTCCTCGACGCGGCGCTGGCGAACGGCAGGATCGCGATCCCCACGTTATGGATCTGGGTCAGCGTCGCCGCGGTCCTGGTCTCGATGCTGTTCGCCTATCGCAACATGCGCCTCGCCGCGCGGCTGATGCTGGCGCTGGAGGCAATCTCCGTGCTCGCGATCATCGTGCTCGGCGTGATCGTGCTCGCCGCGGTCGGCGCGAAGGGCGGGCTCTCGGCCGCGCCCCTGCTGCCGGATCCCCATTTCGGCTGGTCCGGCGTCGGCTACGCGATGGTCTTCGCCGTGCTCTCCTTCGCCGGCTTCGAAGGTGCCGCAACGCTCGGCGAGGAGACCGGAGACCCGCACCGGGCGGTGCCGATCGCGGTCTTCGGCACCGTGATCCTCGCCGGAATCTTCTACGTCTTCGCCTCCTATGTGCAGGTGGTGGGCTTCGGGCTCGCCAACATGAAGGCGCTGGCGGCGGACAGCGCGCCGCTCAACACGCTCGCGCTGAAATTCGGCTCGTCCGGCTTCGCGACCATCCTCGACCTCGCCGCCGCGATCTCGGCCTTCTCCTGCGTGCTCGGCTGCCTCAGCGCCGCCGCGCGCATGCTCTTCGCGCTCGGCCGCGCAGGGCTCGTGCCTGCGCTCGGAAACGCCCATCCGCGGCACGGCACGCCGGGCGCCGCGGTGCTGACGCTCGGCATCGTGATGATCGCCGGGGTCGTCATCTGGGCGCCGTTCGTGGGCGCCGGCGATTATTACGGCGACATGGGCACGATCGGCACGCTCTCGCTGATCCTCGTCTATATGGCGGTGACCGGCGCGGAAGCGGTGGATGCCGCGCAGACGCGCAAATCCCTCTGGTCCGCGTTCGGCATCGCCGGCACGATCATCCTGCTCTGGCCGCTCTACAACTCCGTCTATCCGGTGCCCGCCTGGCCCGGAAACCTCTGGCCCTACGTGGTGATCGTCTATCTCGCGGCGGGGGTCGCGCTGCTGCTCGCCCACCCCGCGCTCGTGCGCACGCCGCTCACGCTTGCCGACTCCGAGCCGAACTGAGAGAGAAACGATAGAGAAAATGATGAAGCGTTGAAAAACTCCAGAGGCTCCGCCTTTGCAATCCATTTGTTTAAGGCCGCGCAGCGCTATCGGGGGCCTGGGGCCTCAAGGCCCCAGCGGAGTCCAGAGGCAGAGCCTCTGGCGGGGATGCAAGGGGCGGAGCCCCTTGCCTTTTTCAACAGCCCCCTGAAGGCCGCCTTCCCTTCCAGCGCCAGTTATGGATGCCGGGCATATCGTCGCCGTGGCGGTCCACATACCGCCGGTGCGCGAGCAGCTGGTCGCGGATGAACTGCCGCGCATGGCCGGTGCTGCTCGCAAGCCGCGGCACGCGCTCGAGCACGTCGGCGGCGAGATGGAAGCGGTCGAGCTCGTTGAGCACCGTCATGTCGAAGGGCGTCGTCGTCGTCCCTTCCTCCCGGTAGCCGTGGACATGGAACCGCTCCGGCTCGCTTCGCCGGTAGATCAGGCGATGGATCAGCGTGGGATAGCCGTGGAACGCGAAGATCACCGGCCTGTCGGGCGTGAAGATCGAATCGAACAGCCGGTCGTCGATGCCGTGCGGATGCACGGTCGAGGGCTCGAGCGCCATCAGATCGACGATATTCACCACCCGCATTTTCAGGTCGGGCACGAGCGTGCGCAAAAGATCGACCGCGGCCAGCGTCTCCAGCGTCGGCACATCGCCGGCGCACGCCATCACCACGTCCGGCTCCAGGCCCGCATCGTTGCTCGCCCAGGTCCAGATGCCGAGCCCGGCGGTGCAATGCCGGACCGCCTCCTCCATATCGAGCCATTGCAGCTCGGGCTGCTTGCCGGCAACGATCACGTTCACATAGTTGCGGCTGCGCAGGCAGTGATCGACCACCGAAAGCAGCGTGTTCGAATCGGGCGGCAGATAGACGCGCACCACATCCGCCTTCTTGTTGACCACGTGATCGAGAAAGCCCGGGTCCTGGTGGCTGAACCCGTTATGGTCCTGGCGCCAGACATGGCTCGTGAGCAGGTAGTTGAGCGAGGCGATCGGCCGCCGCCAGCCGATCTTCCGTGTCACCTTCAGCCATTTTGCGTGCTGGTTGAACATCGAATCGATGATGTGGATGAAGGCCTCGTAGCACGAGAAGAATCCGTGCCGCCCGGTGAGCAGATAGCCCTCGAGCCAGCCCTGGCAGAGATGCTCGCTCAACACCTCCATCACCCGCCCGTCGGGCGCGATATGATCATCGCCCGGAACGATCTCGGCGGTGGAGACGCGATTGGTGACCTCGAAGAGCGCGCTCAGCCGGTTCGAGGCGGTCTCGTCCGGCCCCATGACACGGAAATTCTGCGCCTCCGCGTTGCGCCGCATGACATCGCGGAGGAATCTTCCCGCGATCCGCGTCGATTCCGCCTCCACCGTCCCCGGCTCCGGAACATCGACCGCATAGTCGCGGAAATCCGGCAGCACCAGGTCCTGAAGCAGCAGCCCGCCATTGGCGTTCGGGTTCGCCCCCATCCGCCGCTCGCCCGCCGGCGCGAGTGCCGCAATCTCGGGCATCAGCCGCCCGCGCGCATCGAAGAGCTGCTCGGGCCGGTAGCTCCGCATCCATTCCTCGAGCATGCGCAGATGCTCCGGATTCGTCCGCACCTCGGCCAGCGGCACCTGGTGCGCGCGGAACGTGCCTTCCACCGGAACCCCATCGACCGTCTTGGGTCCCGTCCATCCCTTCGGCGAGCGGAGCACGATCATCGGCCACGCGGGCCGGCGCGTGAAGCCGCTCTTCCGCGCCGTCTCCTGAATCTCCCGGATCTCCGCGAGCACGGCATCGAGCGTGCCCGCCATGAGCTGGTGCATCGTCGCCGGATCGCTGCCGGAGACGAACCATGGCTTGTAGCCATAGCCGACGAGAAGCTGCGTCAGCTCCTCCTCGCTGATGCGCGCGAGCACCGTGGGCTCGGCGATCTTGTAGCCGTTGAGATGCAGGATCGGCAGCACCGCGCCGTCGCGCACCGGGTTGAGGAACTTGTTGGAATGCCAGCTCGCCGCGAGCGGCCCCGTCTCCGCCTCGCCGTCGCCCACCACGCAGCAGGCGATCAGGTCCGGATTGTCGAACACGGCGCCGTACGCATGCAGCAGCGAATAGCCGAGCTCGCCGCCCTCGTGAATCGAGCCCGGCGTCTCCGGCGCCACATGGCTCGGCACGCCGCCGGGGAAGGAGAACTGGGTGAAAAGCCGCTCCATTCCCTGCTCGTTCGCGGGAATCTGCGGATAGATCTCGCTGTATGTGCCTTCGAGATAGGTGTTCGCGATCAGCCCCGGTCCGCCATGGCCCGGCCCGGTGACGAAAATCGTGTCGAGATCGCGCATCTTGATGAGCCGGTTGAGATGCACGTAGATGAAATTGAGCCCCGGCGTGGTCCCCCAGTGCCCGAGCAGCCGCGGCTTGATGTGCTCTTTCCTGAGCGGCTCGCGCAGCAGCGGATTGTCCATGAGATAAATCTGGCCGACCGAAAGATAATTCGCCGCCCGCCAGTAGGCGTCCATCAGCGCGAGCGTCTCGGCCGAAAGCGGACCCTGCGCCGTCCCGTCCATGTCCCGATCGGTCATTCTCCCCTCCTCGGCGTGCATGCACGCGTGTCCATGCGCCGGTCGGACCGCGCGATGGACGAACCCAGAGCATGTCCGGCGAGCCCCGGACATGCTCTGGATCAATTCGGCTGCCCGAGTCCTGCTGCCGGAGTCCTACGGAAGAATCCCTCGTGCGCGCAACCGCGCGATCATATTAAGCCGCTTAAGCCGCCTCGCTCCGATATCGGCCGTGCCGCGCCGGCGTGAGCGTCCCCGTCGGCCCCGCCTCCAACCCGCTTCGCCTGTCCCTCCGCATCCCTGTCCCTTCGCATCCCTGTCCCTTCGCATCATTGTCAATGGATCGGGCAAAGCCTAGGGTGCGCCGCGCCGGCGAAGCCGCCGAACGTCCGCAAACCGCAACGGATCCGGGAGAGTGCGATGTCGCTCCGAATCAACTCCGAAGCCCCCGATTTCACAGCCGAAACGACCCAGGGCCCGATCCGCTTCCATGACTGGATCGGCAACAGCTGGGCGATCCTCTTCAGCCATCCCAAGGACTTCACCCCGGTCTGCACCACCGAGCTCGGCTACATGGCCGGCCTCATGCCGGAGTTCGAGCGCCGCAACACCAAGATCATCGGCCTCAGCGTCGATCCGGTCGGCAACCATGCGAAGTGGGCGAAGGACATCGAGGAGACTCAGGGCCATGCCGTCACCTACCCGATGATCGGCGATCCCGAGCTGATTGTGGCGAAGCTCTACGACATGCTGCCCGAAGCTGCGGCCGGCGCGGCGGAGGGCCGCACCGCGGCGGACAACGCAACGGTCCGTTCGGTGTTCGTCATCGGCCCCGACAAGAAGATCAAGGCGATGCTCACCTATCCCATGAGCACCGGGCGCAATTTCGACGAGGTGCTGCGGCTGCTCGATTCCTGCCAGCTCACCGCGAAACATTCGGTTGCGACCCCGGTGAACTGGAAGAAGGGCGAGGACGTCATCATTCCTCCCGCCATCTCGGACGAGCAGGCGAAGCAGAAATTCCCCAACGGATGGAAAACCATCAAGCCCTATCTGCGGGTTGTCGCCCAGCCCGCGGACTGAGCGGGCCCGCCGCGGCCTCGCCGCCTCGGGAAACGATCTTCCCGATCTCCGCCGCCAGCGCGTCACCGCCCTCATCCGCCCTGAGCGCGGTGACGAACCGGCCGTCCGGCGCCATCAGATAAAGCGCCGCCGTGTGATCCACGCTGTAGCCGCCGTCCTTGCCCGGCACCACGGCAACGCTCACGCGAAATTCCTTCTCCACCACGCCGATCTCGGATTGGCTTCCGGTGAGCCCGATGATCGCGGGCGAAAACCGGGCAAGGTATTTTCCCAGCACCGCCGGCGTGTCGCGCGCCGGATCGACGCTGATGAAAAGCGTCTGCACGCGCGCCGCCCGCTTCCCGAGCCGCGTCAGCGCAACGGCGATATCGGCCAGCGTCGTCGGGCACACATCCGGGCAGGAGGTATAGCCGAAATAGATCAGAAGATACTTTCCGGGAAAGCTCCTCCCGGTGACGACCGCACCGCTATCCGAAACGAGACGGAACGCGCCGCCGATCTCCGCCGTCCCCCGTTCCGCCGTCCCCCGTTCCGCCGCACCTCCGAAAAGCCATAGCAGCCCGCCCGCCAGAAGCAGCAGCACGACGAGCCCGGCCAGCCACGCCGGCTTCGCCCGCCCTTTTCCCGCTCTCCCGCTCCGCACCCGCGCGGCCATCGCCCTTTCCTCAGCCCGGCACAACGGAATGGGCCGCATGCGCCCGGCCCGTCGCCATCCTCATATCCGCCGGCGGCGCGAGCGAGGCGATCAGCGCCGCGACGAGCACGATCGCAAGCCCCAGCACCATCTCAGCGAAAATGCTTCGCGCCAGCCTCTCTTTTGCAACCACCCTTGCAACCATCGGCTCGGCGCCCGAAAGCCGGGGCGTCAGCTCCAGCCGGTGACGGGCGGCGAAAATGAGCAGCGCCGCGAAAAGCCCGAGCTTGACCAGCGCAACCCAGCCATAAACCGTGCCGAACAGCGCCGAAACGCTGCCCACCAGCCGGCACCCCTGCCAGAGCGCCGTCACCGCCAGCACCACCACACATACCGTTGCCGCCGCGGAAAACCGCCGCGCCGCAACCGCGCCCATCTCCGGCGGCACCGCGCGGACGAAAAGTGCCAGCGGCAGCAGCCCGCCGAGCCACGCGCCCGCCGCCAGCACATGAAAAAGCTCCGAGATCAGAATCGGGCTCAGCCCCGCATGCATCGCCGCGCCATGCAGGTGCCAGGCCTCGAGCGCCGTCGCCAGGCCGGCCAGCACCGCGGCAACACCCGCCCTTCTCCCATCGCGCCCGCGATCGGGACGGGATCGCTCACGCTCCAGCACGAAAAACGCCGCCACCAGCGCCAGGCACTGCGCCACGCATACCTGCCCGAACGTCGTGACCCGCACCACCACCGGAACCGCCGCCACCGTCTGGCCGAATCCCGTCGCCCCCGCGATGAACTTCGATTCGGCAAAAAGCCAGGCCAGACCGAGAACGATCGCAAAGAGCAGGCTCTTGCGCGAAACCGCCGCGCACACCCGGCCCGCCTCGCGCTCCGCCGTGCCCGGGGCAACGAAGCCCAGAAAAAAAAGGGACCCGAAGGCGGAAAGCAGCGCCGCAAGCGTCAATCCGTGCAGCACGACGAGCGCGAACCCACCGGACCCTCCGAGTCCCATCCCCGACATGATCCGTCTCCGCTCCTACGGAGCAACCGTGAAGCTGAAGCTGCCCTCTGTCTTGTGCGTATCCTCCGCCGTCGCGTGCCAGATCACCTTGTACGTCCCCGCCGCGAGCGGCCCGAGATCCACCACGAACTGCTTCGCCCCCGCCGGGCCGAGATGCGCGTCGTTCTTATCGACCCTCGCGCCGCTCGCATTCACCACCTGCAGGCTGCTGAAGTTCGGAATGATGCCTTCCGTGAAATTGATCACCACCTCGCCCGGCGCGGTCTTCAGCGTGCTTCCCACGGCCGGAATGGTGGTGGTCGGAAAGGCGTGCGCAAGCGCGCTCCCATGGCACGCAAGCAACAGCACGGCAGCCAACGGCACCGCCGCCAGCCCGGTGAAACGATCCTCACGCATGATCTTCTCCTGTCGCAAATGGATCAGCCGCCGTCGGCGGCAAGGATTTCCGGCTACTGAAAGAGCGGCCGGCCGAGCGTGTTCGGGAACATGTCGTCGAAGAAGAAATGCACCTGCAGAATGGCGCCGACATGCGGCCCCGCCGCCGCATTGCCGGGAATCAGCGCCTCCAGCCCCACCTGAAACGTATCGCCCATGTAGATCACCCCCGGGGCGATCGTCAGCGTCTCCGGATAGCCGGATGCAGGCCCCGCCGCGGGCGAGAACCAGTCGAGCTCGACCAAAGGAATGAGCCTGCCGATGAAATCGGGAAGCGCGAAATGGTGCACCTCCGACTGCAAGTACGGAATGCTGTACTGCAGCGAAAGCCCGCCCGCCCAGAAGAAGGGCTGGCCGTTGTTGTTCCCCTCGGAATTCAGGCGAACATCGGGAATGCTGTAGCTGAGCTCGCCCGTCACCGCGAGCGGCCGCAGCATCCCGATCGGCAGCGCACCCAGCCCCTGGCCCGCATAGATCGTGGGCAGGGTTGCCCCGGTCGCATCGCCGCCGATGCTCTGGGTCGCCTGGCTGCCCCCGAACTCGTACATCACGCCGAGCGAGAACACCGTCTCGGTGCTCGGAATCGTGATGGACTGCCACTTGCCGGTGATCACCGCGTTCTCGAGCCCGGTATGCGTCTTCATCCCGGGCTGGTCGAGAACATCCCAGCCCTGGTTGTAGATCAGCGCGGTCGTCGGCGTGATCGTCTTGTCGTACTCCCATTGGAACTGGTACTCGTTCTGCCCGCCCGGGCCGGGCGCATAGACGAATTGCGGCAGCGTCGCCTCGTCTCCCACGCCGGGATCGTCGAAAGTGAGGGTGACGGGAAAAACGCGCGCGCCGACAACGACATGCGCAAACGCGGGCGGGCAGGCGAAAAGGCTCGCGCATGCAAGCGCGGCGCCGCATCGGATGCGGTCCATCGGATCTTGACCTCCATCGATTGGGAAAAGGCCGCGCTTACTGGCCCTTGGCGTTCTTCACCGGAAACGGAACGGTCATCCGCGCGCCGTCCGCGAAGGTCAGCGTCACCGGCACGGTGTCGCCCGGCTTCATCTTCGGCTGCATGCACATCAAATGATAACCGTCCGGAGCGAAGCGGAAGCTCCCGTTCGCGGGCACCGTCACGCTCGGCACCTCCTTCATCGCCTCCATCCCGCCGCTGCTCTCGGTCTCGTGCAGCATCAGCATGCCGCAGGCAGGCGAGGCCGCCGCGGTCAGAACGGCAGGCTGATCGGACGCATTGTGCAGCGTCATGTACCCGCCCGCCGGAACCTCGGCCAGCAGATAACGGAACCACGGCTGCGTCACCGTCACCGGCGAAGCCGCGAACGAAAGCACCGGAACCACAAGAGCCAGAAGAGCAGGCAGGCAAAGCCGAAACGCCGCACCACGCACCGCGGCGCTACGTCCCACAACAGAAACAGTCATAAGGATTGTCCTTGGCTTGATTTCGGAATTTTCCAGGCCAGGGGCTCTGCCCCTGGACCCCGGCAAAGGCGGAGCCTTTGCAATCCATTACTTAACCAAAACGTTGGCGGGTCCAGGGTCCCTGACCCTGGCGGGGTCCAGGGGCAGAGCCCCTGGTATCAATCAATCAACCCATCAAGCCAAGGGCGGCGCGCGCGCCTGCGCGGCAAGCCGCGCCAGGGAAGGCGGCGCGCGCGGGGAAAACGGCCGCGCCGCCGCCCGCGCCCACAAGGAAGGCGCGGGAACGAAGAAGCTCGCAGGCCCGATCAGGCCCGCCGCCTGCAGAACCGCCTGCGCAATCGCCGAAAGCCGCACCCCGGGCGGACGATGCGGCAGCGCCTTGCCTGCCGCCGCCCCCGCCGCGACACCGCCCGTGTGGCAGATCACCGAAACCGCGTCGAGGCTCGCCAATTCGGATTGCGGCGAAGGCGCGCGCACGATCACCGCGCCGAGCGCGATCTGCGCCGCCAGCGCAATCACCGCCGCGACGAGGCCCGGAAACCGGCCGCGCGCCGCGAATCGATCCGATATCGTAACGCTGCCCGCCGCGCTCACAGCAGCCGCTGCAGGATGAGCTTCTGCACGTCGGACGTGCCCTCGTAGATCTGGCACACGCGCACGTCCCGCCAGATGCGCTCGACCGGAAAATCGGCCAGGTATCCGTATCCGCCGAGCGTCTGGATCGCCGCGCTGCACACCGCCTCCGCCGCCTCGGAAGCGAACAGCTTCGCCATGCACGCCGCCTCGATCGCCGGC
>JASHRV010000124.1 GCA_030037175.1 Acetobacteraceae bacterium
GATCAAGACGCTCGCCGCATCCGGCATCGGCGATTTCCGCTACATCCTGCGCTGGAACCAGCTCAACAGCCCGCAGGAGCGGAACGTGACGATCGAGGAAGTGGGCGGCGCCGCCCTCTACCTTCTCTCCAACCTTTCCTCGGGCGTCACCGGCGAGGTCCACCACGTCGATTGCGGCTACCACATCGTGGGCATGAAGAATCCCAACGCACCGGACATCGCCGTCGTCCAGGACCCATAAAAGCAAAAACCCAGTGTCGTACAACAGCTTCGGCCAGCTCTTCCGGCTCACCACCTGGGGCGAGAGCCATGGTCCGGCAATCGGCTGCGTGGTCGATGGCTGCCCGCCGCGCATCCGCCTTTCCGAGGCCGACATCCAGCCCTGGCTCGACCGCCGCCGGCCCGGCCAGTCGCGCTTCACCAGCCAGCGCGCGGAACCGGACCAGGTGCGCATCCTCTCCGGCGTCTTCGAGGGCGAAACCACCGGCACGCCCATCGCGCTCGTGATCGAGAATGTCGATCAGCGCTCCAAGGACTATTCCGACATCAGGGACCGCTTCCGCCCCGGCCACGCCGATCTCACCTACGAGCTCAAATACGGCGCGCGGGACTATCGCGGCGGCGGCCGCGCCTCCGCCCGCGAGACGGCAATGCGCGTCGCCGCCGGCGCGGTCGCCCGCCGCGTGCTCGGCGAGGCCGTCCGCATCCGCGGCGCCCTGATCCAGATCGGCCCCCACGCCATCGCCCGCGCGCGCTGGGACTGGAACGAAGTCGATGCCAATCCCTTCTTCTGCCCCGACCCCGAGACCGTGCCCGTCTGGGAGGATTATCTCGGCAGCATCCGCAAGGCCGGCTCCTCGGTCGGCGCGATCATCGAGGTGGTGGCCGAAGGCGCCCCGCCCGGGCTCGGCGCGCCCGTGTACGGCAAGCTCGATGCCGACCTCGCCTCCGGCCTGATGAGCATCAACGCGGTGAAGGGCGTCGAAATCGGCGCCGGCTTCGCCTCGGCAACCCTCCGCGGCGAGGAAAACGCCGACGAAATGCGCATGCGCGAAGGCGAAGTCGAATTCCTCACCAACCATGCCGGCGGCATCCTCGGCGGCATCTCCAGCGGCGCCCCGATCGTCGCCCGCTTCGCCGTGAAGCCGACCAGCTCCATCCTCGTCCCGCGCCGCTCGGTCGACCGCTTCGGCAGCGAAATCGACGTCATGACCAAAGGCCGCCACGACCCCTGCGTGGGCATCCGCGCCGTGCCCGTCGGCGAGGCCATGATGGCCCTCGTGCTCGCCGATCACCTGCTGCGCCACCGCGCCCAAAACCCTGACGCCCCCGACCGTCCCCGCCTGCCCCGCAATTGACCAAGGGGGGCTCCGCCCCCCTGGATCATTGAGAGAGCAGCCGGCGCAGTGCCTGGGCGCTGCGGGTGTATTCGGCTTCGAGGGCATCCATGAGGCCGAGGTCGGTCCTGCCGCTGCGCGCCGAGGCCGAGAGCTCGCGGGCGAGCGCGGCCAGTCTCGTGAGGCCGTAGGTGACGGACGTGCCGCCGATCGTGTGGGTGATGGCGGCGATTTCAGTGCTCTGCCGGGCATCGAGCGCGGCGCGCAGCTTCGGCAGCCGTTCGGCGAGGTCCGCGAGGCATTGTTCGGCAAGCGGGTTCAAGAGCCCGGGCGGCAGCTCGCTGCGCAGGGTCGCGATCCGGTCCGGGTCGATGCTGGCCGGCGGGGAGGGGGGCGCGGCCTCCGGGCGGCGCCGGCCGCCGGCCGGCTGGAGCTGTCCGGCAAGGGCCCGTGCGAGCTCGGCGTTGGTCACGGGCTTGCCGAGGACGTCGTTCATGCCGGCTTCCAGGCAGCGGGCCCGGCTGTCGGCCGAGGCCGAGGCCGTGAGGCCGACCAGCCGCATGGTCGCGGCGGGGCCGGCGAGCTCGCGGATCCGCCGCGCGGTCTCGAGCCCGTTGATGCCGGGCAGATGGAGGTCGAGGAAGGCGATGTCGTAGGGCCTGTTGCCGAGCGCCGCGAGCGCTGCTTCGCCGCTGGCGGCGATATCGACGAGATGGCCGTCGCGGCGGAGCGTGGTGGCGAGGATGAGCTGGTTCGCCGGCACGTCCTCGACCAGCAGCACGCGCGCGCGCGGCAGGCGCCGCAGCCCGGCGACGGGCTGGGTGGTCTCGGGCGCATCGGCCGCGACGAGCGCCGGCGTCAGCGGAATGGCGACCCAGAACCGGTTGCCGCCATGTTGGTTCTCATTGGCCACCGCCTCGCAGCCGATCGCCCCGCCCATCAGCACCGCGAGCCGCTCCGAGATCGCGAGCCCGAGGCCGCTCCCGGGCTGGCTGCTCGTCCGCGCCACTTCCAGCCGCTGGAACGGGCGGAAAAGGCGCGCGCGGTCCGCCTCGCTGATGGCGGGCCCGGGATCGGTGACGCTGAGCAGAAGCCGCCCGTCAGCCTTTTCGGCGCCCAGCGTGATGGCGCCTGGCGTGGAGAACTTGACCGCATTGCTGAGGAAGTTGAGCAGGACCTGGCGGAGCCGGCGCGGGTCGGCATGCAGGCGGGCGGGCAGGTCCGGCGCCACCTTCAGCGTGATCGCAAGCCCGCGTGCCTGGGCCGCGGACTGGAACATCTCCGCGATCGCGTGCAGCAGCGGCCGCAGCGCGAAATCCTCGGGTGCTAAGCGGAACTGGCCGGCATCGATGCGGGCGATGTCGAGCAGGTCGGTCACCAGCGTGCGCAGCGCGTCGCCCGCCGCGCGCGCGGCCTCGGCGAGCTTGCGCTGGGCGGGCGGAAGACCGGAGGCGGCGAGAAGGTCGAGGCTGTTGATCACCGCGTTGAGCGGGGAGCGCACCTCGTGGGTGACGGTGGCGACGAACTCCGCCTTGGCCGCGACCGCCGCTTCCGCCGCCTCCTGGGCGAGCCGGCGCGCGGCTTCGGCCTCGCGGCGCGCGGTGATGTCGGCATAGAGCGTCACGAACCCGCCGTCGGGCATCAGGCTGCGGCGCAGCTCGATCGTCATCCCGTTCGGCCGCCGGCGCTCTCTCACCCCGAGATGCGAGAGGTCGCGCACGCGAATCATGCGCTCTGCGACGAGCTCGTCGATATCGCCCGGCCCGAACTCGCCTAACCCGGCCTGGATGCGGAGAATCTCCTCGATCGTCATCCCGACCCGCAGCAGCTCCCGAGGCACGCCGGTATGCTCGGGGAAGAGATCGTTCCACTGCCGGATGCGGAACTCGCCGTCGAACAGCGAGACGCCGTCGGACATATTGGCGAGCATCCCCTCGAGCTGCGCCGTCTTCGCCTCCGCCTCGGCCTGCTTGCGCGCGAGCGCGGCGGAGCGGCGGCGAACCGCGGCGAGGGCGGCGAGCGACACGGCGGCCATCAGCGCGAAGAGCAGGGTCAGGACCCCGGCCAGCGCGAGCAGCCAGTCGCGGCCGGTGCCGGAAGCGGCAAGCGCGTCGCGGTGGTCGATGCCGACGACGAGCCGGAGCGGCAGCCCCGGAACGGCGTCCTCGGCATAGATCCGCGCCCGCCCGTCCGGTGCCGGCGCAACCCACGCCGCGCCCGCGGCGTGGGCAATGATGCCTGCGGGGGAAGCCGCGCCGAGAACCGAGGCCGGCTCGATGCCGGTGGCGCCGAACACGGCCCGCGGCGCGCCGTTCAGGCCGGTCAGCGCCACGACGTCGTGCGGATGGAGATGCACGTCCGCGAGCAGGGGTGCGACGAGGCTGGCGAGATCGAGGACGGCCACGAGATAGCGGCCCCGGCTGCCCGGCAGCGCCCGGACGAGCACGATTTCCGGCCTCCCTTCGGGGCCGAGGCCGGCCCTGCTGATGAAAGGCTCGCCCGCCGGTGGCATTCCGCCGGCTCGCGGCGCCGGGCCCGCATTGAGCGCGGCGGCGGCGAGGGTGAGGGCGGCCGGGTCCGGCGCAGTGCCGCCGATGACGTCTCCATGGGCATCGACCACGAGCAGCCGGCGCAGAAGCTCCTGCTCCGGCATCGCGCCCGCGCCGCCCTGGCCGGCCCCGAGCGCCATGGTGAGCGCCGTCGCGAGCGTGGCATCGAGCGTGCCGGGCGCGCTCGCCGGCGCGCTGAGCTCCCCGCGCACGACGTTCACGAATTCGTCGATGCCGCCGAGATCCGCTCCGGCGTCGCTCGCCAGCCGCGCGGCGATCGCGCAGGCGGCGGTGCGCATCTCCGCTTCTCCATGCTGCCGCTCGCGGCGCAACGCGCCCCAGGTGCCGAACGCGACCAGGGCGATCACGGCGAGAGTGGCGAAGATGATGGCAGCCGGAATCAGCCCCGGCCCGGGCTGTCCCCGTTTCAATCGTCGCGTGGTTTTGGCGGGCCGGGATTCTGCCGTTGGCTGGTCGCGTGAGCGGTCACGGGGCACCCTCGTCCGGAACGGAGATCGCTTGTCGGGCAGCCGAGATTAACCATTGGCGATCAGGCGCACAATGAGAGGGCGATGGCGCGAGGGCAGCGGGGGCGGAGGCTTGCCGCGCCGCGGAACGGATGCGAAGGTCCGGCGCATGCCGCCGCCGTGGGCCGCCCTTCTGGGCCGCCCCTCGGGCCATCCCCCCGGGGGCCACCATGGCGGCGGCGGACCGGTCATTCGCGCGGACAAGGACGATATGCAGAAGATCAAGGTGAAGACCCCGCTCGTCGAGCTCGACGGGGACGAGATGACACGGATCATTTGGGGCTTCATCAAGCAGAAGCTCATTCTTCCCTATCTCGATATCGAGCTCAAATATTTCGATCTCGGGATAGAAGCCCGCGACCGCACCGAGGACCAGATCACCGTCGATGCCGCGCACGCGATCCGCGAATACGGCGTCGGCGTGAAGTGCGCCACCATCACCCCGGACGAAGCCCGGGTGAAGGAGTTCAACCTCAAGAAAATGTGGCGCAGCCCCAACGGCACGCTGCGCAACATCTTGGACGGCACGATCTTCCGCGAGCCGATCATCTGCAACAACGTCCCCCGCCTCGTCCCGCACTGGACCAAGCCGATCGTCATCGGCCGCCATGCCTACGGCGATATCTATCGCGCCACCGATCTCAAGATTCCGGGGCCGGGCAAGGTCACGCTGACCTACCAGCCCGAAGGCGGCGGCCCGGCCGAGGTTTTCGACGTGCATGATTTCAAGGATGGCGGCGGCGTCGTGCTCGGAATGCACAACACCCGCACCTCCATCGAAGGCTTCGCGCGGGCGAGCTTCCATTACGCGCTCGCGCGCAAATATCCGATGTACCTTTCCACCAAGAACACCATCCTCAAAGCCTATGACGGATTCTTCAAGGATGTGTTCGAGGAGATTTACGAGAGCGAGTTCAAGGCGGAGTTCGAGAAGAACGGCCTCACCTACGAGCACCGGCTGATCGACGACATGGTGGCCGCGTCGCTGAAATGGTCGGGCGGCTATGTGTGGGCCTGCAAGAACTACGACGGCGACGTGCAGAGCGACACCGTTGCGCAGGGCTTCGGCTCGCTCGGCCTGATGACGAGCGTGCTGATGAGCCCGGACGGCAATACGGTGGAGGCGGAAGCGGCCCACGGCACCGTGACCCGCCACTACCGCGAGTACCAGAAAGGCCGCGAGACCTCGACCAACCCGATCGCCTCGATCTTCGCCTGGACGCGCGGGCTCGCCTATCGCGGCCGCTTCGACAACACGCCGGACGTGACACGCTTCGCCGAAACGCTCGAGCGCGTGTGCATCGAAACCGTGGAATCGGGGTCGATGACCAAGGACCTCGCGATCCTCATCGGCAAGGACCAGCCCTGGCTCAACACCGAGGGATTCCTCAACAAGATCGACGAGAATCTGCGCCGCGCGATGGACGCCGGCTAAACCGAAGCCGGCGCCATCGCCCCCGCGCGTGAGCGAACCCGCCGCCCCGCCCGCGCGTGCCCCCGAGCCGGCTTTCGCGGCGAGCACGCTCGCGCGCGTGCATTCCTTCGCCTTCGTCGGCATCGAGGCGGTCCCGGTGCAGGTCCAGGTCCAGATCTCCTCGGGCCTGCCCGCCTTCCTGATCGTCGGGCTCGCCGACAAGGCGGTGGCGGAATCGCGCGAGCGCGTGCGCGCAGCGCTCACCGCCATGGGCCTCGCGGTGCCGCCGCGCCGCGTGCTCGTCAATCTCGCCCCCGCCGATCTCCTCAAGGAAGGAAGCCATTTCGACCTGCCGATCGCGTTGGCGCTCCTCGCCGCCATGGGCGTGCTGCCCATCGAGGAGATCGCAGGCTTTGCCGCTCTCGGCGAACTCTCCCTCGATGGCCGGCTCGCGCCGGTCGGCGGCGTGCTTTCCGCGGCGCTCGCCGCATCCTCGCGCGAGCTCGGCCTCGTCTGTCCCGAAGCCCAAGGCGGGGAGGCGGCTTGGGCGGGACGGATCGAAGTCCTCGCGCCAGCCGATCTCGTTTCGATTGTGAATCACTTCAAGGGAAGCCAGGTCCTGAGCCCGCCCGAGCCGCCCGGCGTGGCGGCCGCCGTCGACGTCCCCGACCTCGCGGAGGTGAAGGGGATGGAAACGGCGCGGCGCGCGCTCGAAATCGCCGCCGCCGGCGGGCACAATCTTCTGCTCATCGGCCCACCCGGCGCGGGCAAGTCGATGCTCGCCGCGCGCCTGCCCGGCCTCCTGCCCGACCTCACCGCCGAGCAGGCGCTCGAGGTCAGCATGGTCCACAGCCTCGCGCGCATGCTCGATGGCGGGCGGCTGATCATGCGCCCGCCTTTCCGCGAGCCGCACCATTCCGCGAGCATGGCGGCGCTCGCCGGCGGCGGCAACCGCGCCAGCCCCGGCGAGATCAGCCTCGCCCATTGCGGCGTCCTCTTCCTCGACGAGCTTCCGGAATTTCCCCGCCAGGCACTGGATTCTCTCCGCCAGCCGATGGAAACCGGCCGCACCACCGTCGCCCGCGCCGCCGCGCACCTCACCTATCCCGCACGGTTCCAGCTCGTCGCGGCGATGAATCCCTGCCGCTGCGGCTATCTCGGCGATGCCGGCCGCGAATGCGGCCGCGCGCCCCGCTGCGGGGAAGACTACCAGACGCGCATCAGCGGCCCATTGCTCGACCGTATCGACCTCACGGTGGAGGTCCAGCCCGTGCCGCCCTCGGTGCTCTCGCGCGCGCCCACCGGCGAATCGAGCGCCACGGTCGCGGCGCGCGTCGCCACCGCACGCGCCGCCCAGAACGCGCGCCATCGCGGGCCCGGCCGCCTCAACGCCACCGCAGACCCCGACAAGCTCGCGATCACGCCGGACGCACGGCGCTTCGTCGAAGACTCCGCCGAAAAGCTCGGCTTTTCCGCGCGCGGCTACACCCGCGTGCTGCGCGTCGCCCGGACCATCGCCGACCTCGCCGGCACGGAAACCGTCGAACGCACCCACGCCGCCGAGGCATTCCGCTTCCGCCACCGCATCCCCGGCCGGGCCGTTCCCAGCCGGTAAGGCCAGGGGACGCCGTCCCCTGGACCCCTGCCAGGGCCTTGAGGCCCTGGACGGGTTCCCAACGCGCAATGCGCGTTGGGTGCCCGACCCCATCCGTTTGGCGGTGGAACGGGCGGTCCGATCGGAAGCGAAATCGCTTCCGATCGGACCGCCCGTTCCACCGCCAACGAAAGGGTTCCAAGGGCTCGGCCCTTGGCGGGGGGTTCCAAGGGGGGCAGGGCCCCCCTTGGCCTACATCGTGCCGAGAACCCGTCCGGCCACAGCGTCGAGCTTCGCGACCAGCAGCGGGTTGCGCATCTTGGGTGCGGTGATGATTGCGTGCTCGAGCGCGCGCTGGCAGCCGGCGTGGCAGAGCGGGCGCGGCTTGGCGAGGCGCGGCAGCGCTGCGCGCAGCAGCGCCTGTGCGTGGG
Source organism: Acetobacteraceae bacterium (assembly GCA_030037175.1). GTDB lineage: Bacteria > Pseudomonadota > Alphaproteobacteria > Acetobacterales > Acetobacteraceae > JAKAWQ01. The sequence goes on from JASHRV010000124.1 coordinate 7,853, forward strand.
CCGCGTTTTCGTTGAGGGTGCGCACCACGGCCTCGACCGTGACGTGCTCGTGCTCCGGGTGCCAGCAGTCGTAATCGGTGACCATGGCGACCGTCGCGTAGCAGAGCTCGGCCTCGCGGGCGAGCTTGGCTTCGGGCATGTTGGTCATCCCGATCACGGCTGCGCTCCAGGAGCGGTAGAGCGCGCTTTCGGCGCGGGTCGAGAATTGCGGCCCTTCCATCACGAGGTAGGTTCCCCCGCGCGTGACGGGAACGCCGATCGCGCCGGCGGCCTCCGCGAGCGCGTCGCCGAGGCGCGCGCAGACCGGGTCGGCCATCGAGACATGGGCGACGCAGCCGCGGCCGAAGAAGCTTTTCTTGCGTGCGAAGCTGCGGTCGATGAACTGATCGACGATGACGAAATGCCCGGGTGCGAGCTCTTCCTTCAGGCTCCCGACTGCGGAGAGGGAGATCACCTCGGTGACGCCGACGCGCTTCAGCGCATCGATATTGGCGCGGTAGTTGAGGTGGGTGGGCGAAAGCGGGTGGCCGTGGCCGTGGCGGGCGAGGAAGACGCAGGCGATGCCGTCAAGCCTTCCGAAGAGCAGCGCGTCCGAGGGCGCGCCCCACGGCGTATGCAGGCGCTGCCAGCGTTTTTCCTCGAGTCCCTCGATATCGTAGAGCCCCGAGCCGCCGATGATCCCGATCAGCGGCGCGACCTCTTCTGCCATCAATGCTCCACATCGGACCAGACCTTGCGCTTGAGCGCATACGTCAAGCCGGTGAGGAAGACAAGGAAGAGCACCACGCGCACGCCGATCCGCTTGCGCTCCTCCATGTGCGGGTTGGCGACGAAGTAGAGGAAGGTCGCGACATCGTGCGACATCTGCTCGACGCTCGCGGGCGTGCCGTCGGCGTACTGAACCGCGCCCTCGTGCAGCGGCGGCGGCATGGCGATGAAGTTGCCCGGGAAATAGAGGTTGTAGTAGCGCCCGGGCGGCACGCTCACGCCCGCCGGCGGATTCCGAAAGCCGTTGAGGATCGCATAGATGAAGGTCGGCCCGCCTTCGAAGGCGTTGGCCATCAGCGACATGTCCGGCGGTGCCGCGCCGTTGAACGTCTGCTCGGCGACCGCCAGCGACGGGAAGGGCGAGGGGAAGGCGTCGGCCGGCTTGCCCGGCTTGCCGTTGACCATCACCGAGGCGGCGATCGCCGCGATCTCGGTGTCGTTGAAGCCGATGCCGGAGAGGTCGCGGAAATGCATCTGGCTCATCGAGTGGCAGGCCGAGCAGACCTGCTTGTAGACCTGGTAGCCGCGCTGCGCGGCGGCGCGGTCGAAGGTGCCGAACGGCCCGTCGAAGCTCCAATAGACATGCGGCAGCGGCGGGGTTTCCTGCGCCCATGCGGGAGCACATGCGGGGGCCCAGGGGGTGGCGATGCCGATCACGCCGAGGAAGGCGGAGAGCAGCGCGGTGCGGGCGAGGGCGCGCATCAGGCTTTCTCCATCGGCCGCGCCGCGGCTCCGGCCCCGGCCGGCAACGGCCCTCCTCCGAGCACGCGCCTGCTGATGCTCTCGGGCAGCGGCAGCGGCTTCTCGACGATGCCGAGCACCGGCAGCAGCACGAGGAAATGAATGAAGTAGTACGCGGTCGCGAACCGGCCGAGCAGGATGAAGATTCCGACCGGCTGGTTCGAGCCGACATAGCCGAGCACGAACACGTCGGCGACGAGCAGCACCATGAACCAGCGATAGAGGGGGCGGAAGCGGCAGCTCCGCACCGGGCTCGTGTCGAGCCAGGGCAGCACGAAAAGAATGAGGATCGAGCCGAAGAGCAGCGTCACGCCGCCGAGCTTGTTCGGCACCGAGCGCAGGATCGCGTAGAAGGGCAGGAAGTACCACTCCGGCACGATGTCCGAAGGGGTCTGCAGGGGATCGGCCTGGATGTCGTTGTTCGGGTCCGCGAGCAGGTGGGGCGCGAAGAAGACGAGGATGGAAAGGACGATGAGGAAGACGCAGACGCCGATGCTGTCCTTCACCGTGTAGTACGGGTGGAACGGCACCGTGTCCTGCGGCCCCTTCACATCGATGCCGAGCGGATTGTTCGAGCCCACCGTGTGGATCGCCATCACGTGCAGGAACACCACGCCGACGATGATGAACGGCAGCAGGTAATGGAGGCTGAAGAAGCGGTTCAGCGTCGGGTTGGCGACCGCGAACCCGCCCCAGAGCCAGGTGACGATGCCGTGGCCCACCACCGGAATGGCGGAGAAGAGGTTGGTGATGACGGTCGCGCCCCAGAACGACATCTGCCCCCAGGGCAGCACGTAGCCCATGAAGG
>JASHRV010000125.1 GCA_030037175.1 Acetobacteraceae bacterium
ATTGCTCATCGATTCCTCTGCGGTCAAGGCGCATCGCTGTGCCTCCGGCGGAAAAGGGGGGAGAAGAGCCAGGCAATCGGACGCTCACGCGGCGGGCGTACCACCAGGATCCACGCGCTGACCGATAACACCTGCCGCCCGATCGCGTTTCTTCTGACGGGCGGTCAGGTTCCCGATTGCGTCGCCGCGGATACGCTGCTCGATGAGATCGGCACCGCCGAGCTTGTCCACGGTGACAAGGGATACGACACCAACGCCGTGCGCCAGAAAATCGAGGCCAAGAACGCGGCACCCAACATCCCGCCGAAGGTCACGCGCGTGTGGAAAAACTGCTTCTCCCCTTACCTCTATAAAAGCCGGAATGCCATCGAGCGAATGTTCAATCGGCTCAAGGACTTTCGCCGTATCGCCACCCGGTACGATCGTCTCGCCATCAACTTCCACGCCGCCGTCTGCATCGCCGCAACCGTCAGCTATTGGTTATGAGTCCCAGCCCTAATGGACAGGGTAGCACATAAAAATTTTGGTGCCGTACCGATTCGGAGTCAATCTCAGTTTCAGGTTGCCGTCGAGAGAACCTTTAGCTGGAGAATGCGTCTTTGCTGCATTCCGCGCGATTACGAACTCCGTATCTTCCTGTCCAAAGCTGCGATTTGGGTCACCACCGCAGCAGCTCGCTTCACTGGCTCCATATCTGATACATCCTTCAATCGGCTCCGGGCTCCTACTATCCCGCTGCCGCCAGCGCGTTGCCGACGATCTGCTGCGCCTCCTCGACGAGGAGGTCGAGATGCGTCTGATCCAGAAAACTTTCAGCATAAATTTTATAGAGCTGTTCTGTACCAGATGGGCGGGCAGCAAACCAGCCTGCCTCAGCTATCACCTTCAGCCCGCCGATCGGCGCTCCGTTACCGGGAGCTGCGCTCAGCTTAGCCGTGATCTTGCTACCCGCCAGCGTCGTCTCGGCAACCATAGCTGGCGAAAGCCTCGCAAGGCGTGCTTTCTGGTCCGTCGTGGCCGGCGCATCAATACGCGTATAGACCGGCGCGCCAAACCTCGTCGTGATGTCGCGATAGTGCACACCCGGGTCGCTGCCTGTCCGCGCTAGGATTTCCGCTGCCAGAAGGTCAAGGATGATACCGTCCTTGTCGGTGGTCCACACTTTGCCATCTTGGCGCAGGAAGCTTGCGCCGGCGCTTTCTTCGCCGCCGAAGCAGCAGGTGCCGTCGAACATGCCCGCAGTAAACCATTTGAAACCAACCGGCACCTCGAGGAGGCGCCGGCCGAGGCTCGCCACAACCATGTCGACAAGGCCGCTGCTGACAAGAGTCTTGCCGATTAAGGCGCTTGCGGGCCAGCGTGGCCGATGCGTGAGCAGATAGCGGATCGCAACCGCAAGATAATGATTCGGGCTCATCAGTCCGGTTGATGGTGTTACGATACCATGCCGATCGGAATCGGGGTCGTTGGCAAAGGCAACCTCATATTTGTCTTTCAACCGCAACAGCCCCGCCATCGCGTATGGGCTAGAACAGTCCATACGAATCTTGCCATCATGGTCCACTGTCATGAAGCCGAAAGTTGGGTCAAGCGTTGTGTTGACAATCTCGATGCTGAGCCCATGAACCTCGTTAATTCGCTCCCAGTACGGCAAGGAGGCGCCTCCAAGTGGATCAACGCCGAGTCGCAGCCCAGCATCGCGGATCGCCGCGATGTCGACGATGCTCGGCAAGTCCCCAATATAGGAACCTACGAAATCCTGCTGGCGAGTCGTCTCCGCGCGTTTGGCGGCAGCCAGCGTTACACGTCGCACGCCCCAGTTGCCGCCGGCGAGCAGTTCGTTGGCACGATCCTGCACCCACCGCGTGACGTCGGTGTCCGCAGGGCCACCATTCGGCGGATTGTATTTGAAGCCACCATCCTCGGGCGGGTTATGTGAGGGCGTGATGACGATCCCATCCGCAAAATGGTCCCGCCGGTCGCGATTGTGTACCAGAATCTCGTACGAAATCACGGGCGTCGGCGTCACCCCGTCTCCGGACTGGATCACCGTGATCACGCCATTGGCGGCAAGCACCTCCAGCGCTGTTCGTTCAGCAGAGGCGGAGAGGGCATGCGTGTCCTTGCCCATAAATAGCGGTCCGTCGATATTCCGGGCGCGCCGATAATCGCAAATCGCTTGAGTGATGGCGAGAATGTGAGCCTCAGTGAAGGAGCCGGCGAACGGCGTGCCACGATGCCCGCTGGTGCCGAAGGCGACGAACTGGGCCGAGTCGGCAAGGCTCGGCTGGCGTTCCAGATAAGCGCGTTCCAATGCCGCGACATCGACCAACATCCCCGGTGGCGCCGGTTTGCCTGCAAGGAGGGAGATCGTCACGGCTACTGTTTTCCTATCGATGATATTGACAGATTATCTCGCAACGATCAAAGGGTCCATAACTAGATCGGGCGATTTTAGACCGGCTCTTTCGTAAAAAATTAAATTTTTGACAAACCAGATTGAAACAACGTCCCTCTTCGTTCGGTACGTGTTGGAGGCGGTTCGATATCTTATCTGTTGAATGAATACAGCAAATGCCCATGGATGCGGAAGTAAGAGCGTCACCGGCAGTTGGTTTAGACCGAAAAGAAGATGAAGCATCATCCTAGCGATCTGGCCGACAGGGAGTGGGCGGGGATGGTGTCGTCGCTGCCCCGGTCAGGGGATGCTGGGTGCAGATTCGAGACGGATCTGCGCTAGACACCAACCATCGTCACTGCTCACCCCGAGCCGCGGGAGAGTGGCAGATACTGCCTCGAGATTTCTAGCCTTGGCAGAACGCCCATGGAAAGTACCTCTCCCTCGCGGACTGCCTGAAACTTTCGACCGTCCGCAACACCGTGATGATACTCAACTGAGATCGTATCGACTACAAAGCAGCCACAGGACAGCAGCACGCTTGACAGTTAACGGCTCCGGCTTCGGCTGCACACAAACAAGGCAACGACCCCGACGAAAAGCTTTTGGGCGCAATCGAGGCATCGCGATGGCGATCGCCTGACAACTACTGGTGCTCAATCTAGTTCCGCTCTACGTTCCTGACGGCGCTGAAGTATGAGTGATTCTCGGGATTACTCGCAAGCAGACCGCTGTCCGAAACACCCGAGTGCGAATGGCGGACATAACCGGGGAGAGTTGATAGACAAAGCAGCGTATACCTGCTGAGCAAGCGGAAGGCAGCGGGGATCGCGGCGCATGTTGCGCTCGCGCATGGGGTTTTCTGCGTAAACGACAGGGGCGGGGAACGGCATTGTCTATGTGTTTCGCAATGGTTCGCAATGAAAGGAGGCACCGTAGCTATACGGACCGTACAAAATGCTTTAAAACCGCTACATCCATTGGAACCGGCCTGGGGTTTTCGACCAAATCTTTGCCTCGCTCGCGGGCAAAATCCCGCGGCGCGAGCGGGCCATGATCGACGCGATACGCCTGAAAGCTTATCGCACTGCGACGAGTCTGCTCGAAAGGAGGCGGTTTCCCGCTCTATTGGACGTCCCAAAGGAGGGTTGAATTCCAAGCTCTCTGCCGTCTGCGATCACGAAAGCCAAATGAGCCGCCACGAACGCGTTAGCGCTATTCTTCCTGTCCCATGCTCGCAGCTACGACGCCAATTGGTTTCGTCAGGCGGCGGCGGAGAGCGGTGCCGAGCTTTGCTTCCCGCCGACTAGAAGACAAAGGCACCTTCTGCACTATGACGAGATTTTCCGCCGCCAGCGTCATCGGATGGAGACCATGTTTGTGAAGCTCAAGGACCGACGCCATATCGCTATTCGCCACCAACGATGCTCAAATGCCTTCGTCTCCGCCACCCGAATCGCAGATGTCGTCACCTTCTGCCTCGATCAACGAACTGCGATCCCAGCCCCAATGTTTGTCCCTAGTTTTGGTCGGTGGGCTGAAATGCCGTGATCCAATTCGTCTGAATTTCTCCTATATCGAACAACCGGAACAGGCGGTAGAACACGGTGCAGAGCAGACGCTGTCTTGCAAGCTTGCCTGGCCCGTCGGCACCCACTTGAAGACGATTTTGCCCAATCTCTTCTCAAAGATCGATTCGATCCGAAATATTGGCAAGCGGGAGTAGCGTGATGAAGACAGTGCGGATCGGTCTCCTCGGTAGCGGCTTCGCTGCCGAATTGCACATGCATGCCTATCGCCGAGTGTTCGGCATCAGGGCTCAGGTTCTCGCCGTGGCTTCGCGAAGCGAAGCTGTCACGGAATTCGGGCATCGCTTCGGTATTCCCCGATCCCATCGCGATTGGCGCATTCTGCTTGATGACCCGCAGATCGACGTCATCGATATTTGCACGCCACCAGCGGTTCACGCCGAAATGATCGTCGCCAGCGTGCGGGCAGGCAAGCATGTAATTTGCGAGAAGCCGTTCACCGGCTATTTCGGCCGGCTTGGCGACAGGGCGCCGGTCGGTCGCACCGTTGCGAAATCCCTGATGTACGAGCGTGTGATGGCGGAGATGGAAGAGCTTTCCTCCGTTATCCGTGCTAGCGGACGGCTCTTTCTCTACGCCGAAGACTGGATTTATGCTCCCGCCGTTATCAAAACGGCTGAGATTCTTCGGGCAACCCGCGACAAAATCTTGTTTATGAAGGCGGAGGAAAGCCATAGCGGCTCTCACGCGGCGCATGCGGCACAGTGGGCGATGACCGGCGGCGGTGCGCTGATCCGCCAAGGCTGTCACCCACTATCAGCAGTGCTCTATCTGAAGCAAGTGGAAGCGAAGGCACGGGGCGAGCGCGTCGCCGTTTCTGACGTAACCTGCGATGTCGGCATGCTGACGCATGGTCTGCGGCGCGAGGAACGCAGCCATATCCATGCCGATCCGGTAGACGTCGAAGATTGGGGCATGCTCAGCCTCACCTTTTCCGACGGCACCAAGGCGACCGTCTTCGCCGGCGACGTGATCTTGGGGGGCGTGCGCAACCTGGTAGAAACATACACAAGCGGTGGCGCGCTGTTCTCCAACATCGCCCCGAACAATCATCTTGTCACCTACCTGACGGACGAGGCAAAGCTTGCGGACGTCTATATCACTGAAAAGGTGGATCGTAAGACCGGATGGCAGTTTGTGTGCCTCGAGGAAGAGTGGACGCGCGGCTATTTCGGAGAAATCCAGGACTTTATGGAATGTGTGGCCTTTGGCCGTGAACCACTTTCCGGGCTCGATCTCGCCTTTGAAGCAATCAAGGTCCAATACGCCGGCTATCGCGCCGCGGAAGAAGGTAAACGCATTGCACTCTAACGATGGGGCAAAAGAGATCATCTTGAACAAGCACGCAATGTCGGGACTTTGGTCGATCCGTCGCAAGGTGTTCGACCTCATGTGGGGATACTCGGTGTCATATCTGTCAGCGCAGCGCCGGCGCTTTCTATTGTCTATGATTGTGATGCCGTTCCGCTGGGGCTGATCACCAGCGAGCGATTCGATTCTGCGAGGAGCGCTCAGATTGACACCATACTGGAGCGCCAGCTCGGTCGTTCTAAACTCGCGTATGGCGGCCCGCTTTGTTTTGACGTGACCACTAAAGTGTCGCTCAAAGTCCGTACGCGGCTTTCGCACGCGCAGACGGAGGGCATCGTCTATCAACCCGATGACACGCAGCAAATCGGTTCGCTATGCGCGTGCTTGTCCCCGCCAACCGAATCCTGACGAAAGAGGGCGAATCCAGAGAGCTTCGGTGTGAGCCGGTGTCACCGCATCGCCGCGGTGCGTGACGCCGATTCCTGGACCGCGGAAGCGCCGCAGCGTTATCTGATTGCCCGTCGTGCATTGTGCAAGCTTCTTGCGCTCCATAATGACCCACCACAGCGAAAATTCGACCTCGTGTTCCTCTGCGCTTTAGCGAGCCAATTCTGGCTGGGCAACGTGCGGGAACGGCACGCCTGCATCGAAAGCCTGCTGCTCAATAGTTGGCGAGCGTCCGGTGCTGCGGTCGGAATGCGCAACACATGACCCCAGATCAACGTGGCGATTTCGCGATACGCTCCATCGCCACAGGCTGGCAAAATGAGCCTGTTCGCGATGCTGTCCGACGCGATCCTGAAGGCGATCAAGCGCGCCCGGGTCAACGGGACGCGAGCAGCGCTTATGGCGGTGCGCTTTCGAACATCTTGCTCTTGCATGTAGGGAACCTTGGCGTCGGTCACTGCGTGACGCCCAAAGTTCCCCGCCAAAGCCCGCATCTGGACTTTCCCGCAGCAGCCGAGTGTGTGGAGGTCCATGCGTGGGTGCAATCTGCGCATTTTCGCGCACACGTCAATCCGGCGATCAGGATCTAATGCTCATCAGCGGAAGACCGACCCATCGACGCCAAGGTCCGAGAGTTTTACTCCCGACCTCCTCCGACAGTGATATCTCCGGCGACGCGTATTAGCTATCGGCGAGCAGCGCTAGCCGTCCCGAGCCCGCGGCCGAGAGCGCCAACAGGCCGCCGGCGATCGCGAGATTTTTGTAAAAGTTGATCTGTGCGCTGATCTCGGCCACGCCATGCGACTGCCAATAACGGTGCGCGATCAGTGCGGTGCCGATAGTGTACACGGCCAAGATCAGCGCCAGTGGACGCACCAGAACGCCAAGAAGGATCAGCCCGATCACCAGCACTTCACACACGACCGCAACGATCCCGGCAAGCAGCGGAAGGGGGCCTCCATCATGGGCAATGTACTGGACGATTCCCGGCCAGCCGACGATCTTCTCGATCCCCGCTGGTAGAAAAAGCGCGGCGATTAGGATCCGCCCTAGCAGTAGTTCCACATCTTGCCCGTTCTTCATCGTTTCCTCCCGGGTTGAGGCCCGTAGTGTTACCCTCTTTGGCTTGCCGGACCAGCCAGGTGTGGTCCATCCAGGTCGGCGGCCCCGGATTCGACTGCCGCCGACGCTTGGCAAGGATGTTTTGCTGACTTTCTACCGGACGGGGTCTTTTCTCCACCTGTTTTCGGGGGCGACCTGTGCCAGTGGCTTCAATTCGCTGCTGCGTTCGTCGCTGCGAACTTGGTGGGCGATGGAGTACCAAGCGTCTTGGATCGGCCCATATGTGCGGTAGTGTGTTCCGGCGTGACTACCATCGAATTGGAGGATTGCCGACCGCCTCTGTTTTTTCTCGGAAGGGTTGTCCTGTGATATCTCTCGACAGTTTCCGGCTCGCCGGCGAGACCGCTGCGGTGACCGATGGGGCATATGGTATCGGCCGCACTATCACCGACCTCGCGGCCGTGGCCGGCGCCGACTTTGCCGCAGACATAGCCATTATCGACATTTCCGAGGCTGATTGCGCGACGCCAGCCGCAGTAATCGCCGCCGTGACCAGGCGTACGGAGACATTCTAAAGGACGGATTTACGGAATCCCGCGCAGGCAACAGTCGTGGCAAACAATGTGGAGCACGACTTCGGATGCGTCGACGTTTTGTTCAATTGCCTCGGTATCAATCCCAACACCAATGTGTTCGAGACCTCGCCCGAAGAATGGACCGACGTGATCGATGTCAAGGTCAATGCTCGATTTTTTCATTGCCCAGGCTTTCGCGCGGCAAATGACAAGATCCGGTGGCGGAAGCGTCGTCGCCATTGGTTCGAATTCCGGCTTCATTCTATACAAGCTGCAGCCACGGGCCCAATACCGCACCGACAAAGCGGCTTTGCGCGAGAGGGTGAAGTTGCTGACTGTAGAATTCGCACCGCACAGGATCCGCGTCGATGCGATGGTTCTCGGCTACGTCATGACCGAAATGACCAAGCATCGTCTCTATCAACCCAGAATGAGTGAAGCTCTGGAATTCGATAGCACCAATACGCCTTTTCGTGGAGCCCTCCGAGATTGCCAATATCATGCTGTTCCCGGCCAGCGACGCTGCCAACTGCACGATTGGCAGCATCATGCTGGTCGATGGGGGCAATACCCACTGGTGAACGGTGCCGATTTGCGCTGGCAGACAGAATCACCAAGAGTGGGGGAGGGGATGGAGCGCGTTCGAGGTGACACGACCTTCTCCAGCGCGCTCAGTCGCCGGCCCCTCTCCGCCTCGGACCCGGATGCCGTGCAGGCTTTTTTCCAAAGCCGCTTTGGCAATCCGCAAAATAAACTACAAGATCAACATTTAACCCATTGAATCTATGGTGCCGACGCTCGGATTTGAACCGAGGACCTACTGATTACGAATCAGTTGCTCTACCGCTGAGCTACGTCGGCATCTCAGTTCGTTCGCCGGCCCGGCCAAGGGGGCGAGGACAGATGCGTCGCCTCTGGCCCGGCGCTGTTTTGCATGGCCAGTTCAGCGCTGTCCAGACTGCGGCTCGTGTATCCGAGCGCCCAATCAACCTCCGTTTCTCACCTCGGGGTTGAAAAAAGGCGTCGAAAGCGCCAAACACGGAAACGTGATCGATGGTTTCACCCAACGCCCGATGGCGCTCGGGCGAGGTTATCGAGATCACAGAGGGGGGCTGAGACGGGGGCACGAGAGCCCAGGGATGGGCGAAACCAGAAGGACAGGCGTTTCAATCATGGCGGCAAGTGAAGATATCGGCGCCCTCAGGCTCCGAGCTCCAGGCAGTGCCCCACAAGGCCGCGAGCCCGGGTATCCCCGGCGCCAGGTCGGTCCGATCGCCGGGACGGCGCCGGTCGGTGCCACGGCGGCGCGGACCGAAGGCGGGTCTCGCAAGGTGGCCCCAGACGCTGCACCGGCCGCGAAGGACCGGCCCCATGTCCGGCTTTGGGACGATCTCGGCGCCTACTCGCCGGCATCGCTTGCCCGTACCGTTGTCACCATTGCCGACGACAGAACGGCGCAATAGCGCATTCGGCGAAGGGGGCGGGCTGGCCTGATCGGCCCTCGCCTGGCTCCCTAACCTGCCTGCCCCGCCGCCTGGCATCCGGCGGCAGGGAGATCCATCGGCGCTGCCGGCGGGGGTTTGCGGATCGCCCCGATCAGCGCCCGCACCTCCGCCCGCGCTGCCACATGGCTCATCCCGAGCGCGATCCCGAGTCCGGCTTCGCGAACATCCATCAAGGTCAGGCCCTGGAGGAAAAGCTCGCGGAAGATGACGCGCTCGCCGAAGCCCTTGACCGTACGAAACCCGATCCGTCTGGCCAACGTCTGGAGCGAGGCGCCGACATCGCGTTTATTGCGCGCCGCCACCGCGCCCAGCCGGTTGCGCATCACGATCCAGTCAATCCGCCCGCGGTCGCGCGCAAAGCGCGCCTTGCGCGCCTGCCACACCATTTCGCTGTAGATGCTCGGATGCACGACATCGCGGTTGTCCGGGTCCACCTTCGCCAGCATCGCGAAGTCGACGAAGCTGTCATTGATCGGCGTGATCAGCGTATCCGCATGCGCGTGTCCGAGCCGGCTCAGGAACGTGTCCGACCCCGGGCAGTCGATGACGATGATCTCGCAATCGCGCGAAAGCGCGTCGAGCGCAGCCCCGAAGCGCGCCCGCTCATCGGCCTCGGCGGCGGAGCGGCTATCCTCCTCGCTGCGCTCGACCGTCAACACCCGCGGCAGCGCCAGCGCGACACCCTTGGTGCGCACGAAGGTCTCACGGGCGGCGATATAGCCGGCAAGCGTCGCCTGCCTCGCATCGAGATCGATCGCGCCCACGCGGTAGCCGTCGCGAAGCAGGCCGACCGTGAGATGCATCGCCGTGGTGGACTTGCCGGACCCGCCCTTTTCGTTGCCGAGCACGATCACCATAGCCCGCCGCACGACACTGACGCTGGCCAAGCCCGCCGATCCCCCGCCGCCTCGGCCGATTCTTATGCCGATGAGCCGGGCCTTCGTCTATCGCGCGCCGGCGGCTTCAGCACCCCGCCTTCAGCGCCCCACCTTCAGCGCCCCGTCAGGATTCGCTCGACGAGCTGCTTCACCGTCGGGATGAAGCCGTTCGAATAGAATGGGTCGGAGCCGAAGCGGAACCCGTTGGCGCCGCTGAACATCAGATTGTTCTCCACCGCCTCGGCGGCGCTCGACTGGTGACCGATCGTCTGCAGCGTCTTCTGGATGCAGAAGCTCCGCGGGTCGGCCTTCTTGCCGGTGCTGTATTCGGGCGCGTGGTCGCTCCAGTTGGAGAAGCGGCAGGCGCTGAGACAGCCCATGCAGGCCACCTGGTCGGCGCGGATCTCGGCGGCCTTCTCGGGGGTCACGAAGATCAGCGTCGAGTCGGGCGTGCGCAGCGCCTCGGTGAACCCCTCTTCTTCCCACCCCCGCGCCCGCTCGAGATCCGCGGGCGTGAGATAGACGGGGCGCTTGCGCGGGCCGACCCCGTAGAGCGCGACATGTTCGCCGACCGGCTCGCTCGCATACGCCACCTGCCGTTCCGAGCGCGCCTTGAGCTCGTGCAGGAACCCGTTGTTCACCGCCGAGGAATAGAATCCGGTCGGGCTGAAATGGTTGAGGAAGACATCGCCTTCCTTGAGCTTGAGCAGCCGCTGCTTCCAGCCCTCGCCGATCGGGCTCTCCTTGGTCAGAAGCGGGCGAGTGCCGAATTGAAAGGCGATCGGGCCGAGATCCGGGTTGTCGATCCAGTCCTCCCACTCGTCGAGCCACCAGACGCCGCCGGCCATGATGATCGGCGTCTCGGCCAGCCCGAACTCGCGCATCAGAGTGCGGAGCGCGAGCACGCGCGGAAACGGGGCTTCCGGCCGGCTCGGGTCCTCGCTGTTGGAGAGGCCGTTATGGCCGCCGGCGAGCCACGGGTCCTCGTAGACGACGCCGCCCAGCAGGTCGGCGACCTTGTGGTAGGCGCGCTTCCAGAGCGCGTTGAAGGCGCGCGCGGAGGAAACGATCGGGTAGTAATGGACGCCGAACCGGCTCGCGATGTCGGACAGCCGATAGGGCATGCCCGCGCCGCAGGTGATACCGTTGATCAGCCCCTTCGCGCCCTCGAGA